>CAJOMU010000009.1 GCA_905235735.1 uncultured Synergistales bacterium
TCATAGATTCTGTGTTCGTCTTCAGGGCTTAACGGTCGTGAAATAAATTCCGTGTCTATGTCTTCTGCATCGCTGAATACCTGCACAATTTCAGAATTGTAGAACCATTCAGTTGGAGCTTCGAGATTCGTTGTGAGTAATTTTTTGCGATACCATAGAGATTCATTTACCCTGAGTGAACTGTAATTCTGATTGAATGGCAATATCTCCAGTACACATTTTGTATTCATGACATGCTGCAGAACTTCATCGTATGTCAGGAAATTCGTTGTGCGTCGGCTCACATAATGTATATCATCAGCATATCTCTGTTCACTATCAGGAACTCCTGATACCCAGAAATCACATCTCAGACCTGCACCTTTCAATTTCTCATAAACAGAAAGTATTTTGCTCATTCTGTCTTTAGCCTGAGCTACAAAGAACACATCAGTCTGATGCTCTGGTTCAAATTTCTTCTCAGGCAGTACACAAGGCCAGTAATCCATGAATAGCAATCCAAGTTTTTCAGCATCGCTTCGGTTGAATGTGATCCCAGCATCGTAATAATCTTTCATATGATGCCAGCGTTCCATTAATTCGCTTTGAGTATCATCAACAGGGTCTCTGAAATAGAATATCAGCCTGCAATCCATGCTTCAGATAATTCCGTGAATATGCAAGTCTAAATCCGTCCTGGAAAATAAAATATGCTTTCTTATCACATGATATGCCTGAATCATTCAATATCACTCTGTCCCACACAGAATGAAACGGAAGCTCAATTATTCTGTTTAACTTCCATGACGTATGCATTCGGAAAATCTTATCAATGAATCTGCTGGTGATGTTAGTGCTCAGAATTGCACCGTGTGATTTTGCTGAAGGAAGGAATCCTCCTATTGGATTGCCGAAGATTACGAACTGTGAGCTGTTACGATTATTCTGCTTCATCATGTCCGCTTCTCAATGCTGCCTGTTCCGCCCTCAACTACTCCTTCATGAGTGAAGACGTTCGTTATTGTTCGTATTATGCACATGCAATCGAACATGAAGGATTCACGCTGAACATATTCACCGTCATACTTGGCCTTCTCGGTAATCTCTAACTCATCGCGTCCGTTAATCTGTGCCCATCCTGTTAAACCTGGACGTATATCATTCGCACCGTATTTATCACGTTCACGAATCAAATCATCCTGATTCCATAATGCTGGTCTTGGTCCGACGATTGACATATCACCCTTCAGAATATTGAATATCTGCGGCAGTTCATCAATCGAATATTTCCGCATCCATCTTCCGCATTTCAAGATATACTGTTCGGGATTATCGAGCAAATGTGTCGGCGTATCATGAGGCGTATTCATCTTCATAGACCTGAACTTGTACATCATGAAAAATTTTTTGCCCTTCCCGATTCGTTTCTGCCTGAAGAATGCAGGGCCTTTATCCTCAAGTTTAATGATGAGCGCAAAAATCAACATCGGAACTGCGAGAATGAACAGTGCCAGTAATGAAAGAATGACATCGAGAATACGTTTAATGAATAACTTATACATGAAAGAAATTATATCGCAAAGTTGACAAAAAAGTTTTAACTGATAAAATTTCACGAGTGCTTAGAGATTAAGACACACAGAATAAAAATCAAAATTGGGAATTGGTGCAACGGCAGCACGCTTGACTCTGGATCAAGTAATTGGGGTTCGAATCCCTGATTCCCAGCCAGAAATTTTTTAAGACGACGGACGAAATTATTCCCCTGTTTAGAAATAAATCTAGGCGGGGGGATTTTTGCGTCTCAGGGAGGATTCGATTCACACATGCTCACTTTCATTATCATCTATGCCGTAATTCTTGTTGCTCTCGGTGCGTTTATCGGCAGGCGTGCGAAGAATGCATCGGATTTCTTTGTTGCCGGAAGGAATTTCAGTTCCGGCTTATTGTTCACAACTCTCATTGCCGCTAATCTCGGTGCAGGTTCAACTGTAGGTGTTACTGCCTTAGCGTATCAGCATGGCCTCTCCGCATGGTGGTGGATTGGGAGTGCAGGAATAGGTTCAATGATACTTGCGTTCATCGTAGGCCCTCGAATCTGGAGAATATCACGCGAACATAATTTTTATACTCTCAGTGATTATCTTGATGAACGTTACAGTAAATTTTTCTCAGGTGTAATTTCACTCATGATGTCTGTGGGGACACTCGCACTATTCGCAGGTCAGTTACTGGGCATCGCATGGATACTCGAAGTTGTTGCTGATGTTCCGAAGACACAGGGAGTAATAGCGGGTGCAATCGTTACGACATTATATTTCGCCGCAGGAGGGTTATTGTCGAGTGCAATCGTGAATATCATTGAGGTTGCAGTGATTCTAATCGGGTTCATCATCGCATTGCCGTATGCATGGAGTTACGCAGGAGGTATTGAAGGCGTTCATGCAAGTGTTAGTTCCGAATCATATTTTGATTTCTTCGGAATGGGTAGCTCTGCCATAATCGGATATATCGTTATGCTTGTGCCTTCGTTCTTCATATCGCCTGGTCTAATCGGAAAAGTTTTCGCCGCAAAGAATGAACGTGCAATCAAAATCGGTACGGCCATGAATGGAATCGTTCAGCTTATATTTGCAGTTATTCCCGTCTTAATCGGAATGTGTGCGTATTCATGTTTCCCTGATTTGACCCGCGCAGATTTAGCTTTGCCCACAGCAATGAAAAATATGATGCCGTTCTATGCCGCAATTATCGCATTAGCCGCCATATTTGCCGCAGAGGTCAGCACAGCAGATACAGTGTTATACATGCTGGCAGGTTCTCTCGTGAATGATTTATACAGACGGTTCATTAATCCGAATATCAGCGACAAAAAATTATTATGGTCATCGCGAATCACAAGTTTAATCTGCGGGATTATCGGTGTGTTTCTCGCATTGAAACTTGAAAGCATAATCTCTGCATTAACGATATTCTATTCACTCATGAGCGTATCTCTTTCTGCTCCGTTAATCTTCGGACTGTTCACTAAACGTGCATCTAATTTCGGTGCAGTTCTTTCGGCAATTCTCAGTGTAGGATTGACTGTGTACATGACATTTGGAGGTTTCGGAGGCGGGATTGTTATTGCAGGAGTGAGACTGAATGCATCAACGTGCGGAATAATATTGTCGTTTATCGTTATGTCGTTATCGTTGCTGAAAAATCTGAAAAAGGATTCCCCTGAACATTAATCTCAGGGGAACAATTTCACTTTTTATATTCCTGACGCTATCACTGCCGCCTTCACTACTATATCTGCTGCTTCACCTTTTGTTACAGGGCTTCCGTATCTGAACTCTGAATCACGTCTGTATATCTCAAGTGCTCCAAGTCTAGCGAGAATATTCACGTACTCCGAATTTCTGTGCTTGCTGATTCTGAATGGTATCCGCACATTCTTGTCGTATTTTGCATTCTTCAAGTTAGGGAATGCATCACATACGGCCTTCGCAAAATCTCCCCTTGAGACGAAATTATGAAGTTTATCGTCAAATACTTCCCATTCTCCTGATACACCTGCTGATGCCCTCGCACGATCTAATATTCCATTCGTATCCAGCTTCGTTATCATGTCGTTCACTCCGAATACTCCTTTGTCTGCTCCTCTGATTACTGCCATAGCAATCACAGGGTCTTCAATCCAGCCTAAATTGAATGACGGTGCATGAGGATATTCATTCGCAGGGATGAGGCCATGAATATTAGAGATCTGCACGCTCTTATTTGCAGGGTGATCTTCAGGAACGTCGGAGTAATGGCACAATGATAAATCTACATTTGAGTTCAGTAGTTCCCATTGAACTTGTATTGCATGAATCTCTTTCGGAAGTTTATTCTCCCTCGCACAAAATGCCGCTAATGCTCCGGCTGCCTGTCCTGTCATCATGGTTATGGGCTGAAGACGTAATGCACCTGCCGCAAGACGTGAGGCTGATATGTTCTTCTCTGCCGCAATCAATCCGTCCGTATCCTCTGGAATCAGAATGCTCATAGGAACTTGAAACGGCCCTCTTGGCCTGTTCGTTATCGATGAGCTTGAACGTTCATTGAATTCCCATTCCATATCTGAATCCGTATTTGCTCCGTGCAAATCGAGAATGTAACCTCCGATTGCAATTGCATCAGGAAACTCATGACTCGTCTGACCATCACGATAGCTCAGTGAATTTTGCAGAATCTCATGTGAGGTCAGCGTATGCTTTCCGATTATCCTTCGTGCTTCCCGTACATAGGGCATGGGCGGCATATGTCGTGCTATCTCCTGCCATTCACGAGGAAGTGTACGAGCTGCTTCAGGGAGAATTCTGTTATTGTATTCATCATCTGCAACTGACCAGTCCTCGCCTAGTTCATGCTGTATATAGTAGATGAAGTGCAATGTCTTAATGAGTGCTTCACGTTCAACCTGCAAACGTAAGTTCCTATCCTCAAGATATGCTATAGGAAGTCCTCTTCGTCCGTTCCATGAATACGTTCCTGGATAATCATTTGCCCAGTTCACGCTGGTCTTCGTGATGTATTCTCTTGTGGCTCTGTCAGCATCATAGTTATACGGGTTCGATGAATCAGGAAGCCCTCTGTATGAATTATGCGTTGCGAAGTTCACGGGAGTATCAACGGGGTATTTGTTCCTGAAGTTGAAGCCGTCTGCGGTAACGAAGCTCTCATAGTTTCGTTTTGCAAGTTCGTAGCCTGGTAATGGAGAAAGAGGTCGCAGATAATTCGGAACACCTGCCGGATATTTTTTGAGTATCGCTGTCCATGTTATATCCTGAATCATTGAGTCTGAATTCGGAAATTTCGATACACTGTTGCCGATTCTGTACTGCGTCTTTGAGAGCGGCAATATATCTCCGTATTCAGTTGCATCAATCAGAACTTTGCATGTATATCTTCGTGTTGATTTATCCGGCAGTTGAACTGTTACTCCTGTTACCCTTCGTTTATCTTTTTCGACAGCGATTATGTTCGAGTTCATCATGAAGTCTATCGTGCCCCGTCTGCGTGCATCGTTTATCATCGCGATTAATGCGTCCTGTCCTATATGCGGCTCAAATGCAATGCTTCTTGTTGATGTCCAGTATGCAGTGCCCATAGACTTGCCTCGTGAATCGTAATAGTTCTTCAGTCTCGTAATGAACTCCTCGTATATTCCGCTCATTTGTCTGCTCATGTCGTCCATTGTTGAAACTCCTGCTGCTGTAGCCTGACCTCCAACCCATGAACCTGATTCAACAACGAGAACATTAACACCCATTCTTGCGGCCTGAATTGCTGCTGATATTCCACCTGTACCTGCTCCTGCGATTATGATGTCGTATGTGCTTTTGATGCTTCGTGTTCCTGAAGCTGAATATGAAGAAGAAGGTGAAAGTGAGATTAGCAGAAATGAGATGAACATTATCCGTAAAAATTTTATATTTATGACATTCAAGGTGAAAAGAATCCTCCCCAGATAAAAATGATTGTAAATATTACACCTAACATTGTAGAATACACGAAAAAAATCTCTGGAGGCATTAATATTTTACAAAATAATATATATATGCGCCGTGCGTTATCGTTAGCTTCACTCGGATTAAGAAAGACATCGCCCAATCCTATGGTAGGCTGTGTGATAGTGAAAGACGGAAGGATTATCGGAGAAGGCTGGCATAAACGTTACGGACATTCACACGCGGAGATAGAAGCGATAAATGATACAATGAATCACAATGAGAGTGTTCGAGGCTCAACAGTATATGTTACGCTTGAACCATGCAGTCATTACGGCAAGACTCCTCCGTGTGCTAATCGTCTGGTTGAAGAGGGAGTATCTGAAGTCGTAATTGCGATGCGAGATCCGAATCCCAAAGTGAATGGACGAGGCATAGAGATATTACGCAAAGCAGGAATAAAGGTTACGGAATCGGATTCAGAAATTGAACGTGAAGCTAAGAATATCAATCGCGGTTTCATCTTCGCACATAAGTATCATCGTCCCTTCATCACACTGAAGGCGGCAATGACGTTAGACGGGAGATTATGTTTACCCAACGGGAGCAGCAAATGGATTACGGGCATAATGTCGAGAACGTATGCACATAAACTGCGGGCTGAGAATGATGCTGTTCTTGTGGGAGTGAATACAGTCCTGAATGATGACCCAGAACTCACAGTACGCAACGTAACAGGCATAAATCCGATTCGAGTCGTTCTTGACCGTCATGACAGAACACCGTTAAACGCAAAAGTACGAGACTGCATTATTCTGCATCATGAGAATCTGAATGAGGCCATGAGATATTTAGCTGAACAAGGGATATTGACGTTAATGGTTGAAGGAGGAGCGGAAGTATTGAGTTCATTCATTCGTGAGGGACTTGCAGATTACGTGAACTTTTTCTACTCGCCGAAAATTTTAGGAAGCGGCAAAGGAATACATGCAGAAATGGGAATTGAGAGCGTGAGAGATTCGCTGAGAATAAAGAATGTGAAGTATACGCAGTTAGGAGAAGACATAATGATAGAGGGAAGGTTATCATGTTCACCGGACTTATAGAGACGATAGGAACAGTGAGAAAATTTCATCAGACAGGAACGTTTTACACATTGAGCATTGAATCATCATTCACGAATGAGCTTGTTACTGGACAGTCAGTATGTGTTAGCGGGGCATGTCTGACGGTAACGAGGAAATCAGGAAGCATATTTGATGTTGAGATGATGCGTGAGACATTCATACGTACATGGTTCGGGAAATCATTGCGTTCTGGTACGAAAGTGAATCTTGAACGTGCATTGAGGTTGACTGACAGGTTAGACGGTCATTTAGTGCTTGGCCATGTTGACGGAATTGCAGTGCTGAAGGAGATTAGTGGACGTGAAACGAAAGAAGCAATATTTGTTCCAGAAGATAAGAGCCTGCTTCGAGGAATAGTTGAGAAGGGATCGGTGTGCATAGATGGAGTGAGCTTGACGGTGATTGATGCAGGGAGTTCGAGTTTTTCTGTTGGATTGATTCCGGCTACATTAGAGGCTACGACACTGGGAGGACTGAAGAGCGGGAGTATGATAAATCTTGAGACAGATATATTAGGGAAATATGTTGAGAGGCTCACTATGAATCAATCAGACAAAAACAGAGGCGATTATCTGACTTCACTTTTGTTGATGTAATATGCAATTTCAAGAGTGCCGGTGATTTTTCATCGGTGCTTTTTTTATGTGCTAATATATTTTTCACGCAAAGGAGATGCTTTGATTATGATGTACCCATTCATGACACTTAATGACGACACAGAGATAACACATTCGGAAATGTATTGCGACGGAAGCGTGAAAGTTTGCATAGAAACACCGACAGATAACGGTTTCAAGAGTGCTGAATGTTGGCTGCCGATGTACAGGTGGGAAGTTCACGGTTATTCGTGGCTTGAGATGCAATATCTGAGGCATCTTGTCATAAAGAATGAAGAGTTATTCATGAAGTACTCGCAAGATGGAGGAATTACCTGTGCCGACTATTTTTAGGCTGGGGAGGTACGTTGTGTATTTCTGGACTAATGAAGGAGAACCCAACGAACCTATACATGTTCATATTGCCGTAGGACGTGCAGTTGCTAATGCTACGAAGATATGGATAACCAGAGATGGTAAAGCTATTGTAGAAAATAACAACTCAAGGATTCCAGATAAGGGGTTACGAAGACTCATTGAGGCCATCGAAAAAGATAGCGAAATTGTTATAGAAGAATGGCGAAAATATTTTGGTGAGGTCAGATATTTCTGCTAATATACTGTCCGCAAAGAGAGATGATGAAAGATTGAATTGTCATGACCATAAACATGAACACGAAATAATTATTACTCATAATGAATATAAACGCGTTGAGAAAAAATTAACCGTACCAATTCCAACTGAATACGGAACATTCAACGTAAGCGCATATAGAAGCATAACACAAGATGATGATTCTCATACTCACCTCGCGTTAGTCATGGGTGATATATCATCAGATACCCCAGTTCTCACACGCATACACAGTGAATGCTTCACTGGTGATGTCCTCGGTTCACTCAGATGCGACTGCGGGCCTCAATTGCACACAGCATTGAAGATGATTGCACAGGAGAAACGCGGTGTATTATTGTATATGCGTCAGGAAGGGCGGGGAATTGGATTGCTCAATAAACTTCGTGCATATAAACTTCAGGATGAAGGTCTTGATACCGTTGATGCAAATGTTGCTTTGGGTTTCCCCCCCGACATGAGAGAATACGGTACAGGCGCAGAAATCCTAAAGGACTTGGGACTTAAACGCATACGTCTCATGACAAATAACCCCTGCAAGATTTCAGGACTTGAAGAGTACGGAATCGAAATCGTCGAACGTGTGCCTATATTAATACGTCCGAATGAATTCAATGAGAGATATTTAGACACAAAAGCTGTTAGAATGGGACATATGATGAAGGAGGAACAATAGATTTGAAGATTACAGAAGGAAAATTAATCGGAACAGGTCTGAACATAGCAATAGTTGCCTCTCGCTTTAATGAGCTTATAACTTCAAGGCTCATCGAAGGTGCAAAAGATACTCTTATGCGTCATGATGTGTCAGGAAGTTCAATCGAAATATTCTGGGTTCCTGGCGCATGGGAATTGCCCCTGATCGCAAAAGAAGTCGCACTGACAGGCAAGTATGATGCGATAATTGCGTTAGGTGCAGTGATTCGGGGAGATACACCGCATTTCGATTATGTTGCGGCTGAATCATCAAAGGGACTTGCGAGCATTGGACTTGAACAGAGAGTGCCGGTTCTATTCGGAGTTCTTACGTGCGATACGTTAGATCAGGCATTATTACGTTCAGGAAGCAAGGCAGGCAATAAAGGTTCAGATTGTGCATTAGGAGCAATAGAGATGGCAAATCTCTTGAAGAATATACGCAGACAGAATAACCCACAGGAAACAGGAGAGAAAACTTACAATGCTTGACATCAAATACATACTCGCAAATCAGGCAGAATATGCAGAAGTCTTAAAGAACAGGCACTTTGATTTTGACCTTAACGTCATTGCAGAACTTGATTCAAGAAGACGCAAGATTATCGGTGAAACTGAAACACTGAAGGCCATGCGGAACAGGAAATCAAAAAGTGCAGATGCAACAGAAGAATTTGACCCTAAAGCCGCAAAAGCACGAATCAAAGAGTTGGATTCAGAACTTGCAGAGGTCGAGAAGGAACTTCATGATTACATGATGACTCTTCCTAACAAGTTAAGCTCAACAACTCCAATCGGTAATGATGAAAATGATAACCCCGTTGTACGTACATGGGGAACACCGAGAGAATTCACGTTTGAACCAAAAGCTCACTGGGATATTGCAGAGCCTCTCGGAATAATGGATTTTGAAAAGGGAGTTATGTTAGCTCAGAGCAGATTCACCGTCTTAAAGGGAATGGGTGCAAGAATGGAACGTGCATTAGTGAACTTCATGCTCGACATGCACACTAAGAAACACGGCTATCTTGAAGTTGAACCTCCTTTCATGGTTCGTTCGGCAATACTCGAGGGCACTGGTCAGCTTCCAAAGTTCGCAGAAGATTTATACCGCTTGCAGAACGATGACCTCTGGTTAATCCCAACAGCAGAAGTTCCATTGACGAATCTGAATCGTGAGAGCATTCTCGAAGAAAAAGATTTGCCACTTTACTACACAGCATACACTCCATGCTTCAGACGTGAGGCAGGAAGTGCAGGGCGTGATGTTCGAGGATTAATGAGACAGCACCAATTCGACAAAGTAGAAATGGTGAAGATATGCACACCTGAAACCAGCTATGATGAACTCGAAAAGCTCACCAATAATGCTGCTGAAGTTCTCGAAACTCTTGGCCTTCCGTACAGAGTCGTGAATTTATGTTCGGGCGATATTGGATTCGGAAGTGCAAAGACATATGACCTTGAAGTATGGCTGCCGTCTCAAAATAAGTACCGTGAGATTAGTTCATGCTCAAACTGTGAAGACTTTCAGGCACGCAGAATGTCATTGCGTTATCGTCCTGCTGACGGAGGAAGACCTGTATTTGCTCATACACTTAACGGTTCAGGTATCGCCGTCGGAAGAACGTTAATTGCGATAATCGAAAATTACCAGAACGAAGACGGGAGCGTAAATGTACCTGAAGCTCTCGTGCCATACATGGATGGAATTACACGCATTACTCGCTGACGAACTGCACATCATAGCTGGCTGTGCAATCATGGCCGCGCTATGTATTGTCGTTCAGCATTTCATCAGAAAGACTCTGCCCTCGAAACAGTATGCATATCTTCGGGATATACTTCTGGCAGCCTCATGGATGATTCTGGCATCCTGGTATGCTTCACCAGAAGAACGCGTAGTTGTCTGCGGTGCAATGCTGGCATGTTTTCTAGGCATATCTGAAGGTGTCTACGATGATCCTAAATGGTGTCTGCTTTATCCTGTGATTGGTGCATTATGTTCGTATTTCGGGCCTGCCGTCCACTTCATAAGATTTCCCGACAACGAATATATTTATCTTGCGCCTTCATTCTCGTTTATTGCGGGTACGTTATGGTTCACGTTCTTCCCGATAATATTCAGGTATCTCGATGAAATTCCTGGTTTAGTCGGTCATCTTTTAGCGATTACTTTCGCTTTGATGCTCGTTGCTTGTATCGTTACTGATTCAGGTGCTTTCTTCATGATCTTCGCAGGGCTTTCATTGCTCGCCGCATTCTGGAGCAGGTTAGGTAACATGTACCGTCAGGCAGGAAGAGCATTAGCATCAATGTGGGGAGTAATCGTTGCTGGAACATCGATAATCGGACAGAGCAAAGGAATTGTTCTTAGCACAGTACTGTTCTTGTCGCTGGGATTATTCGCCATTCCTGCAATTGAACTCTTAATCGGATTCGTTAAAGATATATTCTCAGATAATCCTGATGAGACTAATCCGTCATCTAAAGGTGAAATCTACAGGCACATGCTGAAAGACGGCGTTGAACATCCTGAAGCTGTTCAGGGAGTAGCAGGTGTATGCGCACTGACGAGCATAGCTACAGCATGGCAGCTCTGGGGATTAGCGGCAGTGATTATCATTGCAGTTATTGTTCTAAGACACACAAAGAAGAAATATGACCCTAAAAGGCCGGTCTTATGGGGAGTTACATTCGATAATGTATCAATGAATTATGCCGTCTCTAAAGCTCGCGGCCTAATCTCGAATCCTGAAAGTGATTCTGCACAGCTCATCGTTACATTGAACGCAATCGGAATGGAAAACGTGATACATGATTCAGAATTCAGTGATGCAGTAAGCAAAGCCTCAATGGTTCTCGCTGACGGTTCAGGCTTATGCATTGGTATGAAGATTCTCGGTATGCCCGTTCAGGAACGCGTTGCAGGAATCGATTTCGCTGAACAGTTATGCAGGCTCGCTAGCGTTGAACATTGGCCGGTTTACTTCATAGGTGCTATAGGTGATACCGCGAAGAAGTGTGCAAATGAACTTCAGAAAAAAATTCCCGGATTAATCATAGCCGGTGCAAGAGACGGATATTTTGACATCAAAGACACTAAAATTCCTGATGTGATTGCTCAGTCAGGCGCAAAAATTATCCTCGTCGCTATGGGTCAGCCAAGACAAGAGAAATGGGTTATGCTTCACCGTCAACGTCTCGGTAAAATTCTCGCTGTAGGTGTCGGTGGTGCTTTCGATGTCTTATCAGGGAAACTTAACCGCGCTCCTCTCTGGGTTCAGAAGATAGGCTTTGAATGGTTATACAGAATGCTTCAGGAACCTTCCCGCTGGAAGAATGACCTCAAGCTAATAACATTCATGCTAAGAATATTTGCGACACGTTTACGTCTTCACAGAAAGTAACTCACCTGAACATAAGCATAATAAACATTATCACTGACATTAGAACACATGCTCCTGATACACACAGATTTATCATCAGGAGCTTCTTTATGTTCATATTCTTTCCGTCATTTGAATCATTTGCTCCTTTCTTCTTCACTGTCTCATCTACTGCATCTCGTACTTCATGAAGCAATGCAATGTTATTCTGTTCGTTCATTGCGTTAATCTCTCGTGATAGTTCCTGAAGTTCCTTCGTCTGCGTTTTCGCCTGAGCCTTAATAAGTCCCTCAAGGGCAGGAAGAGTTTCATTCAGAAGTTTATCCAGCATACCGTTATTCTGAATCACATCAGGTGCATCCGGGTTATGATTCACGTTTACATTCACACTGTCATATTTACGGCTCATACTTGCATACGTCTCGCTGAACTGCTGTATTCCTGTTATTAATTCACTGATGAGTTCTCTAATCTCATTGAGCTTCTCATTTGTTCCTGCAAACATTTCATCGTAATTATTCACGTTCACATTCTCATTCGTATTCTCTCTCTGTAATTTCAGTTCTATATTCTCAGGCAATTTCGTTATCGCTTTCTTCAATGCAGATATTTCATCAGATAGTGTTCCGATTGACTGCATCATTACGCTTCTTCCTGCTCTGCTGTCGTCTATGCTTGTTCGTATGCTTCGTTCTATCTGTGTACGCAAATCACTTCCTGCTCTGCTAGTGCGTTCAATTGCACTCATGAATTCTCCCGTCGGAATTGAAGTGCTCAGAGACTTTGTGAGTGATGGAAGCATTGACGATGCAAGCTCAGAGACTAAACGCGCAGTTGTTGGGTCTAAATCGTCGGGCATGTTAAAATTCTCAGCTCCAGTTAAAATTTGTGATAATGAAAGTATAACAGGAGGCACAAAAACTTTTGAGGGAAATAAAAATAGGAACGCGTTCAAGTCCTCTTTCGATTGCACAGACGAATATCATTGCAGACGAGATTATGCGGACATGGCCTGATATAAAAATTACACTCGTTAAGATTAAGACATCGGGAGATAAACATATGCTGCCATTCACAAATAATCCAGCAGGCATTAAGGGAATGTTTACGCTTGAACTTGAGAATGCATTATTGAATCATGAGATTGATTTTGCGGTTCACAGCCTAAAGGATATGCCAGTCAATATAAATTCATCTCTGCCAATCATCGCATATTCACACCGTGAAGACCCAAGAGATGCACTCATAATGAAATCAGGAAATGTGATAGGTTCATCATCGTTACGAAGGAGGCTTCAGCTTGAAAGATTATATCCTGAGATGAAGATTGTTGCTGTGAGAGGGAACGTGAACTCACGAATAAGACGCATGAATGAAAGAGAATATGACGGTCTCGTTCTTGCAGTTGCAGGATTAAAGCGTCTTGGCCTCGAAAATAGAATCACGAAGATATTCGCGATTGATGAGATTATGCCTGCACCAGGTCAGGGAATACTTGCGTGTCAGGGTAGAGCTGACGAGGATTATGCGTATCTTGAATGCGTGAATGATACTCTATCCCATGATTCTGCACTCGCCGAACGAAGTTTCTCACGTTCACTGAATGCGGGCTGTAACGTTCCAATAGGTGCATATGCAGTCGTTGATGATGATATGCTCATGCTAAGAGGACTGTACATCGATGAGGCGACAAAGAGATTCTATGAGGGAAGTATTACGGGCAGAAGATGTGAGGCTGAATCACTAGGTAAAAGATTAGCGGAGGTGATTATGTCATGAACGCTAAAGTATATCTTGTTGGTGCAGGGCCGGGCGATTCTGGATTACTGACGCTCAGAGGTTATGAAGTTCTGAAACGTTCTGATGTTGTGATTTATGACAGACTGGTTAATGATTCAATTCTTGCGATGATTCCTGAACATGCAATCATGATTGATGCAGGAAAGTCATCGGGTAATCATACGCTCACTCAGAGAGATATTGAATCACTCATGATTGAACACGCAAGAGAAGGAAGAGTTGTAGTTAGGCTCAAAGGAGGCGACCCTTTCATGTTCGGCAGAGGAGGCGAGGAAGCAGAATCACTCATGAAGGCGGGAATAGATTTCGAGGTTGTTCCGGGCGTTACGTCCGCAATATCTGTACCGGCTTATGCTGGTATTCCCGTTACGCATAGAGATTACTGCTCCGGTATTAACATTTACACTGCTCATGATAAGAACAATCTCATTCCTGAACTCACGAACACGGCATCAATATTCCTAATGGGAGTATCAAATTCACATGCACTTCAAGAAAAGCTGTTATGCTCGCTAAGTCCTGATACACCGTGTGCAGTAATCGAACGGGGCACAACATCAATGCAGAGGGTCATACATACGAGACTAGATTCACTTCATGATTCGGTCATGACGAATCACATTGAGCCTCCAGCAGTCATAATCACAGGCAATATTGCAGATATGAATTTAAATTGGCGTTCACATCTTCCGTTGAGGGATAAGCGAATCATAATCACGAGGCCGGAATCCAGAGCAGAAGAATTATCGAGAATGTTACGTGATGAAGGTGCAGAGGTAATATCAATGCCAACGATTAAGACTTCAGTCATTCACCATGCATTAGACGGCATTAATCTCTCTGGTTATGACTGGGTTGGGTTCACCAGTGTTACGGGTGTGAATGCATTCTTTGAGCTGTTATGCGAATCTCGAAAGGACATTCGCGAACTTGGCCATGCTAAGATTGCCGCTATTGGAAACGCTACACGTGATTCTCTTCATGCACATGGTCTTAACGTAGATTATATTCCAGATGTATTTGACGGTGTTCATCTTGCAGAAGGATTATCAAAAATGGGCGGACGTATCTTAATGTTCAGGGCTTCAGAAGGTACGAAGGAAATAAACAATATTTTCATGAAATACGGAATTGCATTCACAGAGGTTTGTATTTACAGGACTGATTATGTAAAATTAAAACACGTTCCAAAATTTGCAGACATAATTATATTTACGTCAGCTTCAACTGTCAGAGGCTTCACACATAATATCGATACAATGCGTGATGTCATTGCGGTATGTATTGGTTCGCAGACAGCAGAAGAAGCAAGGCGTGAAGGTTTCACACGTATCAGGATTGCGGAAGGGGCATCGGTCATAAAATTATTTGAGGCTGTAATGTCTCTTGCGTGATAAATATTTTTATTACGGAGGTCTTGTTTCATGCGTAAATTTTTGTTGGCAGTTCTTCTTGTTGCTTTAATGGCTTCGTTCGCATTTGCTGAAGGTGAGAAGTATGAGAGCAAGTATCTTGATGTTTCTCTTGAGACGAATCAGGTCAATCTCTATGAGAACATTCCGTTTGCACAAGGTTACTGGAGTGGTGCTATGCTCTATGCTCTTCACATGGACATTCTTGTTCCCGCTTCAAAAGAGCCTATGCCCTTAATCGTATTCATCACAGGAGGCGGTTTCATTATGGCTCCCAAAAACAACTGGATTCAGCAGAGAATGAGACTTGCACAGGCAGGTTATGTTGTCGCTAGTATTGAGTACCGTTATGCTCCTCTCTCGCAATTCCCACTTCCATTGGAGGACTGCAAGACTGCAATACGTTGGCTAAGAGCACATGCAGATATGTACAACATCGATGTGAATCGTGTAGGCGTACTCGGAAACAGTGCAGGAGGTTATCTCTCGGCATTCGTAGGCTTAACGAATGGCATGAAGGAATTCGACAAGGGAGATTTCCTCGACTATTCAAGCGATGTCTTATGTGCGGCAGACATCTTCGGAATTTCTGACCTGAAAAATATCGGAATGGATTACGATGAAGAGAATCAGAAAGGCCATGCTTCAGCCGGAGCAACAGAAGCACTTTGGGCATTGGGTACACCGACATTCGGAGGCAAGGACGGAGGAGTTCTCGCACATCCTGAAGACACAGCATATGCAAGCCCGATTACATACGTTGAGAAGAATTCTGAGCGTTTAGTTCCGATGTTACTCATGCATGGTACAGCTGATACTTTAGTTTCACCTGGACAGACAGATATACTCTTCCAGGCATTGAAGGCTAAAGGCGCTGATGTTGAACGTTACGTTGTGAATAATGCAGCTCACGGTGGGCCGTATTGGGTTCAGGAGCCTGTGATGAAGATTATGGTTGATTTCTTCGATAAGTACCTGAAGAAATAGTGAAGTGAAATTCTATGTGCCTCTTCTGGATTCATCTGGAGGAGGCGTTTTTTATGTCTCGTATCAAGTTCTCCATTAACGTCATACTTCCTGAATCATTCATACCTTCTGTCTGTTTGAACATCGCATACAGTCTATCCTTTTGTGAACGCGTAAGCATGTCTTCAACTTCAATTATGCCTGCTCTGAGTTCCTGAAGTTTTGCTGTAGTGTTCAACTTTGCATTATGTCTGCTCTCTTTGCTCAGTGAACGTGCTTTCTCTGCCGCACCTTTAACGATTATGTTCATATCGAATTCCGGCTGTATATCCGGCGAAATTCCAGCGAAGATTTTCCTGACTAACGGAACATTGCATACTCCTCCAGTCATTATGAATCTGTCAGGCTTATACACTCTCAGCAACTTATCTGCCGTATGTGATGCCCTCTTAATCTGAAAGTATATCAATCTCTCGAAATCATCCCGCGTAATCTCTCGTTCATGCCACCTCAGACTATCACGTTCAGACAGCACATGTTTAATCCTCATTGCCTCACGAAGAATAGCCTCATCAATCACAGTAATCAATCGCAAGTCCGCGATGTATTCCGCAAATGTTTTGTCGAATGAATCTCCTGATATATCATCAAGAAGTTCAGTAAAGAGAATATCTCCGTGATTCAGAAATACGAAATCAGTTTTAGATGCTCCCATATCACAGATGAGAATATTTTCATCTTCAGGAAGGATTAAACGCATTGCCTCATGTGATGTTATAAGTTCAGTCTCACCGCTGAAACCTTTAGACTTCGCATTGAACATAATATCCTCGCGTTGTCTTCGGGAGAATGTTTCAGGGATTGCAATCACGCATGAGAATACAGGCTCATCAAAGAACACTTCAGCTTCTTCCCTGAGAGCATTAACGTCAAAGCCTTCAAGAGTCGCAATGATTCTAGTGCTGAGACTGTCTGAATATGCCAGTTTAGATGTCTTCGTTCCCGCATCAATTCCTACGCATACATTTGAGCCTGCCATTTACTGCCCCCTTCACTTTTGCTTTCACAATCTCATTATCGTTTCCTTCATCACATTCTGCTTCCATATAGTGTCTTGTATGTCCCGTATTATTGCTCTCAATCAGGATTTCAACGTCTGAGTTCACGAATCGATTCACGTATTCATCATAGAGTTCATGACCGAGTGATATTGCCTGTGATGTTCGTGCTGTCTTCACGTCATGAGGAATTTGATTCGTCATTGATGCCGCGATTGTTCCTTCACGCTTCGAGTATGGAAATACATGAACACGGCCAAGTCCTGCACGCTTCATTACGTTCAATGTGTTGATGAACGCAGAATCGCTTTCACCAGGAAAGCCCACGAGAATATCACTTGAGATGTGCAAATCATCACCGAGAACAGAACGTGCTTTATCGCAGACACGTATGAACTCATCGGATGTATAGCCCCGTCTCATTGATGACAGAACAGAATCATCTCCGCTCTGTAACGGAAGGTGCAGATGATGACAGAATGATTCACATTCACAGAGAGAATCAAGAAGATTATCATCAAGACAGAAAGGTTCAAGTGAGCCGAGACGTAAACGATGAAGTTCATGAATCTTTGAGACTTCACGAATCAGTTCCGCAAGTGATGTGCTTATGTCTTTTCCGTATATCCCCAAGTGTATCCCTGTCAGAACAATCTCCTTTGTTCCCTTCTGAATCAGTCTCTCAATCTCAGCTATAACGTTCTCCTTTGGTCTGCTCACTGGTCTTCCTCTGAGAAACGGAATTATGCAATATGTACAGAAATGATTACACCCGTCCTGAATCTTAATGAAAGCTCTCGAATGCATAACCGTTTGATTTATTGCAAGTTCTTCCCATTCCCACGAATCTATCTGCGTCCTGACATCTGCAAATTTTCTTCCTTCATGAATCATTGCCTCTATCATTTCAGGCAGAACATCTTTTCCGCGATTGCCAGCTAGAATATCAATTCCGAGTTCACGGGCTGTACTTTCATTTACACTTTGAGACCAGCAGCCGCATACTGCAAGTACACCTTCACTTCCTAATATGCGTCTAACACGACGAATGAGTTTTCTGCACTTTGCATCTGCCTCACGAGTTACTGAACATGTTATGATTACTCCTGCACTTATTCCTTCACTGAGACTTTCTGAAATTTCCGCACCTCTGGCCATGAGTGAACCTGCAATGTATTCACCTTCACATAAACTCGTCCTGCATCCGAAGACATGAACGTATATTTTCTTTCCCTTTAGCCCCATGCTTTGACTGCTCTGCATCCCCACCAGTCTCCGAATTTCATTTCCTTCTCGATTGTCATTCCCGAACTCTCAAGCACAGATATGAACGTGTAGCTTTCAACGTTAGTCATCCCTGAGAATATCGCGCAACCTTTCGGCTTCAATGCTCGTCTGACATCAGGGAGCATTGCAAGATTAGGATTGAGCAATATGTTTGCTGTGAGAATATTAACCTGATCTCTGAATCCTTTCAGTAAATCAGCGACGGATAAAGTACAGACCTTCGGATTAATTCCGTTGAGGTTCATGTTTCGCTTGGCCTCTTCTATTGTTGTTGGGTCAATATCACGAGCAATAGCCTTATCTGCTCCCAGTTTCAACGCCGCTATGAATAATATTCCCGTTCCAGTTCCAACATCAAGAATTACATCTCCTGCCTTCACTGCCTCCTCAAGAAGTGTCAATGCAATTCTCGTGCTTTCATGATAACCTGTTCCGAACGCAGTAGCAGGATAAATGTATATCGGAGTTCTCTCAGGGTATGCTTTCTCTTTCTCATGCCATGGGGCCATGACGACAAGATTCTTCCCAACGGGCAAAGGAGGAAATGCATCGTAATGCTGAGTCTCCCAAGGCTGATTTGATGTCTTGTAGCATCGTGATATTTCAATCCCTTTAAAGGCAGGGTCTTTGAGGAAATATTCAAGTTCTGCCGCAAGTTCATCAATTCCGATTGAACTGTTATAATGCGCCTTCAAAAATAATCTGTATTCGCCTAAGTCATTATGTTCAACTGTAATTTCAGAACCAATTGAATTTGATATTGCCGCAACCGTACTCATTAACTCTTCTTTTGTTGAACGGTCATTCTGAGATAATGCTGTGCTGAATTCAACTGTCCACCAGTAATTATTTTTCTCGTCTTGTGCTTTCTTGAAAATTTCAAGTTCATCCTGCATATTAATTAACTAAGTCCTTTGTTTTGATTTTATGCTATTATACAGTCATTCCATTACACAGATTAATTCTCTATTTAAGGAGTGATTTTATGATCCGCAAATTCTTCACTCTCATTATGTTTTTGCTCGCGTTATGTGAGGTTGTTCATGCAGAGACTAGAGCACGTTTCATTTTCATCGGGGACATTATGGTTCATCAGCAGCAACTTGATGCGGCACTCTACAAAGGCAAGGACAAAAGCAGAAAAGGCACATATGATTTCAATCCGCAGTTCAGAAGAATCAAACCGTTAATTGAAGATGCGTTCCTTGTCGGTAATCTCGAAACTGTATTTGCAGGTACAGGCAAGAGACTTCATTATTCAGGATACCCGTTGTTCAACACTCCTGACACTTTCACTGACACACTGAATGATTTGAAAATAGATTTGCTGACACTCGCGAATAATCACATGTTCGACAGGGGCAGTGCAGGTGCAAGACGTACAACTGAAGTGTTAGATTCTGCTGATCTAAATTGGGTTGGTCTTGGCCTTGATGATATTCCCTCAAATGATGCAGTACTATTAGAGAATGACGGAATTACTGCGGCATTCGTGAATTATTCATACGGGAGCAACTTATGGCCGAAGTCGAGTGATGTGCATCTAAACACGATAAGCGAGACCCGCATAAAGGCAGGCATTGAACGAGCAAAATCTCTAAGTCCTGATGTGATTATCGCGTTATTTCACTGGGGAAATGAGTATCACTTTCAACCAAATGTTCACCAGAAGAACGCGGCTAACTGGGCATTCAATAGCGGAGCAGATTTGATTGTAGGCACACACCCTCATGTATTGCAGCCCGTTGAAGTAAGAATTGAGAGTGATGATACTGTGAAGGCAGTTGCGTGGTCATTGGGAAATTTTGTGTCGTTTCAGCGAACACTTCCAAGAGAACGAACATGCATATTATCTGCTGAGTTTTTGAAGAATGATGAAGGGTTTACACGTCTCGTGAGAATTTCAGTTGCACCTCTTTATGTTGTTGCACCTGGACAGAAACGCACAGAGGTAACGTATGCAGGAAGCAATGAAGACATAATCGGGAAATTAAATTTTGATGGCCTGAGCAAATCACAGCTCAATAATCTTCGTTCAATCGGAAAGAATGTGCTTGAGTTTCTTGGCGCACAGAACAGATTCGATGAGTATGGGTTCAATATTCTGTGGAGCGAAGAATCGTTTGATGTATTGCCTGTAAGTAGAAGGAAATCACCGAGATAATTTATTCGAGTTCAGCATAATCTGCGTATACCCAGCCTTCATAGCCTGATGAAGTGCGAACGTGATACCATTCTTCATTACTGTCAATGAATATTACGCGGTCGCCTGTGTTCAACTGGTCTATAACTCTCGCTTTAAGACTGGGTTTAATTCGCAGGTTCACTTTATCTCCTTTGATGACTGCATATGATTCTGAACTTCTGCCGTTTATTGCATTGTCCAGAACGTCATAAACCTGATATGCACGTTCTCTTTCGTCAGGAAAATCTTTGTAGGATTCCCTGTAAAGATATTCTGCATGTTCAAGCAGCTTTATAGTTTTTTCTCCGTGAGATGTCATTGCAAATTCAACATCAGGATTCACGCCTAAATCTATAAGCTCAGAGACTAAAGCAGCATTCAGAGCTACTACAGCCCATTGAAGAGTATAATTTCCCCATTCAAGAATATTTTCGCCTCTCTTCCTGCCCTCACGAACAAGTATAGTCATTATTCCTCTGTGAGGATTCCCTGCAATCGTCATGAATAATTTCTCGTTAGCTTCCCATTCATAACCGGCTTTGAGCATTCGTTCAACTTTTGCCGCATCAGTTGTCTTTAATGCTATCATGCTGGTGAATTCTTCAGACTGGGACACCCGGCTTCGCTGAATATGAAGTATCTGACATCGTTAGAATTATAATTACTGTGATAAGAACCTTAAGCACTTTTCAATTCTCCTTTATGTCTTTTATAATATTATATCTTGCATTTAATGGGAGGAATTAATATTAACAATTCACATTATTTTGATGAAATCGTAAACATCATTGAAAGATTACGCGCTCCAGACGGCTGCCCATGGGACAGAAAGCAGACCCTCGAAACATTACGAACTCCGATAACAGAAGAAGCATACGAACTTGCAGACGCAATCACGAGACATGACATGAGAGACATCAAAGAAGAAGCCGGAGATTTATTGCTTCAGGTAGTATTCGTTGCATCACTCGCAAAGGAACAGGCAGAAGGTGCATTCAATATGCAGGATATTGTTCGTGGTATATGCGACAAACTCATACGCAGACACCCTCACGTGTTCGGCAATGTTGACGCTAAAGACAGTGATGAAGTTTTACGGAACTGGGAACGAATCAAGAAGGAAGAACGCAGAGAGAAACATGAAGATACATCAATACTCTCAGGAATTCCCGAAGGTCTGCCGCCTTTGCTCAAAGCGAATCGTATTCAGGGTAAAGCTGCTCATGTCGGATTTGACTGGCCAAAAGGTGATAACACGCTATTATTCGCTAAACTTGATGAAGAAGTTGCTGAACTCAAAGAAGCATCACATGGAGATGACCTTGAACACACAGCAGAAGAGATTGGCGATGTCCTGTTCGTTACGGTGAATATCGCAAGAAGATTAGGCGTTGACCCGGATGCAGCATTGAACATGGTATGCAGGAAATTCAAAGAGAGATTTGCATTCATGGAACAGTGTGCAAGGGACGAAGGCAAAGAATTATCTGACTATACGCTTTCTGAACTTGATTCATTCTGGGATAAAGCAAAAGAAATTTTAAGGAGGTAATTATTATGAGAAAATTTTTTCTGGCACTCTGCATTATTGCACTGATTTCTTCAGGTTCTTACGCTTCGGACGAAAACAGAGCGTATTTTCCTCCCGTCCTGATGTATCACGAAATCAATATGCCCCCAAAGAATACATTTGACACTACACCAGAGGCATTTGAATCACAGCTCGACTGGCTGAAAGATAACGGCTATGAGACATTATCACTCGAAGATTTCATCGCTTACGTCAAAAAGGGCGAAGGCTTCCCGGAAAAATCTGTGCTGATTACATTTGATGACGGTTATAAGGGTATATATGATTACGCATTCCCAGCACTTAAAAAACGCGGAATGAAAGCTGCATTTTTCATTACAGCAAGCACAATCGGGGGCATTAAAGGAACGAACTACCCGCATATCACGTATGCACAGCTCGCAGAAATGGCCGCTAATAATAATATGTCGATAGGTTCTCACACGATTTCACATTTTCGTATGACCGAGTTAAGCAGTGATGCACTGAAAATAGAAGCAGCTAAATCGAAAATGATTCTCGAAAATTTCACAGGCAGAAAGATTCAGGCGATTGCATATCCCGAAGGCTATTACAACGAGGCTGTAATTGAAGCTGTGAAAGAAGCAGGCTATGAAATTGCGTTTGCAGTTCAGGACAGAGGATTATTCGGTCATGAAGCACATTTCAGTATACCGAGAATATACACGGGGCTTGAGCTGGCAGACCATGATAACAGGTTATTTAAAGAGTTTGTGAAAAACTACAGGGACATGCCTGAAGATGCATTCAAAGAACGCTGGAAGCCTATAGAGAAAAAATAAAGTATAATACAGGCAAAAATCCACAGAATAAAGGAGAAAAAAATTAATGGCAGGAGAAAAAAGAGTACGTATCACTGAAACAGCTCTTAGAGACGCTCACCAGTCTTTGATTGCAACACGAATGAGAACAGATGATATGCTTCCTGTTCTTGAATACATGGACAATGCAGGTTACTGGGCACTTGAGATGTGGGGCGGAGCAACTTTCGATTCAGCAATGAGATTCCTCGATGAAGACCCGTGGGAAAGACTGAGATTGATTCGAGCACGTGTGAAGAATGCAAAGTTACAGATGCTCTTACGTGGTCAGAACCTCGTCGGCTATCGTCATTACGCAGATGATGTCGTTCGTGAGTTCGTCAAAAAGGCTGTCGGAAATGGAATCGATATAGTCCGATGCTTTGACGCTCTCAATGACTTACGCAACGTTGAAGTCGCCGCAGATCAGGTGAAAAAGGAAGGTGCACATCTTCAGTTATGCATGAGCTACACACTTTCACCAGTGCACACGCTCGAAACTTTTGCGGGAATGGCGAAAAAAATGCAGGATATGGGTGCTGATTCAATTGCGATAAAAGACATGGCCGGTCTCATTGGCCCAATGGACTGCGCTAAACTCGTTGCCGCAATCAAAGAGAAGGTTGATGTTCCCGTTGAACTTCACAGCCACTATACGACAGGACTTGCGAGCATGGCCTATCTTGCAGGAATTGAAGCAGGTGCAGAGATAGTAGACACAGCAATATCACCGTTCTCACTTGGAACATCACAGCCTCCAACTGAATCACTTGTTGCCGCACTTGCAGGTTCGGAATATGACACAGGAATCGACATCGAGAAGTTGCTTCCGATAACGATGCACTTCAAGAAACTCCGCGAGAAATACAAAGCCCTTCTGCCGGAAATTTCTGGTGTAGACATCAACATTCTGCGTTATCAGATTCCAGGCGGAATGTATTCAAACATGGTCAATCAGTTACGCGAGATGAATGCTCTCGACAAACTTGAAGACGTTCTGAACGAAGTCCCAGTTGTACGTAAGGCTATGGGTTATCCTCCGCTTGTTACACCTTCAAGCCAAATGGTCGGCACTCAGGCAACAGTAAACGTTCTGCGCGGACGCTGGAAGAGTTTCCCGAAGGAAATCCGTCAGTACTTCTTGGGATATTATGGACAGCCTCCAGCACCAGTAGACCCTGAAGTTCAGAAAATGGCAATCGGGAAAGAAGAACCCATTACATGCAGACCTGGTGAAAAGATTCCGCCCGAAATGGAACAGGCACGCAAAGACGCTCAGCCCTGGATGCTTCAGCCGGAAGATGCATTGACTTGGATTATGTTCCCGCAGGTAGCAAAGGACTTCCTCCCGAAGAAATACGCAAAAGCAAACAAGCGCGATGTAGGTCTTCAGGCACAGGCTGCTCCAGAGGCATATCCTGCATAACATAAATGGACATTGCTTTAAACGGGGACGGTTTCGTTCAGGCTCGTCTGCTTGGGGCTAATGATGAAAACTTCAAAGCCATTGAAGCCCGTTACCCTGTTACGCTTTCAGTTCATGACGGGGTCGTTCGTGTGAGCGGCCCTGATTCTGAACCTGTTCGTATTGTTTCACACTTAATCCGTGAATTAGCTTCCGTTGCAGAGAAAGGCCATGAGATTCATGAAGCTGATGTACGTTCAGCAATGGACGCATTAGCAGAAGGCCATGAACTTAATCTCAATGCATTGTATTCCGAAATCATATGCACAACTGCACGAGGCAAACCAATTCGAGCAAAAACACCAGGACAGCGAAAATATATCAGGGCTATCAGAGACAATTTCATTCTCTTTGCGACTGGCCCTGCTGGAACTGGCAAGACATATCTAGCAGTATGTGAGGCAGTCTCAATGCTGAAATCTGGAAAAGTAAACCGTGTTGTTCTCGTTCGTCCGGCTGTTGAAGCAGGAGAATCACTCGGTTATCTTCCCGGAGATTTGCGAGAAAAAGTTGAACCTTATGTTAGACCCTTATACGATGCATTTTATGATTTGCTTTCTCCTGAAAAATTTCTGCGTTATGCTGACAAAGGCGTAATTGAAATTGTTCCCTTAGCTTACATGAGAGGAAGAACATTAAACGAGAGTTTTATCATTCTCGATGAGGCTCAGAATACTACACCTAAGCAGATGAAAATGTTCCTTACGAGATTAGGCTTCGGGTCTAAGGCAGTCGTTACGGGTGATATAACGCAGGTTGATTTGCCCGGCAATGCACCTTCAGGATTACGGAGCGTTAAAGGTATTCTCGGAGGCATAAGCGGAATAGGATTCATTGACCTCACTGATGCAGACGTTGTGAGACATGAAATAGTTCAGAAAATCGTACAGGCATATGCACGCTATGAAAATGAGACAAAAAACTAAACCCAGAATATTACTAGAATCAGAAAAGAATTTTTTTCAGCGCATTAACTTCAACTTCATATCTAAGTATATAGGGCCGGTTATCTTCCTCATTATTGCAGGAATAATTCTGGTAATTTTACAATGGACATTGCTGATAAAGAAAAATGAGAGTTTCTCAGTCGGTCAGCCTGCAGCGGAAACTTATCGTGTAATCTCTCACATGCGCTATGACGATCAGGATGCGGTGAAAGCTCTTCGCAATATGGTCAGTGATAGCGTCGTTGGCGTTACTGTCCGTGATGTATCTGCGAAATCCAGACTGCAAAGAAGACTTGAGGCACTTGAAAACTTGCAGATGAATGAAGCTGTGCCGTCATATTTCTCACGTATGCCCGAAGCATTACTGCGGACTGTAACTGAATTAAATGATACTGACAAAGCACGCATTATCAACACTGCATACAATATAGGCAGCTCATACATAGACAGGCTTGAAGCAGGAAATACGACATTCAGCTCATCAGAAGCCTCTGCAATATTATGGGATGAGATCAACAAGCAGGTTAGCTCGGTAAAGGATGCAAATTTAATTTATCAGATACTTTCAGGATTCGGAAATCTAAGTCTCAGAACTGATGATGATTTAACCTTACTCGCTAAACGTGCCGTCGCTGATGATGTTCCTGAACTCGACAGGAGATTTGAACCAGGTGATGTTATTGCGGCAAAAGGTGAAATCGTTACACCTCAGAAAGCATTATTACTCAGGCTTCAAGGTTACACTGAGGATGTCTTTCCTGCTGCTGAAATTTACGTTGTGATTGCATGTGTCCTTGCACTCCCGTTATGGTCTGATATTCTAAGAAGAGGAGCAGGCGAGCAAAAAACTACATGGTGGGCAATAGTGATAGTGATAATAACTGCGTGGATATGTGAAATTCTTGCGGCTAGTCTTGGTGTCGCAGGTGCAGGTACACTTCCTGCTGTTACGTTTGCTTATCTCTGCATACCTGATTACATCGCTTTCTGTGTATCATTAATCGCCACAGTATCGGGAATATTTATAGTTCTGGGTCTGGCTATCTCAAAGACAATTCTTATTGCGGCAATATCAGTTATATCCGTAACTTTAGGATTCTATTTCATCAGAAATCTTGAAACAAAACGTCAGGTCTGGCAACGCATTACGTTGATGTCATTTATTCTTGTGTGCTCGCGTGTCATGATACGAATGCTTCAGGGGACAATATCATTCAATAATGTAGAATTTTGGCAGGAAGCATTATTATTCTTTGTGTTTGATATTTTTTCAACTCAGATTACTTTGTTCGTCCTTAGTTTCCTTGAAGAATATATCGGTGTGCTTTCAATTCTAACTCTGAGGGAGGCAAGTTATCCTTCAAGCCCACTTCTTCGGGAACTTCAGCGAAATGCTTCGGGTACATATCAGCATTGTCTCACAATAGCGACACTGATTGAAGCTGTCGGTATCAAATTGGGAATGGATGTTAATCTCCTCAGGGCAGGCGCATATTATCATGATATAGGGAAGTTACGCAGACCTCAGTTCTTCGTTGAAAATCAGGGAGGCGGTGCAAATCATCATGATGAAATGTCTCCGATGTTGAGTTCTCTCACTATTATTGCTCACGTCAAAGATGGTCTCGAAATGGCATGGGAAGCTAAACTCCCGAAAAGAATCCGCGACTTCATAGCTGAACATCATGGCACTACATGCACCAGATACTTCTATAATAAGGCTCTGGCTATGGGTGAGAAAGTTGAACGTGAAGATTTCTGTTATCCAGGCCCTGCTCCACGTTCAAGAGAGACGGCACTGCTCATGATAGTAGATTCAGTTGAAGCAGCAGTGAGAGCACAGAATATCAGAGACATACAGCCTGAGACAATCAGGAAGACAGTGAATCAGGTTGTGCAAAGCAAGATAAATGAAAATCAGTTCGACCATGTGAATTTTACGTTTAACGATTTAACATGCATTAAGGAAACTCTCACTTCAGTTCTGATTTCGATGTATCACACGAGGAAAGTTAAGAAAATAGAGAAGAGGTTATAATTCTTGAAGTTATCATTGTGCATTAATTCCACTGATGAATCCGAAGACGCAGATAGTAATACTAACTCAGATTACCCGTACATAAACAAGATTGCAGGAGTTCTTGAAGATGAACTCACGAAATTTTATCCCATCTCAAAGAATTATGAGCTTGCAGAGATTTCAATAACATTCATGAAGCCCGAAGAGATTCGTACACTCAATCATGAATACAGAGATGTTGATGAAGCTACTGATGTACTATCATTCCCGATGGATATTAATGAAAGTGAAAATATGCCCGTCTTATTGCTCGGCGATATTGTAATCTGTCCCGATGAAGTTGAACGCCTTCATCCTGAACTTGAATCACAGGAGGCCATGTGCTTAATGATTGCGCATTCATTCCTTCATCTGATTGGCTATGACCATGACACTGAAGAGAAGCAAATTGAAATGTGGAAGATTCAGGACGCAATAAAAAATAGAATGCTGGAGGCAATAAGATAATGGCAGGAATAATCGCAGGGTTAATTATTTTGTTACTGTTATCGGCATTCTTCAGCGGAGCAGAGACATCAATCACAGCAACAGGTACAGGTAAGTTACGGACACTTCAGGAGATGGGAAAATATAAATTCCTGAACTCAACGTTTCAATGGCTCATCAATGATACTCAGGAAGCATTGACCGTTTGTCTCATTGCAAATAATGTCGTGAATATCTCAGCCAGTGCACTTGCATCAACAATCGTTCTTGAATTATTCGGTGCCGGTGCATTGGTTGCTGCTGTTCCGATACTTACGGTTCTAATCGTGATATTTGGTGAAATTCTCCCAAAGAGTGCGGCTATGGTTTACTCAGAGAATGTCTTAATCTTCGCTGCTCCGATTCTGCGTATTCTTGCGTTCCTGATTACGCCAATCGCTTGGGCAATGAGGAAATGTGTTACGTTCATAGGTATGCTGTTACACATTGATTTGGGAACTCAGCAGGTATTCGTTACGCGTGATGAGATTGAACAGGTAGTGAAGATAGGCGAAGAGAGCGGCGCATTAGAGGCAAATGAACGCAGAATGATTGACGGCATAATAGATTTCGATGAAACGCGTGTGCATGAGATTATGATT
This sequence comes from uncultured Synergistales bacterium, assembly GCA_905235735.1. Taxonomy (GTDB): domain Bacteria; phylum Synergistota; class Synergistia; order Synergistales; family Aminobacteriaceae; genus JAFUXM01. Next base: position 28,557 of record CAJOMU010000009.1, read on the forward strand.
CCGAGAACTGACATGATTGCTCTTGAGGCTAATGATACTCTCGCTGAGGCTGTTAATCTCTTCATTGAGCAGGGACATTCAAGAATACCAGTGTACGAGGAAAGCCCTGATAATATTATCGGCATACTTTACGTGAAGGATACCCTGAAGAATTTACTTGAGAGCAATCTATCCTGTGAGGTAAGAACTCTATTACGTAAACCAATATTTGTGCCTGAGACCATAAGAACATCTGAAGTTCTTGAAGCAATGAGACGCGAACATATTCACATCGCTATTATAGTTGATGAATATGGCGGTGTTGCAGGTATCGTTACAATGGAGGATATACTCGAACAGATTGTAGGCGAGATTCAGGACGAATATGATCAGGAGATACCAGAGATTCAAAAAATGGAAGACGGTTCATATTTAGTTCAGGGGAGCATAAGCCTTGAGGATTTAAGTGATGCATTAGGCTCTGAATTCACAAGTGATGATGCTGAAAGTCTAGGAGGTCTTGTTCTGATTCTTTCAGGGAGTTTTCCTGAAGAAGGTGAAGTCTTCAAGTACGGGAACTGGATAATCAAAGTCATGGAGCTCGAAGATCATCGCATTAAAGAACTTAGCCTGCGAAAAATTGAAGAGCAAACAGAAGAGGAAGTTATATCAGATGAAACGGTCAGACAAAAGCAGGATTAATCGTGTGAGAGGCAGCATGATCGGAGGTGCTGCAGGTGATGCATTAGGATATCCAGTTGAATTCATGAGACTTAGAGAGATAAAGAAGGTTTATGGTTCTGAGGGCATAACTGAATATGATCTTAACCCTCCGTTTTTACCTCAGTCAGGATTAGGCTTCATTTCTGATGATACACAGATGGCCATGTTCACAGCTAACGGAATTCTCATGTATGACGCAAGAACTCATGATGATACTCTTCCTCATTGCGTCTACAGGGCATATCTTGACTGGCTGAAGACACAATCACCACGAACTGGCGGAAAGAATGAATCTCATTGCACGTGGCTATATGAGATACCTGAACTTCATCACAGGCGTGCACCTGGAATTACATGCACAGCTTCACTTTCAAGCGGGGAAATGGGTACGATTCATGAACCTCTGAATGACAGTAAAGGCTGTGGAGGCATAATGAGAGTTGCACCCTTAGCACTGAGATATATTCCTGAGAATGACGATGATTTTTACATGCTCGATTCTTACGGCGCAGAGATTGCCGCAATCACTCACGGACATTCATTAGGCTGGCTTCCCGCTGCACTGCTCACACACATTATCGCAAGGGTCATGCAGTCATATTCACTCACTGATGCAATACGTGAGGCATGGAAAATGAATCGCACTCTCTTTGACGGCTTAATCTCTCAGAGACACTTTGACGAGATGAATGAACTCCTTGAACTCGCAATTGAACTCGCAGACTCAAAGTATGATGACGAAAATAACTTTAAGGAGATTGGACAAGGCTGGACAGGTGATGAGACATTAGCGATTGCATTATACTGCGCACTGAGATATTCTGATGATTTCTCAAAGGCACTTATCGTATCGGTCAATCATGACGGAGACAGCGATTCAACTGGTGCAGTTGCAGGGAACATAATGGGTGCAATGCTGGGCTATGATGCCATTGCTGACAAATGGAAAGATAATCTTGAACTCAGAGATTTAATTCTCGAACTGTCCGATGATTTATGCTCGGATACCTGGCCGGAAGGGAGATATTCACGATGAATGAACATAGTCTTGAAAGATTCATTGAAGCTCAGAACGATAAAACTTACGGGAGCTATGAGAGTGCACTTAATGAGATTAAGAACGGGAAGAAACGTACTCATTGGATCTGGTACATCTTCCCTCAGCTTAAAGGTTTAGGCAGAAGTTACAATGCACACTTTTACGGCATTGATGACGTTGACGAAGCTAAACGTTATCTCGCACATCCTGTTCTGGGTGCAAGACTGAATGAAATCACGCATGCATTGCTGAACCTGAAGGAGAATAACCCGTTTAAAGTAATGGGCAGTCCAGATGATATGAAACTGAAATCATGCATGACCCTCTTCGCATACATATCTGAATCTGATTCAGTGTTTCAGAAAGTTCTCGATAAATTCTTCTTCGGTGAGACCGATGACACTACTATACATATTCTCAAAGGCCAAGCTCCGATAATGAATTCATGAGTTTTTCTCCGTTCACATTAGTGTTGCTGATACATACATGCCTCATTTCATTTTCATCATGAAGCTCTAGTATCAGCACTGCTTTTCCTGAACACCCGTTAATCTTCGTTGTTAATTCTTTTGGTGTTATGCGGCTGAAGTCTGACGCATTTATCTTGATGTTCACGTATCTCTGAGCATATTCATCTAGTTCTTCAGACGGTATCACTGCATCAAGTATCAACTGATTTCTGTCATCAACTTTTCCCACTGCTACACATAACATTCCTGCTTTCAGTTTGCTTTTTATGTTCTCCCATTGCTTTGGGAATGCTATTGCCTCAATTCCGTGTTCTGCATCCTCTATCTGCAATGTACACATCATTGTCCCTTTCTTCGTCTGCTTCTCCTTGAATGATGTTATTATTCCTCCTATACATGCCTTTATTGATTCACCCTTCCAGTATGTCAGCTGAGATATTGTGCAGTTCGTGAACGGAGATATTGCTTCCTGATGTGATTCATACGGATGACCTGATATATATAGTCCTGTAACTTCTTTCTCGTAATCAAGCCTGGTACGCTCGTCATAATCAGGTACATCAGGCATATCTGGTTCTGTCTGTTCCTCTTCTGGAATTAAATCGAACAATGATAACTGCGCTGTAGGTTTTGAGACTTTCTGTGCCGCTTCTATCATTAGGGGCAATGCTTGAATCATTCTTGCTCTGTTGCTCATAATCTCGTCAAATGCTCCGGCCTTGATTAAATTCTCTATTGTTGCCTTATTCATCGCTCTTAGGTCTATTCTCTTCAAAAAATCCCATAATGATTTGAATGCTCCGTTTTTATTACGTTCTGCTATTATCATCTGTACTGGATTATGTCCCATTCTTGATACTGCACCGAGACCAAAGCGAATAACTTTTCCTACAGCAGTGAAATTTTCCATTGATGAATTTATATCAGGCGGCAGAACAGGAATTCCAGATTGACGGACTTCAATGACATAATGACCCAGAACTTCCTTTTTCGCTTTCATCTGGCTGGACAAATACGCACTCATGAATTCTGTCCTGTAATTCGCCTTCAAATATGCCGTATCATATGAGATTAATGCATACGCCGCACTATGAGACTTGTTGAAACCATAACCTGCAAACTTCTCTATGTTATCGAATATACTTCCTGCTGTCTCCGCATCTATATTATTTTTCTCTGCACCCTCAAGGAATTTTGCCCTTTGTGCCTGCATTACTTCTACTTTCTTCTTTCCCATTGCACGCCTCAATATATCTGCCTCTCCAAGCGTGTAACCTGCAAGTACACTCGCCGCCTGCATTACCTGTTCCTGATACAGTATCACTCCGTAAGTTTCCTTCAGTACAGGTTCAAGCAATGAATGTGCATATACGGGTTCAGCTCTTCCATGCTTGCAGTCTATGTACTGGTCAACCATACCTGAGTCTAACGGGCCGGGCCTGTACATTGCGAGAGCGGCAACTAAATCTTCAAATCTGTCTATCCTTAGCTTCCTTAACATTGCTCGTATTCCGTCTGATTCAAGCTGAAATACTCCTATCGTATCGGCTTCCTGCAATAATTTGAACGTAGCAGTATCATTCATCTCATCGTTTATTCTGTTCAAATCAGGAATTTCCTTCCCGTTATTCCTGATGTTCTCTAGTGCCTCTTCTATTATTGACAGTGTGCTTAGTCCAAGAAAATCCATTTTCACGAGGCCGAGTTTCTCCACAGGTTCCATTGTGAATTGCGTTACTACCTGACCCGTTTCACCTTCTCCTAATCTCTTAACTGGCACTATGTCCGTTATCGGTTCTGGACTTATCACTACTCCTGCCGCATGTTGTGATGTATGTCTGGCCAGACCTTCTATGCTTCTTGCCTTGTCTATTATGTTACGTGCAATCAACTCTTCATCGTGAATTTTCTTGAGGTCTGGATTTTCTTCTATTGCCTTATCCAGACTTTTAGCCATTACAGGGATTAATTGTGCTATCCCGTTCGTTACAGAATAATCTGCACCCAATGCACGCCCCACGTCCTTTACTGACTGCCTGCCCTTCATACGTCCGAAAGTGATTATCTGCGCTACATGGTCAGCTCCGTAATGACTCGATATGTACTTCAAAAGTTCATCGCGTCCCTTGTCAGATACATCAGTGTCTATATCTGGCATTGATATTCTCTCAGGATTCAGGAAACGTTCAAACAGAAGGTGATACTTCAAAGGGTCAAGTTCCGTAATCTTTAAGCTCCATGCCACAACAGAACCTGCCGCACTTCCTCTGCCTGGCCCTATAGGAATATTCATTTTCTTGGCCGCCTTGATTATTCCCGACACTATCAGGAAGTATGCGCTGAATCCCATCTGCGTTATCACTCCTAATTCATACTCAAGACGTTTCGCATATTCCTCTGTTACATCTCTTCCTTTTGTCGCAAATCTCTCATGCAAACCATCACTAGCTTCTTTTCTCAATTCATCATCAGGAGTAACGCCGTCTTCGAGTTTAAGATTTGGGAGGAGATAATCTATATCTGGTTTCATCTTGAGCTTAACATCGCATCTCTCTGCTATTTCCAGTGTGTTCGTCAATGCTTCGGGCATGAAATCCTCAAATGCCGCATACATTTCATCTGGGGATTTCAGATAGAAGTCATTGCTAGTGAATCCGAATGCATCATCGCTAGCATCAGCATGAGTGTTTATCTTCAAAAGTAACTTGTGCCAGTCATAATCTTCACGTTCAAGATAATGCGCATCACCTGTAGCTATCACTGGAATTCCTGTCTTTTGCGATATTTCCTTTATAGCTTCGTTCACTTGTTTTTGTTGTGGAAGACTATTAGGCATTATCTCAAGGAAAAAATTCCCAGCACCCATAGTCGATTGATACCAGTTAGATAAATTTGTTGCCTCTTCCATATTCCCTGACAGAATCAATTGCGGAATCTCACCCGCAAGACATGCACTAGACGCTATTATTCCTTCGTGATATTTCCCTAAGAGTTCATGATCTATTCTAGGCTTGTAGTACATTCCATTAGTGTTAGCTATAGAGATTAACTTCATTAGATTATGCCAGCCCGTATTATTCTCAGCTAGAAGTATCAGATGATTATAACGTTTCTCACGAGAGTTTATTCCAGTGGGAGATACATATGCTTCACAGCCTAATATTGGCTTCACACCCTGAGCTTTGCAGTTCTCGTAGAATTCTACAGCTCCGTACATTACTCCGTGATCTGTCATTGCTACTGCCTTGCTTTCCCATTCTGCAACTTTCTTAGCAAGTGCCTTTGTTCGTATAGCTCCGTCTAGCAAACTGTATTCTGTGTGAACATGTAAGTGCACAAATTCTTTCGTCATTCTTCTGGTTCTCCTTCTTCTGGAATGTCCTCGTCTGAAACTGACTTCTCTATCCTCAAAATTTCTTCTGTCTTCAGTCCTGCAAGTCTTAAACCGCTTAGGAATTCATCTATTTTCGTTGAACTTGAAACTTTCGGTTTCGTATCTTCTGACTTAATTACTGGCTGAATTTCTAACTGAATTTCTGGGTCAATTTCTTCTGGTTTCAACTGCTCTTCTGATTTCTCTTCTATTTTCGTGTTCAGCGTCAGGTCTGCTTCTGCTGGTTTCTCATTCTTGTATAACAGTTTTCGGCATATTATCTTTTTATCCTCGTATTGTACGATTATGTCTTTATACTCTGGAAATATCTCCCGTAATTCTGCCGCATTTCTCTCCGTCTTCATATATGACCAGCTATATGAATGTCTCACCGAAACAGTTAAAACTCCATTATCATCATTAACGTCCGAAGCATAAAGCCAGCAGTGAATCAAAAAGTTTTTCGTCAGTGCCTTATCAAGTAATTTATCTTTCAGTACTTCATCATTCAACAGCTCTGTTTTTACTGGCTCAGCTTTTATTGGCTCTGTTCTGGTCGTTACTCTCGGAATATCTATCTCTTGTATTTGTTGAGTTAATCTAACTTCTGGACTGCCTTCAAGAAACAGCATGAACATTCCAAGCAGAATATCAGGCTTCACTCCTCTTCTGGCTTCAGATAATATCCTAACAATAACGTTCAGCAGTGCATTAAGGTCTTCCGTTTTCCAATTCGATGCTTCTTCTTTCAGGAATGCTTTTTCCTGTTCCGATGCCCCTAGTTTATCCTCTATATTCTTCCATTCAGAAATTAACCAGAGATTGCGTACAAGTGAGAACATTTCTTCAAATACTCTCAAACCTGATGCCCCCGAATCAAACATCGACTTCAACATAATATATCCTTCTGGTGGTTCTGCTCTGAATGTCCGTATAAATCTTTCAAATGCTGTTCTGCTACCTGCACCTGTAATGCGTTCAACGTTCTCTAATGTAATATCGCCTGATGCTATTACCTGCTCAAGTAATGATAATGCATCACGCAAAGCTCCGTCAGCCTGACGCGATATTTCCCATAATGCATCACTCTCTGCATTCTTTATTTCCTCACATTCGCATACATAATTCAGTCTCGAATATATGTCCTCTGGTGTTATGCTGTGAAACGGTATGTGCTGACATCTTGAACGAATCGTAACAGGGACTTTCTGAGGTTCAGTTGTGGCCATGATGAATATCACGTATTCAGGAGGTTCTTCAAGCGTTTTAAGTAGGGCGTTGAATGCACCAGTTGAAAGCATGTGCACTTCATCAATGATATATATTTTCCACTTTGAATTGAACGGTGCAAGTGTTACGTTTTCCTTTAGACCTCGTATGTTCTCTACTCCGTTGTTACTTGCTCCATCTATTTCTATTACATCGAGACTTTCACCCGCAGTTATTGCTGTACAGTTCTCACATTCACCGCATGGTTCAAAACCTTTTGGGTTCTTGCAGTTCAATGCCTTCGCAAAAATTCTTGCCGCTGATGTTTTCCCGCAGCCTCGTGAACCTGAGAATAAGTATGCATGACTGACTGTATTCCTCGTTATTGAGTTCGTTATTATTTCTACTGCTGCTTTCTGTCCGATTACATCACCAAACGTCTGCGGCCTGTACTTATTAAACAAAGAGACTCCCAATGAACATAACACCTCCTAATTTTTCAGCTACTTTATCACGATATTTATATCTGTGCTAGAATTTCGATTATCACATATTTTCAAAAAGGAGTTAATGTTTTATGCCAATGCAAATCACTCTTGATGAGTTATTAGGCATGTTAGTTTCAAGAGTTGAAGATTTAGCTTTAAACAATGAGAATCAAAAAAGCCGCTTCAATATCATGTTCAGAATGCTCTACAAAAAAGGCCTCTTCAATGAAAAAGATGTCCTCGATTCAATTCGCGAAGAAAACAAAATCCTTCTCGAACTTGGAATCATTAAAGCCATGCCTGATGATAAAACTCTCAAAGCAGCTGCGGATAATCTCATGCAATGGATTAAAGGAGACACGAAAGAGATTAAGCGTTCAATTGAAGAACTTCAGAAACGTATTCAGGAAGCTGATGAAAAACAGAATGCTCCAAAAATCACTACAGCTCCTGCTGGCGTGTTGAATGAATTGGACAGGCTTGGCGGAAATAATAACAAGAAACTGATACTCTAAAATGTCAGCATTCAAAGAACAATGGCGTAAAGTCTCCGGCATGGGCTATGTAGTTGCCCTGCTCGATTTCCTTCTGCTAGCACTTGCTGTCTATCTGGGATATGCATTGAGGCTAGGCATAATCATTCCCCGTTACTTTAACGACTGGATACATGTTATGCTCATCATTCCGACTGTCTGCGTTATCGTCTTTGCACTGTTCGGACAGTACTCAACTATATGGCAGCATGCAGGAACAGAAGACTATATGAAATTCCTCTGGCTGTATGTCATTTCAATACTCGCTTCTCTCCTCGTGAATAGTCTCCTGAAGCTCGCAGTATTCCCTCGAACATCTTTTGCCGTCTCTTTCTTTGCGGGATTGTTCCTGTGTGGTGGACTGCGATTCTCATGGCTTATGGTTAAGACTATTCATGTGGGTAAAAAGTCCGAACGTCTGAAGACCCTAATTATCGGAGCTGGTGAGGCTGGTACTTTCTTAGCTAGAGACCTCATGCGAAATGAAAGCGAATTATATCCCGCTGCTTTCCTTGATGATGATGAACATAAAACAGGAAGACATATCTCAGGCATTAAAGTTCTCGGAACTACACGAGACCTTAAAATTATTCTTGAACGTGAACACTTTGACGTTGTGCTTATCGCTATTCCTAGTGCAAATGGAAAGAAGATACGCGAGATATATAACACTCTCTCTGAATTGAACGTGCAGGTTCGAATTCTACCCAGCCTTAGAGAACTCGCTGACGGTAAAGTCTCCGTCTCTGGTATCCGAAAAGTAAAACTCGAAGACTTATTAGGACGTGAACCTGTTAGAATGAGCCTTGAGCCTTCCATGAATTACATCAGGAATAGATGCGTCCTTATTACTGGTGCAGGTGGTTCTATAGGAAGTGAAATTGTTCGTCAGGTTTTACACAATGAGCCTTCTGAAATTATTGCGCTCGGTCATGGCGAACAGTCAATATATTTGCTCAGTGAACATTTGCCTGAACACACGAATATTCCAGTCAGAACCGTTATTGCTGATGTCGCTGATGAAGTCTCTATGCGTGATGTTTTCTCAAGATTTAAGCCTGAAGTCATCTTCCATGCCGCCGCACATAAACATGTCCCCTTAATGGAATTCAATCCCAGAGAGGCCATGAGAGTTAATGACTTGGGAACTAGAACTATCGCTCGTCTTGCTGGTGAATTCAATACTAAGCGTATGGTCATGATTTCAACTGATAAGGCCGTTAATCCCTCAAGCGTTATGGGTGCTACTAAAAGATTAGCTGAGAAAATCCTTGAACGTGAACAGCACTTACACCCTGAGACTAAGTATATGGCTGTTCGATTCGGAAACGTCTTAGGCAGTCGAGGAAGCGTTATCCCTAAGTTTGAAGAACAAATTGCTTCTGGTGGCCCAGTTACCGTTACTCACCCTGATATGAAACGATATTTTATGCTCATTCCTGAGGCTGTCAGTCTCGTCATTCAGGCTGGAGCTTTAGGTCATGGAGGAGAGTTATTTGTGCTTAACATGGGTGAACCTGTCGTCATTAAAGAAATGGCAGAGTTATTGATTCGTCTTTCTGGGTTTGAACCTTACAAGGACATCAATATAGTCTATACGGGTATTCGTCCAGGCGAAAAACTATATGAAGAGTTATTCTATGATGAAAATGCTGTACACGGGACTTTACACCCAAAAATCTTCGTGAGCAATATTAAAGCTGGACAAGATACAGATTTCGCTGAATTAGATACAACTCTGGAATATGCATTGAGACACCCTGAAGATGCGCTAAAATTATTGAAACAACTAGTTCCTGAATTTTTAAGAGTATAAAAAAAAATAATCCCCCTGCCTCCTTGACATGGGGAATTTTCCTTCAGAATTATCCTGTTATTATACTGCTCCCTTTTATCATATAATCCATTCCTGACCACACCGTTAATATCATAGCTATCCACATTACTATCATTCCATAGGGGATATTCAGTATCAGCATTATTAATGCCGCTATCTGACAGCACGTCTTCAGCTTTCCTCCCTTTGAGGCCGCTATTACTACTCCCTCCGCCGCCGCTACCAGACGCAACCCTGTTACTATGAATTCACGCGTTATGATTACCATAACTATCCACGCTGGCAGACGGTTCAGTTCTATCAGTGCTAACATGGCCGCTATCACCAGTACTTTGTCCGCAAGTGGGTCTATGAACTTCCCAAGTGTAGTTACTAGCTTGTACTTTCGTGCTATATAACCGTCAAACGCATCTGTCAGTGAGGCTATTATGAATACTAACGCCGCAACTACATCTCCCCAGCTTAATCCAGGAATATGTCTCGTTACTGGCGCATCAATCCTCAATGATAAAAATAATAGTACTACAGGTGCAAGAAATACTCGTATTAGACTTAAAGTGTTAGGGACATTAAATATCTTTGAGTGCAAGATTAATTCACCTCTCCATGAATGATTATAAACCTAGCTTCGATAATTCTTCCCATAATGCTTTTTGTTGTTCGTTCACTCGTCTCGGTATGTCTATCCTCACCCTCACATACATATCTCCTCTACTACCATCTCGTTTTGGCATTCCCTTTCCTCGTAGTCGCATCTTCTGTCCGTCCTGAAGCCCCGCAGGCATCTTCACTTCAACATATCCTTCAAGCGTCTCTACAGTAATATCCTTCCCTAGTACAGCGTCCCATACTGGCACATGCACTTCACACAGCAAATCATATCTATCTATCGTAAATCTCTTGTGCTTTGCTATATGAACGTTCACATATATGTCTCCGCCTCCCTCTGACTTTCCAGGCAGCGTAATTCTTGAACCTTCCGTTATACCTTTAGGCAGCTTTACGCTGAGTTTCCTGTTCCCTAGCAATAACGTATGTGTTCCAGCTTCAACAACATCTTCAAGAGAGAGCGTCAGATTTGCTTCTGTGTCTCGATTCACTGTTCTATGTCTGCCTGAAAATATATCCTCAAATCTGTTAAACCTTCCTCCCGTGTTCCCAAATATCGACTGGAAGAATTCACTGAAATCTCCCATATCTCCATTTCCTCCAAAGTCCACACGCTCCCAGCCAGGCGGCGGAGTGAAATCCTCTCCCTGCTGCCAGTTCATTCCTAACGTATCATATCTCTGACGTTTATCGGGGTCTTTCAGCACTTCATATGCTTCGTTTATCTCCTTGTATTTCTCCTCCGCTCCCGCTTCCTTGTTTACATCGGGGTGATATTTCTTCGATAACTTCCTATATGCCTTCCTTATTTCCTCTGGCTTCGCTTCCCTGCTTACTCCTAATATCGCATAGTAATCCTTATATTTCATTCTTATCATCTCTTCATTGACTAAATTTAACCTTATAGTGAAAGTTTAGCATTCTATCTCAAAAATACAAGCTCCCCTATTCTATTAGGAGAGCCTGTTCTCTGAATCTACTATCTGCGTTTGAAAATCAGGACTAATGCTAGAAGGCCAAGACTTAACGCGTTACAACCGCCTCCTCCGCCTCCTCCTGATGAACTTCCGCTGTTGTTGCCGTTATTGCCGCCACTGTTACCGCCGCTATTTCCGCCGCTGTTACCACCATCGTTGTTGCCGCCACTATTGCCGCCATTGTTGCCGCCGTCATCGTCGGTCGGAGATGATCCCTTCTGAATCAGCCACATCGAACCCGTTATCGCTCCGTCTTCCGCTCCGTCAGGCACTACTAGCAATTTTCGGCTACCTGCTCCCAGTAACTGCGGGCCGTCCGCTTCATTTCCACTGGCGGTTACATTCGCTAGATACGCTGTTAGTTCTATATTCAGACCTTTGTTGCCGTCTGCCTTCGTTAGCTTCAACGACTGGTTCGTATATGCGTCCTTTCCACTCACTCCTGATCCTCCGATTACCTCAAATACGCGGTTCGCTCCCTCAAAATCTATTCGTAATGTCTTGAAGAGTTCGTCCGCTAGAGTAGCATTCACCGTCTTCTCCGATAAGTCATACCCAAATAATGACTTCATCTCACTTCCGCTGAATCTCCACGTATATACTAGACCAAATACATCACCGTTGCTCCTCTCATGGAAGTTTATGTTTGCCGCTGCATTCTTTGAAGGAATATAGCCTGAGGCTCTGTAGCTCGTCAATGTGTTGAATTCGGGGGTTGAGGTTCTTAAATCCGTTATCTGCGTCGCACTATTTGCATTCCACGCCGATTTAAATTCCCTCTGGAAACTTGAGGCCTTCACTCCTGCACCGTTCTCATCTACGAGACTTACCGCTATATCATGCTCCGCTAACTCCTGTATAAATGACGCGAAATATGTCTGATATGCCGGTGAGATATTTAGATAGCTGTATTGACCAGATACCCGCACTGCACGGCTGTCCTTAGCTGGTACACCTCCCGCTGTGTTCCGCTTCGTTGATACCGTTATCGTTACGTAGCTGTTATTCGCTGTCGTTGATAGTGCTGTAATATTGCCTTTCTGGTCTATTCGCACTATGCTTGGATTCGAACTTGACCATGTTACCGGCTCACATCCTGTATTATCTCCGCCGTATGCAGTTCTGCCGTTTGAATATCTCACCATTGCGATTAGGCTTGCTGTCTGTCCTATGCTCCTTATTGTGTTTGGAATTCCGCTCATCGTTATGCTCTGAACTGTGTAGGTCGTTATTGGTTCGCTGGGATTGCCTGATATCGTTCCGTCAAACATAACTGCTCCGATGTCTAATGCGGTATTCGTTGACCACCTGTCTGCTCCTCGTTCATCGTATCTTGGGAATGATGCACTGTATGAAGTATCGATGATGTTCGTGGCTCTGTCTGCATCAGCAAGCGTTACATCTTCACTGAGCATTATCGTCTGAAGTCTAAGCTGTCCGTCATCAGCGAGGGTTGAGCCTATAAAAGGTGGTTTCTCCGAATCTAATATGTTGTCTTTCAAAGCTCCGTTATCTCCGAAGAATGTCGACTTTGTCCAGTCTTCATTGGAACGGTCGGTTTCTGCACGGTTAGGCTGAGCTGTCCATGATGTTGACCCTGTCGATGAATCACCTGAAAATTTTCCCACTCGGTTGAACCCCAATGAACTCGATGAACATTCCCCTAATGAACATATATCTCCGCCGTAATTCGCTGTGTTTCCTACTACTATCGTTCCGCCAATTGAGAGATTTCCCTGTGTTGATACCCAGATGCCTCCGCCCATATTAGTCGCTGAATTTCCTCCCGATACTGAACTTGCCGTTATCGTACAGCTAATTACATTCACCTTTCCTGGTCCAACTAATGCTAGTCCTCCTCCGTTTGCATTAGTACCTGAAGCCTGGTTGTCCGTGAACGTACAATTTTGGACTGAACTCTCCCTTACGTTTCTCACGTATATAGCTCCGCCCATTACGTCTGATGTTCCTCTTGCTGTGTTTGTGTCAAATGTTGAACGTTCTATTGTTGTCCTGTCGATATCAAGGAAAATTGCCCCTCCGCCTGAAACGGCCTCACCTGCACTGCCTGATGATGTGTTCCGTCTGAACATTGAGCATTCGAGATTGAATTCTGCGTTCTGGCGGCTGAAGTATATTGCTCCTCCGCTGTTCTGAGCATTGTTGCTGTAGAAATAGCTGTACTTCACCGCTAAGGATGATTCGCTTCGGATTGCTCCACCATACTGAGCATTCACGCTTGATCCGTCTGAACCGTTCATTGTGAAGGTCGACTGCGTTATCGTTACGTTCGTACAGTTCTTGTCAATGTATACTGCTCCTGCAGAATGTCCCGCCGCATTCTCGTTGAAGTATGAATTGTTGATCGTTACTTCTGCTTCGTCTGCCGTGATAGCTCCGCCTGAACCGTTGCTCCTGTCCGATGCCTTATTCTTCTTGAAGATTGTAGTCTCGATTTTCAGACTGGCTTCATCTCCGTCGTCAGTGTATGTGTCATCCTTGCCTGCGAAAATTGCTCCTCCATGACCGCGAACTGAAATATTGCCTTCAAAGTCGGAACTCGTTACTGTGATGTCCAAACCATAAATTGCACCGCCGTATCTGTTAGCCTGCTGATTGTTTATCTTTGAATTGCTTACATTAATTTTTCCTCTTGCACTGTTCAGAAAGCCTCCGTCGTAATACCGCGCTGTATTCTGTATTGTTATCTCTACACCACTGATTACTATATCTACATTCTCACTGTTCGTGTAGACTGCTCCGCCCTTATTGAATGCTGTGTTATTCGCGAACACATAATTTGATGTCAGTGTGAGTGTCTCACTGGTTGATGTTCCTGCGAGATATATTGCTCCTCCCTTGCCTGCATCTCCTTCAATTAATGTATCATCTGTTGTGCCGCTCGTTGAGTTCGTATTGAATTCTCCTGATGATGGGAAGTTCGATACCGCGATTCCCCACCAGATTGCACCGCCGTCACCATATGAACCGCTGTCAGTGTTTGCTTTGTTCTGACTGAATGTCGGTGTAGATGAGAAAGTTACTTCCTTCGTTCCACTCACTACGCAGAGTGCACCGCCGTCATCATCTGCTTCATTTACAGCAAATGCCGCTGAACCTGAATATGTCAGTGTACCTCCGCATGTGTATACTGCACCGCCATCATAAGCCTTGTTCGCATTGTAATTCGCACTCGTGAAGCTCACTGTTCCGTCTGAGAGATATAATGCTCCTCCTAACGTTGCTGTGTTGCTGATGAATGATGCTGATCCGAATTCTAATGCATCTGTTCCAGACATACATACAGCTCCTCCGAATCCAGAATCAATATTTGAAGGCTCTGAATCTGCCTGACCTTTTTCATATGATGTATAATTTTCTCTGAACGTTACGGTTGAGTCTTTATTTGCTATTTTACCTCTTCCATCAACATAGATTGCTCCTCCATTGCCTGAAGGTGCACCATTCTTGTCGAATGTTACTGTACCTGCCAGTTCAAGCACCTGACCTGATGATACATAGATTGCTCCTCCATTGCCTGACTGTGCTGTATTCGATGTGAATGTTCCTGATACACTTACTGTTGTTGTGTCTGATGCCTCTGCAAGATACATCGCTCCGCCGTTATCGTTTGCTATATTATCGGTGAATGTGAATGTCCCTGATGTTGCCTTGCTGCCTGATGACACGTACATTCCTCCGCCATTTTCTGTGGCTGTGTTCTTGTTGAAGGTCAATGTCTCTGATGATGATATTTCACTTCTTTCTGATACATATATTGCTCCGCCATTCCCGTCTGCTGTATTGCCTGTGAATGTGTTCGTGCCTGTGAAGTTCACCGCATTGCTTGATGATGTGTAGAGCGCCCCTCCGTTGGAAGCCTCATTTGACGTGAATGTACAGCCGTTGAATGTTGCTTTGCCTTTATCTGCGATAAGTACTGCACCGCCTATTGTATTTCCGTCATCATCTTTCTCTGGTGATATACAGTTGTTGAACGTTACATTGTTGAATTCTGCTTCACCGTCTGAAATACTCACGCCGCCTCCGTTTGAACCTCCTCTGAGAGTTATATTCGCGAGTACAAGTTTCACATCAGAATAGCTTATGACAAAATGCCTGCCATCACTATTTGGAATGTTTATCGTTCTTTGTCCGCTTCCTGAAATCGTTATGCTCTTCAGGCTTGAATAATTAGAACCGTCTATCTCAATCGTTGATTTAGGAGTATCATTCTTCTGCATGATTATTTGAACATTCTCAAACAAACTTTCAGTACTCGTAAATTCTTCCGCATAATCTAACGCCTCTTCAAGTGTTTCCGCATACGCAGGCTTATTTACCTTCCCTTCATCATCGTATTTCGTGTAGTCATCATTGATATTATCCGTTACGTAGATTATCGGATCTTGGCTTGCTCCTAATGCATAGCCTGATACACTCAATGCCAGAATTAACGCAACTACAAACAAAATTGTTCTCTTCATGTTATCTTCCTTCTTTCTTGTAGATTATTGCGAGAATCATTAAGGCCGCTGATATTCCAAATACTGCATTGCATCCTCCGCCTCCTCCTGAACCTCCAGTGCTGCCCTTATTGCTGCTGTTGTCGCCGCTTTTATCTTCACTGTCGACAGGTATCTCAGGGTTCACAATTGAGCCGGTCGGTGCAACAAAAAACGTCATCTTCCATTTGTTATCTTCAGTGCCGTCTCGTACCACTATGTAATCTTTATCCTGAAGAACTGAATTATCAGGCACTATGCTCAATTCTGGCCGCAATCCGTCTCTCGTTCCGTTCATCAGCATAACTATAAAGCTCACCGTGATTAATCCTCTGTCATTATCCTGCGTAATCCTTCCTCTGTTCTCATCAAAGAAGACTTTTATCTGATCTGAATATACCCCTTTGTTCATGAGTTCCTGCGATAAGTTCCAGGGATTCGCCTTCCCGTCTGTTTCCGTTAGCAGGTATATCTCGTAATTATCCGCAAACATCTCCTCTATGCTTCCGCTCTGTCTCCATTCGTCTGCCATGTTATTCCACCATGTTCGGTCTGATATTTGCGTTACCGGAATGTTTATCGTTATGTGCAATGGCAGTATTCCCTCTGTGCTTGAACTTCTTAGCTGTGCAGGTATCGTATGATTCACCGTGAAATACTGTATCGCTGTGGCTGGTATCCCCGTTGACGTTCTGCTTACTGAACTCGACGTAAATGTTCCTGTCGCTGGTGAGACTGTCCTAATGCTCCCTGTTATACGCGCAATGTTGTCGTAGAAGTTCATGCTGTCATTAGGTCTTGGCTGATATGCCGTTATCTCAAACATGTTGAATCTTCCCTCACTTGCAGGATATTTATACGTCTCTCCTAATCTCTTTCCGTAGATTATTCTGTGATTCAGTCTCAGGTCAAATAAACCCGTTCCGTATGTATCATTTACTGGGAATAGTCTCAGCGGACGCTTGTTTTCTTCGTTCACGTTATACGGTCTCCTGTACACGGTCACTAGTCCTGGTGCTATGTTGCTCGCTGGTGCTAACTGAAATTCCCGCTCAATGTCCGTCGTTCCCTGTAGTCTGGGCAGATCAAACTTCCATGTCTGCGGATATACCCACTTATTGCTCTGTCCATCATATGCCGCATATCTATACGATGTATGATTCACAACTTCAGTCGTAAGGTAATAATTTATTCGAGTGTTATCCGTGTTCAGATCATCTACTGGAACAAATACCCATTGAAGTCCGCCTGTCGTCTTCTCGTCTGTCAGATACCATATATCACGGTCATATGCTGTGATGTTTCCGTCATTGTTCGATGAATCTCTCAGCGTCATTCTCAATTCTAATGGTTCTTCCTGCGCTCCATACGGACTTACATTTGCTATCACCATAGGTCTGGGTATTCCCTGCGCTGGTGTTGCTGATGGGACCTGCTGGAAATAGAAATACTGCGCTACCGTATCATATCGGTCTGATGCCCTGTTCCGATCAAGCACAAATGAATACTTCCTCCACGTCTCATCATATCCAGTTCCAGGATGCCCCTTCGCTTCTTTCATGTCCGTGTAGGGTACATCATTCTCATTCGTCATCGTTGAGAGTGATAGGTTAGGCGTAGCTACATCAAACCTCATCGTAGGTGAACGAAAATTCATGTCGAACTCAGCATGTCCGTCTATTGTCGTAATGAAGAACGTATGCAAACTCCTGTCCGTTATCTCATTCTCTGATTTCCCACTCAGTACGTCTAGTACCGATTCCTCATTCATCAGTACATCTCCTGACACATCAATCGCACTCTTATGCGAATCTCCGAACGTGTTCGCCGCTTTGTTCAGAATCATCCATTGATAGGACTTCCCTGATGGGCCTTCAAGATCATCAAACTGATAATCCGCGTAAGTTACTCCGCATAATCCTACCGCAAGAATACTCAATGTTCCTGCGGCAATAATAAAACGTTTCAGTTCCAATTTATTTTGCCTCCTACTTAATTATTTTCTCGCACTGCGGGCATGTCCTCTTTGACTTCTCGCATTGCGTCTTTCACTTCTGTCTGATCTTTCTGTTCTGTCTGTTCTATCTGTCCTTTCTGCTCTCTCCGCTCTACGTGATGCTCTCGATGTATGCTTCTCCTCCTCTGGCTGTACTGGTTCTTCACGATTCAGTTCCTCGTCCGTTGGTACAGGTTTAGGCTCTGGTTCTGGCTTCTTCTTAACGGGCTTCCATGATAGCGCACTCGTTATCACTGAAAGATAGCTTAATGGGTTATCCCTCGCATCATGCGCAAAGCAGTCGTTGATTCTTCTGGCATATTCTGAATAACTCTTCTCCTCTAGTATCTGCGCTAGGTCGTTTAAGGCTGAACTCGCTAATGCATTTCCCGATGGAAGTGAATTCATGTCTTCAGCAGATTTCATTCTGACACAGAGATTCGAATCTTCTCCTGAATTCATGAAAAACCCTCCGAGCTTTTCATCCCAGAATTTTTGTATCATAACATCTGCTAATTCCTTCGCACATGTAAGCCAGTCATTCAGCTGTTTCTCTCCTGCTCCAAAATGCTTTGATGCCTTGTACAGCTCAACTATTCCCCACAGGAAATACGCATAATCCTCAAATACCGCATCTATCTCTAACTTTCCGTTAATCCACCTGCGTAACCATTTCCCTGACTTATCCCGCAAATTCTTCTGAAGGAATAATGCGTTACGTTCCGCAATGTCCTTCCATTCCGTTTGGTTGAATGCTACTGATGAATATGCAAGTGCTCCCAACATTAAACCGTTCCAGTTCATGAGTATCTTGTTGTCGCTGTTCAGGGGATAACGTCTGTCTCTCGCTTCAAGCAGTAACTTCCTGCATTCGTACAGTCTGCCTCCTACATCTGCCGCACGAATTCCGTAACGCTTGGCCAGGTCAGTAACAGTTGAGGCCTCATACAGAATATTCCACCCGATTTGTGCACCCGCAACTTCATTGCCGAAATTTCCTCCTGGTAAGACCGCATATGCCGCACAGAATAGACCTGCATCACCTTCAGGAAGAATGCGTTTTATCTCGTCTTCAGTCCAAAGGTAATATCTGCCTTCTCCGTCAACAGTATCACCGTCAATTGCAGACCTGAAACCCTGCGAATATGATGTACTGTCAGAGAAATCTCGCGTAACACAGAATATAATATCTTCAGCAATAAGCCTGTGAAATGAATTCTGTCTTAGTTCCTCCGCCTTACTCGCCGCAAGAAGTATCATTGCCTGGTCGCATAAGAGTTTCTCAAAGTGCGGAACTAACCAACGTTCATCAATAGCATAACGTGAGAAGCCTCCTCCTAAATGATCATGAATTCCTCCTCTCCACATTCTGCGTAACGTTATGTCCGTCATCGTGAATGCATCACTCTTATCCCGCTTACCTGCTCCTGAACTCTCCTTTGCCTGCTCAAGTAGAAAGGCTAACTTCTGTGCTTCCGGGAACTTTGGAACATGGCCGAATCCTCCCCATTGAATATCAAATACACGTCTCATGTCATCAAGTGCTTCATATGCGACATAGCTTTTGATTTTTCCGCCCCTCTTCGCATACCCAGATAAGACATCAAACCTCTCTTTCACACTCTCAGCAAGAACATCTGCGGCTCTGTAAATGTCATCTCTCTGCATATGCCACATCCATTTAACGCGTGGCAGTAGTTCCGTTATTCCCGGCATCTGTCCTGTAGTGCGCTTAGGTAACCATGTAGTGCAGAAGAATGGTTTAGCTTCAGGTGTCAGGAATATATTCAGAGGCCAACCTGCACTCCCATTCTGAACCCTGCATATCTCCATAAACAGGCTGTCTATATCCGGGTGTTCCTCACGATCAACACGTACAGATATGCATGAACTGTTTAGCATACCTGCAACTTCGGAATTCATGAAGCATTGAGTGTCCATGACTGAGCACCAGTGTGATGAAGAGTATCCTATGTTCAGGAATACGAATCTGTCTTCACGTCTCGCAGTATCAAATGCCTCACTGCACCACGAATACCAGCCTACAGGACTATTTGCCTGTCTCAGAAGATATATTCCTGACTCACTGCCAAGATGATTTACGGGAACAAATACACGCTTTGAACTCTGCTGAAATTCCGTAACCTGAGAATGTTCAGAGTATTCACCATAAGCGGCAAGAGGGCCAAGTTCATTAGTGAGCGGATTTGTTATCGGCATCTGCAATATCTTTCAGTTCAGTTAGTGTGTCTATACTTTTCCACGCACCCATTTGCTTGAAATCCTCATGAGTGAAATTCCCCTTTGTTATCCCTATTGAACGTACATGTGCCGCCTCCGCTGTTACAATGTCAATATCTGCATCACCTACATACACTGTTTCGGAAGCAGGAATATGCATGTGAGATAACAATTCATTGAGCATAGCAGGATTAGGTTTGTACGGAAGTTTACCGTAGGGTTCAAGTGCTCCTACAATCTCATCGAAATATTGAGCGAGACCAGTACGTTCTAAAACAGTTCTGGGATATTCCCTGTTAGAGAGCACAGCAAGTTTAATCCCGCGTTCATGTAATGCTTTCATTGTAGGGATAGTATCATCGAACGGACGAATTAAATCACGTTCATAGATAGCAGTAGCCTCACGGTAAATTTTCACCCATTCCGGCCTGTAATCGCCTAATAGACCTTCACAGAAAGTAGGCAAAGGAGTAGCGATATATTTCATAGTGAGTTCATGCGAAACTTCGGGCAGACCTTCATGACGAGCAACATAATTGAAGGAAGCCATAAGTGCATAACTAGAATCGACAATAGTCATATCGTGGTCAAAAACCATTAAGTTAATCACGTTCGAGTACACTCCTTAACGCCTAAGATTATTGCCCATATTCCTGAGCATATCATTACGCTGCTGAGTCGGGCTATTTGAATTCTGGACTGCGGGCTGAGACCAGTATGCTTTTGCATGGGTTGTAAGTTTGCCGACCATATCGATGCCGAACATACGAAGTAGAACACTAACACCGAGAAAGAGCCATAACATAACAGCGAGCGTAGCAATAATTCTGAAACTTGCGGTTATTGTTCTGTCTGCTGTGCGTTCAAGCTCTTTAACTTCACGTTCAGCCTGTAATCTTTCCTCACGAGTGGAATGCTTTTCTCGTTGAAGTCTGAAGATGCGCCACAAGGAAGCACCACCTTGTGCCCATTGCCATAGGCCTAACAGAAAGATAGTAGCGGCTACGAATGCGAGTAATGTAATCATGAAAAATCATAACCTCCCTTCAGTGTGATATTATAAACTCACAATGAATATTTTTGTTGCAGGCATTGGGCCTAGTGAATATGAATTAATAACGTTATCAGCTCTGGAATGTGCAAAACGTTCTGATATTATTATTGTTCCACGTTCTGAGATGAACACTGCGGGAATGTCTGAGAGAATAATAATGCATCACGTGAAGGATAAAAAGATACTTGCGTTACATTTTCCGATGAAGAAGGAAGAAGCAGAATGTGTGAAAGAGATAGAAGAACAGTTAATGCGTTATGAATGGGAAGATATAAATAACATACTCTTTCCTGTGATAGGGGATTCAGTGTTGTATTCGACAGCAGATTATTTTATCCGGGCATTCAGAAATATACTTCCTGAAGTGAGGGTTGAATTCATTCCGGGAATATCGGCACATTCATTAGCGGCATCATATGCAAAAAGGTTTCTTGCGATGAGAGATGAGATATTCTCTGTAGTATCAGGAACATCTGACCCTGAGAGGATACTCGCGTCAATGAGGGCATCAGATGTAATTGCGATATACAAGCCACGTGCAGTGAAGTATCTTAAAGAACTAGTAATGAGAGCAGGAGATTTCGGGAAGATAATACGCGTTGATTATGCTGGCATACCAGAGAAGGAACGTATATATGAAGGAATAGATTCACTTGAAGACATACGAGACTACATGAGCATAGTGATATTATGGAAAAGATAAACGTATATGTGAATTCATCGAAACTATCAGAGGCCATGAAGGAAGAAGAACCGTCATGCAGATTTTACGTGCTTAAAGAACCCGTACATGAAGGGACGAACATAATAATCACGAAAGACCTTCCAGAGAGCAGGAACTCATCAGTGAGATATGTTTTGTGTACATCATCACCGGAGAAGTTACGTTCAGAACAGCTTGAAGGTATATATATGGTATGGCCATTTCCATTGACGAAGGCATTAGCAAAGTTTTATTTCCGAAGATTACTAGAGGGCTTAAAGATAGAGAGCCAGCATACGGAGGAATATGAAGAATACCAGAAGAGATTAACGGAGATGGCGCATCAGGATTACCTGACGGGACTTGCTACACGCTGGTACTTACAGGAATACGTGAAGAACACAGAGCATGAAGAGAACATAACATGCATATATTTTGACCTGGATCGTTTCAAGGACGTGAATGACACATACGGGCATCAGGCGGGGGATCGGGCATTAGCGGCAACGGCTGAGATGATGGAGAATGAATTTTCGGAGGGATTTTGTGCGAGAATGGGCGGAGATGAATTCATGATAGTGCTGGCAGGTGAACGGGATATATCTGAAGTTGAGCAGAAGGTGAATGACTTCATGAATAAACTGTTAGGCTATTATGCAACGACAAGAACGATGAAGAAGCTATCAGTGAGTGCAGGAATATCGCAGAGACTAAAAGGAGAGGAGAAGAGCATAGACAGACTGATACATGAGAGTGATTTAGCATTATACCGAGCGAAGAGGGGAGGACGTTCATGCTGTAAGATATATAGTGCATCAATGGAGAATACAGCCGGGAACTAAAAAGATGAATTATTATTTTATAGATTACGAGAATGTAGGTTCAGAGGGACTAAATGGAATAAACGCACTAGATGAGAATAACAGTGTGTATATATTTTACAGCAGGAATGCGGACAAGATTACGTTTGATATTCACATGCAGCTGAATGAATCGAAGGCCCTAATAACATACAACAAGGTGGAGGCTGGGCATAAGAACGCATTAGATTTTCAGTTATCATCATACGTGGGATATGTGATACATAAGGATACAGAAGGGGAATACTTCATAGTCTCGAAGGATAACGGGTTCAATACGCTAATATCATTCTGGGATAAGTTTAAAGTGAAGCTCTCAGTAATTCAGAGCATAAGCAACCAAACACCAGCACCAATGAAACCGGCCGAGCCAACAACGAAGGAGATACGGGAGAAGCTATCAGGACAGATAACGGATAAAGCGGTGCTAACGGAAGTAGTGAAGATAATCAGGAGCTATAAGACGAAGCAGGGCATCAATAATGCATTAGTGAAGAAGTATGAGAGTCAGAAAGCCGGAGAGATATACAAGATAATCAAGCCATTATTAGCCTATAAAAAAGGAAGTTAGTGATATAATCTCGGATTTGAATTAACTACGAAACGAGGCATCTATAACTTCATGTTTTTACTACTGAAAACGGCATTTGCATTATCAGCTGGTCTGATGATGACACGTATCTTCAAACTTTCAGGTTTCAAATTTCCAGATGTAACAGCATTTTTAATCGCAGGAGTATTAGTAGGGCCATATGTATTGGGCAGTATGCACATAGGATTCAGTTCCAGTGAAGAACTTGCGGAGGTGGGCATACTCTCGAACATAGCATTAGGATTCATAGCGTTCGATATAGGGTCAGAGTTCCGAATGTCGATGTTAAAGACGATGGGGAAGTCAGCATTATTCATCGGAATATTTCAGGCAGTAAGTGCGACAGTACTTGTTGACATAGCATTAATATCACTGAGCAAATATCTTGGCGATAACATTCTTCCTGTTCCAGTTGCTATAACATTGGGAGCGATAGCATCAGCCACAGCACCTGCAGCAACGTTAATGGTAGTGCGACAGTTCAAAGCGAAAGGCCCTGTAACGGATTTACTTCTACCGATAGTGGCATTAGATGATGCGGCAGGATTGATTATATTTGCAGTTTCAATCGGAGTAGCACAGGCCATGAACGGAGGTATACTGAACCTGACATCGATAATCATAAACCCACTGACGGAAATCATATGTTCATTCATACTGGGGACGATAATGGGAGCAATACTAACCCAGCTAGAGAAATTGTTCTTTTCAAACACGAACCGATTATCAATGACGATTTCGTTTGTACTGATGACGATAGCATTATCATCAACGGAATTTTACGTTGAGAATGTTCGCATAGGTTTTTCATCATTGCTTGTATGCATGACATTGGGAACAGTATTTTGCAATTTCAGCGAGTATAGTGCGGACATAATGCATAGATCAGAGAGATGGAGTGCACCGTTATATGCGATATTCTTTGTATTGTCAGGAGCGAGATTAGAGCTATCGGTATTCAAGTACGGAGATGTAATGCTGATAGGGATTGTGTACATAGTAGTGAGGTGTATGGGAAAATATTTCGGAGCATCAATCTCAAGTACGATAATGAAATGCAATGAGAATGTGAGAAAGTATTTAGGGATAACATTATTTCCGCAGGCGGGAGTAGCATTAGGAATGGTATTGAGTGCGCAGTCATTAGGTTCAGAGATGGGAAGTATGATTCGTAATATAATACTATTTAGTGTGTTAATATATGAATTAGCTGGGCCATTAATGACGAGAACGGCATTAATGAAAGCCGGAGAAATAGAACCTAAATTACCCGAACAGGAACACCGAAAGAGATTTATATCATAGAATAATAAGAAGGGAGCAGAGCAATCATGAAGAGGATTGCAATAGTAGGAGGATGCGGTCATGTAGGTTTTCCTCTTGGCCTTGCATTGTCCAAAGGTTGCACAAAATACGTAACTGGGGGGGGGCAAAATTACGTAGACCTCATTGACGTAAACACCGAAGTCATAAACGAAATCAATGCCGGAAAAGTCCCGTTTCAGGAAGAAGGAGCAGAAGAGATACTGAGAGAAGCACTTGAAGCGGGAACATTGAAAGCCACATCGGACATGAACAGCGTCAAAGAAGCAGATGCAGTGATCTTCGTAACAGGAACGCCAGTAGACGAACACTTGAACCCAAGAATACGAGACATAACCAGCGTAATAAAGTTATATCTTCCGTACATGAAGCCCAATCAATTAATCATACTTCGTTCGACAATTTTTCCCGGAGTATTCAGAGTAATCGAGAACATGTTGACGAAAGCCTTCAATGTGAAACCCAAACTCGCATTCTGTCCTGAAAGAATCGTACAGGGAAGAGGAATTCAGGAGATATTCACATTGCCGCAGTTAGTATCAGGGAACTCAGCCGAAGCAATTCACGAAGCCTCAGAGATATTTTCGCGTATAGCACCGAAGATAATAGAACTTGAACCTGAAGAAGCAGAACTTGCGAAGCTCCTCACAAATTCATGGAGGTACTTGGAGTTTGCGATAGCGAATCAGTTCTACATGATGGTAGAAGAAAAAGGTTACGACTTCTACAAGATACTGAACGCTTTATCAGATGATTATCCGAGAGCGAAACATTTTGCGCGTGCAGGATTTGCGGCAGGGCCATGCTTATTTAAGGATACCATGCAGTTAAGTGCATTCTATAACAACAAGTTCTTTCTAGGTCAGGCAGGAATGCTCGTGAATGAAGGACTTCCTGATTTCGTAGTGAGTCAGCTAGAGAGACGCATGGGTTCACTGAAGGACAAGAAGATAGCGATACTTGGAATGACATTCAAGGCGAATAACGATGACACGAGAGAGAGTTTATCATTCAAGGTTAGAAAAAATCTTGAGTTCAGAATGGCAGAAGTTCTCATACATGACCCATATCTGAACACAGCCTCACTTGAGGAAGTATTATCGCAGGCAGACGGAGTGATACTCGGAGTACCGCACAAAGAATATCAGAACTTGAAGATAGAAGTTCCGTATGTAGACTGCTGGAATGTGTGGAGAAAGAAGAATTAACATGAAGATATTAGTTACAGGTTCAGCGGGATTTATCTGCGGTTATCTGGTTGAAGAGCTGCTCGAACGAGGCCATGAAGTAATCGGCATAGATAATTTCTCGAAGTACGGCAAGGTTGAGAAGAGTTACGACAATCACCCGAACTATCACTTTGTAGAAGGCGATGCAAAGAACACGGGCTTAATGAAGGAATTGATTTCAGATTGCGACCAGGTATTAGCATCAGCGGCGATGATAGGAGGAATATCATACTTTCATCATTACGCGTATGATTTGCTTGCGGAGAACGACAGGATAACGGCCTCAACATTTGACGCGGCGATATGGGCGCATGAACACAGGAAGTTGAAGAAGATAAACATACTGAGTTCAAGTATGGTGTATGAATCAGCGGAGAAATTCCCAAGTCATGAAGGAGATGAACATAAATGTCCTCCTCCATTGAGCACATACGGATTTCAGAAGTTAGCATGTGAATACTATGCACAGGGAGCAAATGAGCAATACGGTCTGCCATACACGATAATACGGCCATTCAACTGTGTAGGAACAGGTGAGAAGCGAGCGTTATGTGATAGTGAGATACTCTCAGGGAATGTGAAACTCGCAATGTCTCATGTAGTACCTGATTTAGTGCAGAAGGTCTTGAAGGGTCAAAATCCTTTGCATATTCTGGGTTCAGGAAAACAGGTGAGGCATTACACATACGGAGGAGATTTAGCGAGAGGAATTCGTATGTGCATTGAGAGTGATAAATCAGTCAATGAAGATTTCAATCTGTCTACACCAGTATCAACGAGTGTATTAGAACTAGCACAAGCAATCTGGAAGAAGATACACGGTGATTCGCTTCCGTTTTCATATGTCAGTGATGAACCATTCAAGTATGACGTACAGATGAGAGTACCAGATACGGAGAAGGCAGAACGATTGTTGGGTTTCAGGGCCGAGACGACACTAGATGAGATTTTAGACGAAGTAATTCCGTGGATAAGCGAGCAGGTGAGGACGGGCGGAATATGATACTGAGCATAATAATTCCGGTCTACAATGAGGGAGCGAATATCAGGCAAGCAATAGATGCGATAAATGCAAAGCTGAAGTATGAGCATGAGATATTAATCGTATATGACTTTGACGAGGATAACACTTTACCTGTGATTCGTGAACTTGGCCAGGCTAACATAAAGCTTGTGAAGAATGCATACGGACGAGGAGCATTGAACGCAATCAAGACGGGACTAGCATCAGGAACAGGGAAGTATGAGATAGTAACGATGGCAGATTTGTCAGACCCACCTGAAGTGATGAACTCGATGATTGAAGTTGCGGAACAGGATAATGCATCAGTCATATGTGCATCTAGATACATGAAGGGCGGTTCACAGCATACGCATTCATTGAAGATGTTCATCAAGGGAATAATGTCTCGTACAGCAGGAGTGAGTTTGTACTGGTTTGCAGGAGTACCTACACATGACGCAACGAATAGCTTCAAGCTGTATGCAAAAACATTTCTAGAAAGGGTAACGATTGAGAGCAGTGGAGGCTTTGAGCTTGGAATTGAACTTGTGGTGAAGGCGTTTGCAATGGGCTTATTGATTCGGGAAGTTCCAACGGAATGGCACGACCGCACAGCAGGACAATCACGTTTCAAGATAATCAAATGGCTTCCGAATTATCTTCACTGGTACATATATGCATTTACGCACAGACGAAAGAGGCAAAAGTAAGGAAGGATAATAATGGAACTTGAGAAGTTATATTCAAACCGGTTTGAATCAGATACATGGAAGAAACGTAATGCACTCTGGAAGATTTTATGTGATGAGTTCTTCAGCAAATATCTCAAACCTTCAGATGATATTCTTGACTTGGCCGCTGGTTATTGTGATTTTATCAACAACATATGCCGTGATAATCACATGGGCAGACGTATAGCAGTAGACCTGAATCCAGATGTGAGAGAACACTCAGCACCTTTCGTTGAAGTTCATAATACGATGGCACAGAATCTCAGCTTTCTCGATGATAATTCGATTGATGCAGTCTTCGTATCAAACTTCTTCGAGCATGTACGCGACAAGGATGACATAATCGCAATCTTGAATGAATGTCTGAGAGTTCTGCGCGTCAACGGGAAAATCATGATTCTTCAGCCGAACATAAAGTATCTTCCGGGACAGTACTGGGACTTCTTCGATCACTACACGCCGTTGACCGAGAAGAGTATGTGTGAAGCATTGAGTATATCTTCTGTAAGGGGGGGGGGGTACAGCATAATTACTGTAATTGATAAATTTCTGCCCTATACAACAAAGAGTCGTCTTCCACAATATGACTGGATGATTAAGCTGTACTGTCATTGTCCATTAGCGTGGAGGATATTGGGAAAACAGATGTTCATGATTGCCGAAAAAAGAACATAATGATCGAGGAGGGAAAAAAATGACAGAGGATAGAAAATATATCAGGATATTCTATACAATAATTGCGTTCATAACGTTATTCAAGTTCGGTATGTCAAGTATAACTACAGGGCTTGATGTATCATGGGTATACGCAATCAACAGGTTCTTCAATGAAGGCGTTTTATGGGGTCATGATGTAATGTTCACATATGGCCCTCTAGGATTCATAATATGTCCAATGAATATTGGTAGCAACGCAATAATTTCACTTGCATACTGGATATTCATGGCAGTATCTGCAGGTTTAATCTTCTCGTATATATTTTTCTCAGAACGTAACTCTGTCATAAGTTCACGAAAAGATAATATACTAATCTCGTTTACGCTATTCTATTTGGGAAGCTGTGTATTCGGAAGACTTAGCAGTGAATATGCGAATACATTCATGATTTTATGCCTGCTGTCCTTATGCTGGCTCTCTGGCAAAATCAAATTTTTATTCATGGCCTCACTCTTATGTGTATTGTCATTATTCACGAAGTTCAATTCTGGTGCAATCGATATGATGACGATAGTTATGTTTGCTCTGATGTTTCGCCCATCTAAATATCTTCCCGTTCTGCTAATCATCCCTGTACTCTTCTTAATATGCTTCATGATTTATAATCCATCATTGATGGAACTGTACTATTACGTAAGAGGTGCTTATGAAATATCTTCGGGCTATATATCTGCGATGAGTTTAACTTTACACATAAAAATGGCAGTCTTTTTTTTGATGTGCTCTGTGGTGCTTGCAGTTATTCTTATTAAGGCAGATTTTTTCAGAATAAAGCATTCATTTAAGTATGCGATGTTATTTGCAATACCAGTATTCGGATTATTCAAGCATGCTTTTACGCGTGCGGACGGTCATATGCTGATGTTCATGCCGAATTTGTGTTGCTGGCTTTCAGTTTATGTTCTCTTCATGCACCATGAGCTTCACATGAGGCGTTTATTCTCGAAAATCCTGAAAGTATGTTTATGTGCGGCATTTGCAGTATCATTTGTAGTATCATTAACTGGCTTAAATGATGCTGATTATCGTTTTCAGTTCGTGATAAGGAATGCATTAACGAACCCTCTATTTGAATTCTGGAATAATGTGTCATCAGTAAGAGACATAAAAGATATTAAAGATGCGCGAGAATTAAAACTGCCTTCAGAGTTCATTGAAACCATCTCGAATGATACCATGACGATATATCCGTTTGAAATCTCATTTGCGGAAGATATTCCGAACTATAAGCCAATGCCAATTTGCCAGGCCTACAGTGCATATACCTCATGGCTTGATGAACAGAACGCAGAATTTTTCTCAGAGGATAATGCTCCAAAATTCATAGTCTTCAATACAGACGCAATAGACGCAAGATTTCCGTTGATTGAGTGCCCGCAGTCTTGGCTTGAGATATTCAGACGTTACGCAATAAGACTTCATGACATGG
>CAJOMU010000010.1 GCA_905235735.1 uncultured Synergistales bacterium
GACCACCATCAATAATTATGCTGCTTCCTGTTATCCATCGTGATGCATTGCTCAGAAGGAACAGAACCATTGCGCTGACATCTTCAGGTTTGCCCGGACCGAGAAGATACTTTGAGATAATGCTGCTGAGTTTTGCTGAAGCACTTAACTTTTCGGTCATCGGGGTTATAACCCAGCCTGGAAGGACAGTATTCACTCTGTGATTCTTCGATGATATTTCTCCTGCTATTGAACGTACCGCTGAATCTATAGCTGCTTTTGAGGCAGCATATGCGAACATTCCTTTTGCCGGAGAAACGGAAGCTACAGATGAGAACAGGACAGTAGATGTTCCTGAATTGCCGTATTTCGATCGTGTAATGAGTTTCAGAAGATTCATGCCTGCCCAGAAATTTACATCCATGATTCGCTTTGCGGATTCAGTATCGTAATTTCTGAAAGGCATTATGTCAGATATACCTGCAGCATGAACTCCGCCGTTAAGTTTTCCGTGTGTACTGGTGAATGATGATACTGCTTCTTCAACCGCATCATCATCGCAGACATCAACTGAACATGCGAATATGTTTGCAGGATAATCCTTCTCAAGTTCAGACAGACGCTCAATGTTCCGGCCAATAGCGAGAACTTCCGCTCCTGATTCTGCAAGCTCAATGGCAACCTGTCTGCCCATTCCTGAAGATGCTCCTGTAACTACATAACGTTCATTCGTGAAATCAAATTTGATCTGTCCCATCTTATTGCAGGATTGAATACAAATCTTTGATTGTTGCACAGCTTTTAATCTGCTCAGGAGATGGCTTACAGCCAAACACTGTATTAGCCATTGCTATATAGCTCACTACGCTGAGAGAATCCCATTCTTCAATTTCAGAGAGGGAAGAATCGAGTGTAATATTTTCATTGTCGAGAATTGCTTTCATTTTTTCGGTGAACTGCTTTTCGTCCATTGTGAAAATCCTCCAATGCAAAAAATCCCCGCCCATAAAAGTAATGAACGAGGAATAAATTTCTTATGATTAATATTGATATGATTAATGTATGGACATAAGTTATAAGAACTCTCGTAAAGACATAATACGAGCTTGTGTCTTGTGTCTTGTGTCTTGTGTCTTGTGTCTTGTGTCTTGTGTCTTGTGTCTTGTGTCTTGTGTCTTGTGTCTTGTGTCAATTATGGGAGGCAAAATTTTATTTGTCATCAGTTGTTTTACTGAATACCATTTGAGATTTTGCATTCCCTCATAATATTTCATGAACTCATCGGGAACATTGAGCATCTCTGAGAAATTATGTTTGTCGTAGAATCTAACTGCCCTAGTGTTACTCTTCAGGACATTCCAGTAAACGAGACTGAGATTCAAATCACGGAAAGCTCCCGCAATAATCTCACTCATTCCAAACCATGCGAATCCTTTTCCCATTGCAGATTTTCTCATTACAATTGCAAACTCTGCATTGCCTTCACGAAAGTCTATGTGCTTTAGGCTCACTGTTCCCATGTACGTGCCGTTATCATCTGAGACAGCAGCGTTTATGTTCCCGTTTGAAATCTTCTGTCCTGAATCAATGAATGCGTTTACGTCTGAGAGTGTCATTGAGGCGAAATCTGCCCTGAAATGCTGAGTAATATCAGAGTCGCTCATCCATTCGAGCATAAACACAGCATCAGAAGGAACTAACTTGCGCAAGTACATTGGAATTCCCCCTGATGAATGCGAAAAACCTTCTCCAAAAATTTCTTTCTGAAGAAGGTGTTATTTTTCCTGTACGTATAAAAAGATAGATTATACCTGTTGGCTGTTGGCTGTTGGCTGTTGGCTGTTGGCTGAGTATAGCGATTTATTTCGTGTTCGTAAAGCGTAATTCCTGCAAAAAATTCAAGCATTTCCGAATTATTTTCGCGTTCTGCTATTGATGCTGGTGAATCTCCATTTTCGTTTTTCTCGTGAATTATCCTGCCGAATTCACACAGTCTCTTTGCACGTTCATTGTCATGTTCATTCATGGCCGCAATAATTTGATTCAGAACGTCCTTGTAAATTAACATATCATAGTCAATCGTAGCTACCAGAAAGTGAGTATCCGTTTCCTCAAGAACAGTTCCGGGCTTCTTTTGTGATACGCTGTTAGTTATTCTGCTTCCGATAAGAGATGAACCCATGAAAGTCATCATCTGATACGGTCTGAATGCAAACGCTCTTATCTGGTTATGAATCTGCCAGGCTGTTCTGTTCAGATCAGGCTGAAGGTTTCCGTAGTCAATTTCAGCTCTTGAATAATAATCTGAGTGAACACAGCTTTGCGGAGTCTCTGTGAAATCATTTTTTATCAGGCGGTCAAGATATTCAACCGCAAGCTCACTTCCTGCATCAATGAGTTTCCTGTACAAATCAAAGCTCGTATCATCATAAAGAATATCGACCTTCT
Organism: uncultured Synergistales bacterium; assembly: GCA_905235735.1. Lineage (GTDB taxonomy): Bacteria > Synergistota > Synergistia > Synergistales > Aminobacteriaceae > JAFUXM01. The sequence goes on from CAJOMU010000010.1 coordinate 2,428, forward strand.
TCTGTGCAATAATCTCACCCGTATCAATTCCTCGTCTCATTCTGTGCAGTGTTACTCCTGATTCTGCTTCGTCATTCAGGATTGGGATAATTGATGTGTTGCATCCTTTATACTTCGGGAGCAGTGAGAAATGTATGTTGAATAGATTCGGTGATTCAAATCTTGACGGAATGATTATCCTGTCGAACTCAAGCGAAAGAAACACTAAGTCCCTTATGCTGTAGATGTCCTCAAGTTTTAAGATTCGTATGTTATTCTCAAGGCAGTACAAGCCAAATGAACGCTGCCATGAATCTTTGTAAGTTTCATTCTTATTCATGACGGCGATTATCTCAATGTCTGCGTATTTCCCTACCGCATAATCAAGAACGTTTACTGCGATATTATTTTTTCCTGCTATACATAAAGTCTTCATTGTCGTATCAACCTATGTAGTATTTTATTACTACAGAAGAAATATTATATCCACCACAGGGGTAGTTATATTTATTTCAGAATGCATTGATTACCTCAATTACATAATTGATTTCATCTTCAGTCATGCCATTATAGAACGGAAGACTAAGAACTTCATCTGCAAATCTCTCTGCAATCGGGAAATTCCTTTTATGATGGCCAAGATACTCATAACATTTCTGCATGTGAGGCGGAATCGGATAATGAATCTGCGTGTGAATTTCATGTGCTTCAAGATAATCATGAAGTTCATTGCGTCTTTCACTCCGAATCACGAAGAGATGCCATACATGTCCGGATTTCTCACGCACCTTCGGAAGTATGATTGCAGGATTCGTTATGCCGGATAGATATTTGTCCTTGAGAGTGATTCTCTCAGCTATAAGTTCATCGAGATGAGAGAGTTTCACTCGAAGCAAAGCCGCTTGCATTTCATCGAGACGTGAATTAACTCCACAGTAGTCATTGTGATATTTCACTCTGCTTCCGTAGTTCCGTAACGCTCTGAACTTTTCCGCGAGCTTTTCGTCTTTCACGAGTACAGCTCCAGAATCACCGAATGCGCCGAGATTCTTCGTTGGGTAGAAGCTGAAGCACCCAACATCACCCCATGTTCCTGAAGTCCTGCCGTCAAATTTCGCCGAATGTGATTGTGCGCAGTCCTCAATGAGATACAGGTTATGACGGTCTGCAATCTCCCGTATTGCTGACATGTTCGCTGCCTGACCGTAAAGATGTACAACCATGATTGCACGAGTTCTCTTTGTGATGAGTGATTCGATTCGTGAGGCATCAATGTTGTAGAATTCATCAGGTTCACAGAATACAGGTACAGCTCCGTTTGCAGTTATGCCGAGAACAGTTGCAATGTACGTATTCGCAGGGACAATAACTTCATCGCCTGCACCAATTCCAAGAGCTTTGACCGCAAGAATCAAGGCATCAAGTCCGCTGTTCAGTCCAACGCAGTAAGGATAGCCGATATAATCAGCAAACTCCTTCTCGAACTCTTCAAGCTCATGGCCGAGAATATACCAGCCCGAATCAAGAACTCTCAATGCTGCCTGTTTGTATTCTTCTGCATATTTCTCATATTGTCTGTCTAATCTGTCATATACTTTCATGCTTATTCTCACTTTCTATATATCTCTTGAATTCGTCATAATCCCTGATGTAATCTTTCTCATCGTAAATTTCTGACGCGAATACGAGTAAGACTGCATCAGGTGAAAAATCAAACATCTCACGCCACATACTGTTTGGAACATAGAGACCTTCATATGGTTTCTCAAGAGGAATAACTTTTGATTCAGTTCCGTTGTCGAGTCGAATCTTACAGCTTCCGTGAATGCATACAAGAATTTGTTCAAGCGATTTGTGTGCATGATGTCCTCTCACTACTCCTTCAAGAGTGTCGTACATGAAGTATACGCGCTTTATTCTGAAGGGTATATCGTTGAATTCTTCAAGTGATATTAACTGTCCCCGTTCATCTCCATGAGGCTGGAACATATATTTGATTACCTGCAATATGCTTCTCCTTTCATCATTCGCGGTTAATGCAGAGGTTTGCGAAGTCTGTTGATACATTTATGTTCGTCTTTATAAAATCCTTTAGTGTTACTAATAGTATCTTCTCTTTTACATCTTTCAGTGAACGCCATAATAGCACGAGAGGTATTGATAGTATTCCGAGTTTGGCTTTCAGTTTTTGTCTATTTTCCAATGGTGTAAGTAATGCTAATAGTCTATCTGAGAATTCTGAAGGGTATTTTTTGCATCGTTCTAACAGCATAATATTATTTATACATATGTCATTATCCATAGCTTCTGCGATGGCCTTTGTTTTGTGAGGAGTATTTTTGCCTTTCACATTCGATATTCCCGCTCCGCACTCGTAAAATATGACATCTCTGTCCAAAAATTTTATCCGTCTCTTATCGAATACCATACACCTTATCATGAAATCTTCAATGTATTTCATGCCTTCAGAAACAGCTTCTTGCATATACGCAGCAAACACTTCACGACGGAACATTACTGTTGCTCCTGAAACACGGTCATCATGAAGCAAATAGCTTTCTCTCAATTCATCAGGATCATTATACGCTTTAATATTCTGAGGGTAACGGTGATTTTCAAATATTTCTATGGGGTTTGAGAATGCATAATAGCATACTGCTTGTGAGACCATGACTTCTGCATCTGTTTTTACCATATAATTATATGAATCTCTTAATGCATATTCATCAAAGAACATATCTCCCTGCCCAAGTCCACGAGTGTATTCTGCTTTTGATTCCTGAGCAGCTTCAAGACATGTTGCCACTGTGCCTAGATTTTTTTCGTGAACTATCAGCCTGTAATTACTGAAATTATGACGTGAAAAGAAATCTTTTATCCTGTCAGAATGATTCACTTTTGAGCAATCATCCATTACTATAACCTCAAAATCAATACCTTTCTGCATGATCACAGAATTCAATGTTGCCCTTACTCTTTCCCATGAACCATTGTAGATGAGAACGAATACTGATACCTGAGGACATGAATCTGGTCGTTGGTCGTTAGTCGTTGATTGTTGGTCGATTATGGCGATTTTATCCTGCACTTGTCAATCTTCCTTTTACTTTTTCAAAATGAAATATTTAATGTGTGATTGAGATTATATCATTGTAAAATTTTTCTGCTAAAATCAATTCGTTCTAAATTTTCAAACTACAAAAGGAGAAATTATTTCCAATGGCAAAGGTTTATTATGAGAAGGACTGCGACATCAACAAACTCTCAGGACGTAAAATCGCAATCATAGGTTATGGTTCACAGGGTCATGCACACGCAATGAATTTACGCGATTCAGGCTGTGATGTAATCGTCGGATTGTACAAGGGCGGCAAATCATGGCCTGTTGCAGAGAAAGACGGCTTCACTGTTATGACCGTAAGCGAAGCAACGAAAGCAGCAGACATAATCATGATACTCATCAATGACGAGAAACAGGCTGATATGTATCGTTCAGAGATGCTTCCGTATCTCACTGAAGGAAAGACAATAGCATTCGCTCATGGCTTCAACATCAGATACAAGCAGATAGTCGCTCCCAAAGGCGTTGATGTCTTCATGGCCGCACCAAAAGGGCCAGGTCATACAGTCAGAAGTCAGTACGTTGCAGGTAAAGGTGTACCGTGTCTCGTTGCAGTTGAGCAGGACGCATCAGGGAAATGCCTTGATACAGCACTCGCATACATCGCGGGCATCGGCGGAGCAAGAGCAGGAATTCTCGAAACGACAATGCAGCAGGAAACAGAAACAGATTTATTCGGTGAGCAGACCGTTCTTTGCGGAGGAGTCGTTGACCTCATGCAGTGCGGATTTGAAGTTCTCTGTGAAGCAGGTTATGACCCCGTCAACGCATACTTTGAATGTATTCACGAGATGAAGCTCATAATTGACCTCGTGAACAGAGGAGGAGTTGCCGCAATGAACTACTCAATCTCTGACACAGCAGAATTCGGCGAATACGTTTCAGGGCCTCGCGTACTTCCTCATGAGGAAATCAAAGCGAACATGAGAAAAGTTCTTGCGGACATTCAGGACGGAACATTCGCGGGCAGGTGGATTGCTGAGAACAAAAACGGAAGGACATTCTTCAATTCAAAACGCGATATGCTTGCACGTCATCCTATGGAAGTAATCGGAAAGCAGTTACGCGAACAAATGTTATGGAAGGACGGTTCAAGCCTCGATGAAGTATCGAAGTGAGAACATAAAATCCGGCATAGACAGATCACCTAATCTCAGCCTGTTATATGCTCTGGGATTCACAAAGGAAGAAATTTCGCGTCCAATAATCGGAGTCGTGAATTCATTCAGCGAAGTTGTGCCCGGCCATATGCATCTCGACAAAATCACTCAGGCCGTAAAAGAGGGAATATATGCCGCAGGAGGAACACCGATTGTATTTCCTGCTATAGCTGTATGTGATGGAATCGCAATGGGACATGTCGGAATGAAATACTCGTTAGTCTCGCGTGATTTGATTGCGGATTCAACTGAAGCTATGGTTATGGCACATCAGTTTGACGGTCTCGTTATGATTCCGAACTGTGATAAGAACGTTCCAGGTCTTCTCATGGCAGCTGCGAGAGTGAACATACCTGCGATATTCTGTGCAGGAGGCCCAATGCTTGCAGGTCATCTCAGAGACGGAAGACGTACATGCTTGAGTCATATGTTCGAGGCAGTAGGTGCGTATCATGCCGGTAAACTCGATGAGGCAGGTGTTGAGGACTACACAGAAAATGCCTGTCCTTCATGCGGTTCATGTTCAGGAATGTACACTGCGAATTCAATGAACTGTCTGACGGAAGCAATCGGAATGTCATTGCGCGGAAACGGAACGATACCAGCTCCATACAGTGCAAGAATCAGGCTTGCAAAACTGACGGGCATGAAGATTATGGAACTTGTCGAGAAAAATATTCGTCCAAGAGACATAATGACACATGACGCTTTCAGGAACGCAGAGGCGGTTGATATGGCACTTGGATGTTCAACGAACACGATGCTTCATCTTCCAGCGATTGCACATGAGGCAGGAGTAACGATCAATCTCAGCGATGCGAATTCAATCAGTGAACGTACACCTAACCTCTGTCATCTTGCTCCTGCGGGAGATACATTCATGGAGGATTTAGACCGAGCAGGCGGAGTTTACGCCGTGATGAATGAACTCGCAAAGAAGAATCTGATTCGCACAGACCTGATTACAGCAACAGGAAAGACAGTAGCCGAGAACATTTCAAATGCACATAATACAGATGAAAATATCATTAGGCCAATCGACAACCCATATTCAAGCACTGGAGGCATTGCTGTACTGAAAGGCAACCTTGCGCCAGACGGATGTGTAGTGAAACGTTCAGCAGTTGCACCAGAGATGATGAAGCATGAAGGCCCTGCGAGAGTGTTTGATTCGGAAGACGATGCGATACGCACGATTTACACGGGCGGAATCAAGCCTGGCGATGTAGTTGTGATTCGCTATGAAGGCCCGAAAGGCGGACCAGGCATGAGGGAAATGCTCAACCCAACAAGTGCAATCTGCGGAATGGGACTAGATACCAGTGTTGCATTAATCACAGACGGAAGATTTTCGGGTGCAACAAGAGGAGCGAGCATAGGCCATGTTTCACCAGAGGCAGCATCAGGCGGGAATATCGCACTTGTTCATGAAGGAGATACGATCAGCATAGACATCAATGCGTATAAGATTGAGCTGAAAGTTTCAGATGAAGAGCTTGCACGAAGACGTTCGGAATGGAAAGCACCAGAGCCGAAGATAAAGACAGGATACCTTGCGAGATATGCACGGTTTGTTACGTCAGCGGATAAAGGAGCAATCTTAGAATAAACGTTTTTGATTCACACATATACTCTCCTGAATCTAATTTGTGATTCGGGGGAGTTTCTTTATGCTTTCATTCTTAATGCTATAATACCAGTCATAATTTTTCAATTCAACGGAGGAATTTATTCATTATGGCAAAATTTTGTGAGTGTTGCGGACGCGGCCCTGTTGCAGGAAATGCAGTAAGCCATTCAAACCGTCATACCAGACGCAGATGGAACATCAACCTTCAGAGCGTGAAGATAGATGCAGGAGACGGAACAACAATGAAAGTTCGTGTATGCACAAAGTGTTTGAAGTCAGGCTTCGTGAAGAGGGCAGTTAATGCAAATTAAGCGTCTTGAATCTCTTGAACATATTGACTCGCAGTTACTTCTCTTAACTGAGGAGGACTGCGGAAGTCTTTCATATGATACCCGCATTAAAGGAATAATAGAGAGCCTAATAAAACGCAAGGATTTTGACGGCAAGAAGGGAAAGAATTTACGAGTTCCGTTACCCGAAGGAAATCTATATCTCATTGGACTTGGCAAAAAGGATAAATGCACTCTCAATCTCATTCGTGATTCTTTAGCGTGGGGATTGAGGACAGCAGGCAGGAATCATGCAAAGAATGCGGCAGTGAATCTTTCACACCTGAAATCATTTGATGGTCTTAGCTTTGTACTCGGAGAAGCATCTGGTTTATGCGGCTATGTATTCGACAAGTACAAGAAGAAAGATGAAAATTACGAACCTTTTGCACTGACAGAAATATATTCAGACGTATATGAACCTGAAGAATTCAGGAAGGGCATCGTGTTTGCAGGTGCACAGGTATATTCGCGTGAACTTTCCAATGAACCAGGATGTGTGATAAATCCAGCTACACTTGCTGAAGAGGCAGAAAGGCTCGCGAAAGAATGCGGTCTTGAATGCGAAGTGTGGAACGAAGAGAGATTACATTCTGAGAATATGGGTGCATTGCTTGCAGTCGGAAGCGGCTCAAAGAATCCTCCCAGATTGATTCACCTGACCTATAAGCCGAAGAACGCGAAAAAGAAAATTGCAGTTGTCGGAAAGGGACTTACGTTTGACAGCGGCGGATTGAACATTAAGCCTGATAACTTCATGCTCACGATGAAGGGCGATAAGACTGGTGCATGTAACGTTCTGGGAATCATGAAGGCTATTTCGGAATTGAAACCAGATGTTGAGGTTCACGGAATATTATCGTCAGCGGAGAACATGCCTTCAGGAAGTTCATTCAGACCTGATGACATAATTCGTGCACGTAACGGCAAGACGATTGAAATCAATAACACTGATGCTGAAGGAAGATTAGTTCTTGCGGATGCGTTATCTCTTGCGAGTGAACTGAATCCTGATGTCATTATTGACATGGCCACGTTGACGGGAGCATGTGCTGTTGCATTGGGTAACTGGAGAGCAGGGTTATTCGTGAATGATGATGAACTTGCAGGAAAGTTATTAAATTCATCAGAGAGAAGCGGGGAATCATTCTGGAGAATGCCTCTTGAAGATGAACATATCGCTGAAACTCTGAAATCACCATATGCAGATCTTGTGAACTGCGGAAAACGTTACGGCGGAGCAATATTCGCGGCGTTGTTCCTGAAGGAATTTGTCGGTGAAAATATCTCATGGGCACATATGGATATTGCCGGTACAGATTTCAAGGATAAGGAGTACGGTATATACTCAAAGGGTGCAACTGCGTTCGGAGTACGTACATGCCTTGACTATATTATGAGGCTGTAATCATGAAAATTAATCCTCCCGCCGTTAATGACAGGAGGATTTCTGCTATAACAATACAGGAATTATCTTCTCTGATACGAAACTAATCAACGGGCCTGCAAGCAATCCAGTAATCACCGCTCCTGCACTCAACAACAATAACGGAATTCTCATGTTCATAGGCAGATGAAACGGTACTACGTTTGAGTAATCGTAATCATCACCTGGAAAGAATGCATCTGTTACGATTGGAAGCAAGTAGCCCGCAGTAAGCAATGCACTCACCATCAGAATCACAATACCGAATATTCCAAGTCCTCCGAGATTCAACGCTCCAGAAGCCATGTACCATTTTGCAGTAAAGCCCCCTGTTATCGGAAGTCCAATCAGTGATACGGAAGCTAATGCAAAACATGTCATCGTTATCGGAAGTTCCTTCCCTACTCCACGTAACTGATCCGCATAGTGATAGTTCGCTCCCTGCAATGTGAAATAGATTACTACTCCCGCACTCAGGAACAGGCAGCTCTTTGACATCGCATGTGCCGCAATCTGAATCACTGCTCCTGTTATCCCGTCAGAATTCAGCAACATCATCGCAAACACAACGTATGAAACCTGACTCACGCTTGACCATGCAATTCGCTTCTTCAGATGAGGTTCTACGTATGCCATCATTGAGCCGGTGAATATCGTTAATAGTGCCATGCTTAACATTGCAGTCTGTACCCACGTCCCTCGTATGAAATCCGCTCCTACGACATAATATACGACTCTGAACATAGCAATCACTCCTGCCTTCGTGATTAAGCCGGATAGTACTGCACTTGCAGGTGTAGGTGCCTGAGGATGTGCAATCGGAAGCCATGCATGTAATGGTACAAGTCCTGCTTTCGCTCCGAATCCCATTAACGTCAGGAATGTTACTGTCAGAATCATTCTCTCACTGCCATCATTCGCAATTCTTTCCATGTCGAGAAGTCCGCCTGGAGTGAAGTCCATTGATACACCGTACACCTGAAAGAAGAAAAATCCTCCGAGTGCTAATGCCGCACCTATCAGCGAATACAGAAGGTATGCTACAGTCGCACGTATCGTTTCACGTTTCTGTGAATGCATTACAAGAGGCAGTGTTATGAACGTCATCAGCTCATAGAAGAGGTACAGTGTAAGGAGATTTGCGGCACATGATACTCCGATTAATATTCCGAATGTCGAAAGGAAGAACGCATAAAATCTGTCAACTGGAGGACGGCGGCGCAAGTATTCAAATGCATATAGCGTAACCAGAGGCCATATGAATGATACAAGACACGCAAAAGCCTTCGCAGGATAATCAAACCTGAACGCTATCGATAACGTATCTGTGACTCGCCACAACGTGATTAAATCTCCTGATGTCATGAATGCCGAAATGAATGTTATGATTGCATTCGTGAAGGTCATCACTCCAACGTAAACATGTCTGTCCTCAAAAATTGGACGCGAGAATAGTGCGAACCCAGTTATGATTGGGAACAGAACAGGCGTTAATGTCATTATTGCATTGCTCATCATAATACGTTCACCCCTCTCGTAATCAATCGCAGTAACGGCATACAGAACAGTCCGAGATAGAAATTCATCGCAAGAAAACATGTCATTGAAATCTTATAGAGCCTCGTCGGAGGAGGTGCAGAAAAATTATTGTTCATGTTCTTGTTGTGAGTCAGAATCACTATTACTGCTGGGACATAATATAATGCATTTAGAACTGAACTCGCCGCTAATGCCGCCAATGACCACACGATAACAGGATGATCGAATGATGCCATTGTCAGACTTAACTTTGATGCGAACCCCGCAAATGCAGGAATACCCATCATAGAGAATGCACCCGTAATCAATCCCAAGCCTGCCCAGACATTAGAGTAGAACGTTCCCATTAGTGCATGAAGACCTTTCTTGTGTCCTGCCGCATTGCTCAATCCTCCTGCCGCAGTGAACAGCATAGGTTTCACACATGCATGTACGATTATGTGAAGACATGCCGCCGCAATCCCCGCAGGAGTATTCAGTCCCACACCGAGAAATATATAGCCTACCTGTGCTACACTCGACCACGCTATCATTCGCTTAACGTTCGTCTGTCTCAATGCGTGAACTGATCCCATTATCATGGCCAGCAATCCCAGAATGAATATCACAGTGTCCATTCTCAGAATATGAATAACATCGAGACCGAACACACGATAGAATATTTTTATGAGCAGGAATATATGACCCTTCAGAACTAAACCTGAGAGAATAGCACTTGATGTATTCGTTGAAGAACCATGTGCATCGGGAAGCCAGAACGCAAAAGGATATAATGCACTCTTAACTGCAAGACCAGTCGTGATTAATGCTAGTGATACTGTCAGAGGCATTATGTAACTTTTCGTTGCGACTAGAGCCTGAATCGCTGTGTGCATGTTCTGCATGAGCAAATGACCGGTCAAATCATAGAGCAGGCATATCGCAATCAGAACTAAACCTGAACCCACAAGGCTCATCACAAGATAACGTAATGCAGCTCTTGCCGTCTCAGGCGATTCCTTCACTGCAACTATCGAACATGCCGCTATCGTGTTAATCTCAATGAATACATACGCAGTGAAGATGTCGTTCGTGTATGTCAGTGCAAGCAGCGAGGCCATGAGGAGATTTATCAGTACGCAAAAGATTTGTCTTCTATTCGGTGCAATATCTTCTTCAGTTGACGAGAAATTACCCGTTAGTGATAACAGCATCGAGAATGAGAAGAATAACGATAATACAGCTTCCAAAGGCCCGGCTCTGAGTTCGTTTCCATAAGGAGCAGGAAAATGTCCCATTTTGAAATTGAAGCTCAAACTCTGCCCTGAGTTCGTGAGTGCATAGAGAAGATATGCTGATAACATGCCTATGATGAATATCACCCAGCATGATAACTTTTCGGGAATTCGATTTCGTTTAGGGAGTAACGGTGTGATTATTGCCGCAATCATGGCCATGAAGATACTGATGAAAGGTATGTTGAATGCAAATGAATCAATCATGAAATCAGCTCCTCTTCCTGTGCCTCAATTTTTGCTTCAAGTTCTTCCTGTTGAAGTGTCATCTTCATCAATGCCTCATCAATATTCAGTGTTCCGTAACTCTCATACAGTTTCAGTGTCAGTGCCAATGCGAACGCCGTAACACTTACGCTAACGACAATTCCAGTGAGGACTAATCCGGCAGGTACAGGATTGGCATATACAGCAGAATTCGTAATCCATTCTCCGGCCTTTTCACCTTCAATCAGAATAGGAGCTGCACGTCCTGCAACGTAACCTTTAGCCGCAAGGAAGAGATATACAGCAGTGTCCATGATGTTCAACCCGATAATCTTCTTGATGAGATTTCGCTGAAGCAATAAGTTCGTGAGGCCGATTCCAGATAAAATGACTGCGGCAGCTTCATAATGATTCAGTATTAGTTTTTCGAGCATGATTATATTTCCCCCTCGCTGAACAAGGCATAGAAACCGTAAAGTGTACCTGCGACAATCAGACCGACGCAGATATTCAACGGAAGGATTAAACCTCCGCTTAAAATATTTCCGATTGTGCCTTTGGGAATTACTGAGTGAATATCATTTGCTCCCGTGAAGAATGAATAACCCTTTGAGAGTGCATATATCATGAGTGCAGTTGAACTTGTTGTGATGAATGTACGTTCATTGAAGAAAGAGTGAACGCGTTCAAACCCGTATGCATTTGCACAGAGTATCAATGCCGTGCTGAGAATTGCTCCTCCTGAGAAGCCGCCTCCTGGTGAGAGATGTCCGTTAATGACGACCACACATCCCATCATCATGATTACGGGCATTGAGAGTGAAGCTACACCTCTTAGAATTGCATCATCTCTTCTGAATGTGTGAAGCCTTACTGACGGAGGCCCTCGTTGCATGAAGTTCTTTCCTGAATCGTTTCCCTTCATGGCCTGTTCATCGTCTGCGTTGTTTCTTCGTGAAGCACCGAGAAGCATAAGAACACTTACTGCGGCAGTGAATAGCACAGCAGATTCACCGAACGTATCGAATGCACGATAGTCGAGAATCAATCCTGCAACGATATTCTGTGCACCTGTTTCCTTGCCGCCCCTCTCAACGTAACGTCGAATCACTTCATTGTTCGCGGGGTTTCTCTCATCACCGAACGGAGGGAGTTCCGCTACAGTTGCGAGCAGTAGTGATACGATGACTATGCATGTCAGTACGCTAATTCCAGAATACAGAGCCGAGAACATATGAAGTCCGTGAATTTCCATCCATTGATTATAACGTTCCTTCAATGTTGCCTCATGGAAGCGCGAGAATTTATCCTTAGGTTTTCGAGTGAAGGGCAAATCAGGAGGAGGTTCATCAGGGATAACTTCATTTTCTGGTCTAGGGCCGTTACCGACTACCCAGTCATAAAAACTTCGCCATATTGCTTTAATTTCTTCGTTCAAGATTATCATGCTCCTTTCATCGTAATATCATGCTTCAGTCTTCTCTTCTCTCTTATGGCCAAGCTGACCCACTCGCCTCAATGCAAGAAAGAATAATACACTCGTTACTCCTGCTCCAACTGCTGCCTCCGTTATCGCCAAATCTGGAGCCTGAAGCAATACCCATATCACCGCCATCACCAGACTGTAACTCATGAAGATAATCACGGAGTTCAATAGATTCTTCGAGACTGACACGGCAACCGCACACACAATCAGGAAGATTAGCAGTAACCATTCAATTATCTGCATCATGATTCAATTCACCGCCTTCCGTCATGTCTACAAAATCACATATCGATTCGAGATTCGGATTCGTTCGCACTTCCGCACGTGCAACCAAATGACTTGCTACTGGATTGCACATCCAAAGAAACGCAATCACGAGAAGCAACTTCAACGAGAAGACATTGAACCCTGAAAGCACAATCAGACCTGACAGCACTAGCAATGCACCTAATGTGTCGCACTTGGCCGCAACATGTATCCTGTTGAGCATCGTTGAGAACCTGAATATCCCAATCGTAGCAATCCCCAGAACGAACAATCCCGAAATCATTAACGCTCCGGCTATTATGATTCTTATCATGCGTTTTTATCCTCCTCTTTATGTTCCAGCACTGAACGCGCAAGCACTACAACCGACAAGAAACTTATAACTGCGTAAATCAGGCATATATCGACGAGATAACCTTCACCGATTATCAGTGCCATAACCGCAATCAGCACAATAACCTTCGTTCCGATTATGTTCGCCGCCGTTATCCTGTCCGTGAATCTAGGCCCTAATGCAGCCCTCAATAGACAGAAGAATATCGTGATTGATAGGAACACTGCACTTCCTGTGAGCAGATACGTCTTAATGTCAGCTAATTCATTCATGGCTCAACCTCTCCATTCTCATCAGTAATCTCTCGAACTTGCTCCCTTCAAGGCCATGTGCTATATCTCTATTCAATGCGTGCACAAGAAGTTCGTTATCTTCAAGAGAAACTGTAATTGTTCCTGGTGTTAATGTTATTGAATTCGCAAGGGCTATTCTTGCGGCTTCAGTTTTAAGTCCGGTCTTGAACTTCACAATGCAAGGTTCAACTTCAATATCTGGAGCTAAGACGAGCTTTATGATTGCGAAATTAGCACGTACAATCTCAATCAGAAGAACGATGATGTAGAACAATGCATCAGGAAGAAGTTTCATGCACTTCATGAATGACGCACCTGTGAATTTGATTCCGAGATATTTCTTCACGAATACATCAAGCATCAATGACACGATTACACCTGCGATTATGATTTCGAGAGTAACTCTTCCATTGAAGATTACCCATAAGGAAAAGTATACGAGGCTCAAAGAGAATAACCTCCCTCATAAAATTTTGATTTGTAATTTGGATTGAAAGATGACTTAAATTTTAGCACAGGGCATTATAATTTATGATACATACAATCTTGAAGGGAGATTAATCATGACAAACATAAATTTCAATGACGAATGCGTTCACGTAGTATTTCTTGGACTTCCCAATGTGCCGGGCATAGCGGCAGAGATATTCGGTGCATTATCAGAACGTTCTGTAAGCGTGAACATGGTAACGCAGAACACAATGCGAGGAGGACGTTCAGATTTATCATTTCTGATTCGCAAGGACAGACTTGATGAGATGATAAGTGTATGCAAGGAAGTTGCTGAACATGTAGGTGCACAGGGAGTGTCATTCGCGACTGAAATTGCCGCAATCACCGTTGAGCTTCAATCACCGTCAGATACAGCACATACTCTCGCAAAGATATTCAGTGCACTTGCATCGGTGAATGTGAACATTGAGATCATCAACTCGACATCAGAAAGTGTGATATGCATTGTGAGTTCAACGAAGGCACGTGAAGGACTTGATGCGTTGAAGAAAGCGTTTGAGTGAATGCTATAATGAGGAAAAATTTCAGAGGAGGAAGAGATATGACATACGTTGTCAACATCAAAGAAGCGAAAGAGAAACTGCCGGAACTCGTTGGTCTCATCGCAACCGAACAAGAAGATGATGCAGTAATAACGATTCACGGAAAACCTGCCGCAAAAATCATACGCTGCACTCCCCCACGCAAACGCATAATGGGAATAGCAGACGGAAAATTTACAATTCCAGACAACTGGGATGAGCTTGAATATCTGTCGTGATAATTGAGGTAAAGTATGAACAAAAGATATTTGCTTGATACACACATAATGCTCTGGTACATCGGAAATTCCAGGAAGCTCACTGATGAAATGAAGAGCATCATCAATGATGAAACGAATGATGTATACTACAGCATAGTCTCGATATGGGAAGCTGAAATCAAACGTCTGAAACACCCCGATAAGATTATAAATCTACAGACAGACGAACTCATAGTTTCTTGTTACAATGCAGGACTTGAGAAATTGCCTTTGAATGAATCACATGTGAAGATGCTGAAAACTCTTTCACGTCCCGACAACGCTCCGCCACACCATGACCCTTTTGACCGCATTCTCATCTCTCAGGCTAAATCTGAAAGTATGATATTCATCACTCATGATGAACTCCTTCCTTATTATAATGAAAACTGCATACTCTATGTCTAGCTCATTGATAAATTTAATCCGTAAAATTACGTATAGGAGTTTTCAGATTTTTAGTGTATCATACTCACCGTTCTACGGGAAATACGTAGAAGGAAATCGTCAAACTAACGCAGAACGTAAAATCTGACGGCAATGAATTGAGGTGCTACAACCCCGTTAAGCCATTAGGAGAGAGTTCAAGGCGAAGGTAACGCAGGAGGTCGGAGTTAAAACCTCTGTAACTGTGAAAGAGCAGAAAGGAAACAAGGTAACTTTCCGTACCCCCACAGCTCAGGGTTTAGAAATAAAGACTGAGTGCGTAACAAAGACGATAGTTCATTGACAATTTAATAAGGGGGTTTCTTATAATGAAGAAATTAGCAGTTTTACTCGCGATCGTTTCAGTCGCAGTTCTCGCTGCCCCGGCTCTTTCGGCAACCAACCCGTTCATGGACGTACCGATGAACCACTGGGCATATGATGCAATCGGTCAGTTAGCAGCACATGGTATCCTCTCAGGTTATCCTGATGGACTCTACAAAGGCAAGCAGCCTACAACACGTTACGAGATGGCTTCAGCATTAGCCAGAGCACTCGCAGTTGTTGATATGACAAAGGCAAGCAAGCAGGATGTAGAGATGCTCAAGAGATTAGTCGTTGAGTTCAAAGATGAACTTGAAGCACTCGGTGTAAGAGTAGATGAGCTTGATGAGAGAGTAAGAGTACTTGAGAACAGGCTCGGCGGATGGCACATTCACGGAACGTTAGTGCTTGATATTATGAATGAGAGCAGATACAGTGCAGGAGATTCATTCGGTGCTGACGGAGACGGCTCAATCAAATTCGATGAAGCGCGTTTATTCTTCGAGCGTACATTTGGTGAAAATGGAGATTATTTCTTCCGTGCAAGACTTCGTAACGAGGGTTCAAGCCACGGCGGGAATGCAGATGCTGGTAATAACAGCGCATACTTCGACAGATTCTATGTTGAGATGCCGTTCTTCGGAGACACCAAGCTCACAGTTGGACGTTTCAGCTGGGCATGGGAAGGTGCTTACAAGATCTCTGACGCAGGTAATGGTGAGGGTTTGCCGGCGACAGGAGGTTGGACTGGAGACCAGTTACTCACAGACTGGACATGGACAGGTCTTGGCTTAACGAAGAATTTCGGAATGGGCCAGGTTGATGTAGCGTTTGCACATCCAGATCAGGACTGGACAAATTTTTCTGAGGGTACAGGCATAGATAACTGGATGATCATGGCAAGAGGTACATTCCAGTTCACAGAGCAGGTCGGATTTGACATCGGCGGTGTGGCATTCATCGGTGATAACGCAGAGTATGGCCCTGTGCAGGATACATCGGGTAACTACTATGGTGCATCATTCAATAATCTGTGGACAATATTCGCAGGTTTGCGTTTCAACTTCAACGAGAATATTGCTTTGAAGGGTATTTACTACCATCAGAAAGTGGATACAGAGTGGCTTGATACTACTGCTCAATCTGACTGGTATGAGTACGGCTACGGCATTCTTGACGGCAATGAATATAAAGATAATGCAAATCACTGGGCAGTAATGGTTGATGTGAAACAGGAAGCATTGAAGTTCACCAGCTTATGGCTTGAGTACGGCCAGTATGATCAGGGCTTTACAGTCCGTAACACGACCGGCATATTCTACAGTGATCTTAATGGCAGGCAGATGGCCAATACGGATATTAAGTACTGGAGAGTTGGACTTGGCCAGCAGTGGACGGAGAAGTTCGGAACGTACCTGTTCTACTATGGATATACGCGTTCAGATGCATCCATCAACAGCAATGGTGAGTATGAGGATCTGAAGCCTTACGAATATGGTCTTGGCCTTAGGTATAAGCTCAATGACTACACGACAATGGGTCTGAACTACATGCACGCCGACAAAGATGATGGCGAAGATGAGGATAACATTGTCAGATTCAGAACATCGATAGCGTTCTAATCTAAGTCGAAGGGAAAGAGTTCGGAGCTGAATTTTCCGGAAAGGTTTTGATGAAATTCTTCGGGGGAAGAGCGGAGAATAAAGCAAAGAACTTAATGAAGTAAGAATCAACAAAAACGGGGTTTTCCGAGTGTGGGAGACCTCGTTTTTTTATGCACTTTTTTAGCCCCTCACGTTGTACAATATATCTCATCATGAAAAACTCGAAAAACTCGAAAAACTTGAATATCTCAGATTTATATCAGCAATTATGCAATGCAGTCGATACGTTACATTTCACTTGGCCCGTCGAAGTCGTGTATAATCCTTTGCGTTATGCATGGCACGGTTTCAATCAGTACAACGATATGTACTCTCACGGACAAAAGCGCGTTGTCTTTCTCGGAATGAATCCAGGCCCTTGGGGAATGGCTCAAACTGGAATTCCATTCGGCGAGATTAACGCAGTCAAAAATTTTCTGCACATCAATTCCATAAACATAAACTCCCCAGACAATGAACATCTCAAATATCCAGTAAGAGGTCTCGAATGCGTGAAGTCAGAAGTCAGCGGTAAAAGGTTATGGGGATTGTTCAGACAGCGTTACGGAACGGCAGAAGAATTTTTCCGTGAGCATTTCGTTCTGAATTACTGCCCGTTACTGTTCATCGCAAGGAATGACAAAGACAGTCTAAGGAATTATACGCCAGACAGAATCAGGCAGGATGAAAGCATGTTTTTATTTGAACTCTGCGATATGTGCCTGATGAAAGTGATTGAGATTCTTGAACCTCAATATGTCGTAGGGATTGGGAATTTCGCATACAAACAAGCAAGGAAGGCGTTAGTCGGAATGAACGTGAACATCTCGAAGATTTTGCATCCCAGTCCTGCATCACCGGCTGCAAATAAAGGCTGGGCAGAAAAAGCAACAGAACAATTGAAAGAAGCAGGTGTATGGATATGAGTTATGACGATAAAAGTGATTTCGTGAGAGTTCGTGCACTGGTCAACGGCAGAGTTCAGCATGTAGGATTCAGATATTGGGCATGTGAAATGGCTGAACGTCTTGGCCTCACTGGCTGTGTTCAGAATTTATCTGACGGCAGAGTCGAGGTTGTATTTCAGGGTAAGCCCGAACTAGTGAATGAGATGAAAGAAAAATTACGTTACGGGCCTTCAATGGCAATCGTGAGACAGGTGATATTTTATCGTGAACGCGTGAAAGAAGACGAAACTAATTTTGATTCTGTGTACTGGTAATTATCATCTGTGTTATCATTTCCACGAGGTGAATTTATTTCTTTATGAATGACATCAAGCAAATCCTTCAAGAACTTCACGATAATAATATAACAGTTGATGAGGCATACCTGAAACTCAAAGAAAAACCTTTTGAGGATATTGGGTATGCTAAAGTTGACCTTCACAGAAAACTTAGGCAAGGTGCTTCGGAAGTCATTTACGGTGCAGGCAAAACTCCCGAACAGATTGCAGGCATAATTAACGTAATGCGTGAACATAATCAGAATGCAATACTCATCACCAGACTATCACATGATGCATATAAAGACTTAAAGCGTATGGGCTGTGAGATTGAATATCATGCTGATGCCAGAGCTGGTATATCTGGAACAATTCCAACTCCTGAAGGCTCAAAGGCTATCGTCGTTGCAACAGGAGGAACAAGCGATATTCCAGTTGCAGAGGAGGCTGCACTAACAGCTGAAGTTTTAGGCAACAGGGTATCACGTCTCTATGATGTAGGCGTTGCTGGTCTTCACCGTATGCTTTCACACATTGACGAGATAATGAATGCAAGTGCCATAATTGCTGTTGCAGGCATGGAAGGTGCACTTGCGAGCGTTCTCGGAGGTCTCGCTGACTGTCCCGTTATTGCTGTGCCTACAAGCGTAGGTTATGGTGCTTCTTTCGGCGGACTGTCTGCATTGCTCGCTATGCTGAATTCATGTGCAAGCGGCGTTACTGTCGTGAATATCGATAACGGATTTGGTGCAGGATATTTCGCCTCAATGATAAACAGAATCAGGACGGAAGGTGAATCAAAATGAAAAAATTTCTTGTCTGCATAATCATAGTTCTAATGTGTTCTTCGTGTGCATTCACTGAATCAGAATCATTCGACATTGCCGGAAGATGGCTCATTAAAGGTGTCGGTCATGTAGATAAAAGTTTTGTGCGTTCAAGTCTCGAACTGAGCGGTTACATGAACATTCAGACTTCAGGAATAAGCGGGGATATACAGCTTCTCGAAAGTTATGACGGATACCTCAGAATAGATGCTACTACTCTGGACATTAAAGTTTATGATAAGCACATGGAAAACGGAATCAGAACCTCAGTGCCAGTTCCTACAAGAATTCCAACAGCAGATTATCCGATTGAACTTCCCGCAATAACAACAGATGACGGTATCACATACAAAATAACAATAACAGGTTCAAACTCAGGGACAGTAACGATAACAGGCGTTATAAGAGACGTATCCGTGATTGGAGACGTTGATCTTGATTCAGACTGCAAGTTCTGGAGAAATGGTACACCTGAACCAAAAATAGATGAAAGTAAAAACAGCGGCTGTAATTCCAGCCTGAATATATTAACGCTCATATTGATTTTGATTTTCGTTACGGGGGTGCAAAAGCGTGTTCGGAACTGACATAGGCATTGACTTGGGAACTGCTACAGTTCTGATTTACGAGAAAAGGCACGGCGTTGTTCTACGTGAACCTTCTGTTGTTGCTGTAGATCAGGATACAGGTGATATTCTTGCTGTAGGTTATGAAGCTAAAAGCATGGTCGGACGTACTCCGGGAAGCATTACGTCAGTCAGGCCATTACGAGACGGAGTGATTGCGAATTATGCCATGACTGAGGCAATGTTACAGCACTTCATGAGACGCGTAACTAAAGGTTCACAACGTTTCTTCAGGAACAGAGCCATGATTTGCGTCCCCTCTGGTGCTACTGATGTCGAAAGGCGTGCAGTCCTCGAAGCTGCTCTTGAGGTTGGTGCACGTGAAGCATATCTCATTGAGGAACCTATGGCTGCCGCTATCGGTGCTAATCTCAATGTCGAAGAAGCAAGAGGCAAAATGATTGTCGATATTGGAGGAGGCACTACGGATATTGCAGTTATATCGCTCGGAGGAGTAGTAGTGTCTAAATCTCTAAGATTAGGCGGAGATAAATTCGATGAAGGCATCATGCGTTACCTCAGAAGACAGTACAACCTCGCAATCGGAGACCAGACAGCAGAAAACTTGAAAATTATGATTGGCACATGCACTCCCCTCGAACAAGACCAGAGAATGATAGTTAAAGGACGCGATTTAGTTCAGGGATTGCCAAGACAAATTGAAGTTACTAGTTCAGCGGTGAACATGGCCATTGGTGAAATGGTTCAGACACTTGTAGACGGAATTCGTAATGTACTCGAATTAACTCCTCCTGAATTATCCGCCGACATTATTGACAGAGGTATAGTTCTAACCGGCGGAGGTGCTTTGCTTCACGGATTGCCCGAACTCATTGCTCAGCAGACAGGCATTAACTGTTTCACGGCAGAGAACCCAATGGAAAGCGTTGCATTAGGAACAGGTAAGGCACTCGCTGAAATAGAAAATCTCAAAAATACCGGCAGAAGTTCAATGCTGGTTAATCTCAAACGTTCAAGCCGTAAGCACTACTAGAGGTGATTAAATGCACAGAGGAATATACGAAGCAGCATCAGGAATGCTCGTTCAGGAAACACATTTAGACGTAATAACGAATAATCTCGCTAACGTTGATACTCCCGGATATAAACGCAGGATTAGTGCAACAGCAGATTTTTCAGCATTACTTGACGACATCGAAAAGGTATCAGAGGACGGTGAAACTAAACTTGCTACTGTTCTGCCTGCCGATATGCCCTTCAAGGGAAGACGGATTATAGGTTCGGTTGCACTCGCCGCTGTTTTCTCTGAGGACGTTATGGACACTTTTCCCGGAGTTCTGAAAACTACTGAAAGCCCTCTTGATGTCGCTATTGACGGTAAAGGTTTCTTCGCCGTTACTGACGCTAACGATAATAGGTTCTATACTCGTGAAGGAAATTTCGTGCTCGATAATAACGGCAATATAGTTACCCCCAATGGAATGCAGCTTCAGGGTGAAGGAGGCGCAATAAACGTAGGGAATAATGCACGCGATATTGCAATCAATCATACAGGTCAGGTTATCGTGAATGGCAATGAGGTTGTCGGACGTATCGTTGCATATAACTTCGAGAGACCCACATATCTCCGTCATGAAGGAAAGAACCTGCTCGTTCCCACAGAACAATCAGGTGAAGCTGAACAGATAGAAAACCTCAAACTCTGGAACGGTGCACTCGAAATGTCGAACGTTGAAGTAGTTACAGAAATGGTTAGAATGATTGAGGCTCAGAGAATTTATGAAGGAGCATCAAAGGCACTCATGACACATGACGAAAATACAAGCAGAATGATAACGTCATTCAGTCGAGGATAACAGGATAGGAGGAAATGAATAATGCTTAGGTCATTATGGACTAGCGCATCAGGAATGATTGCACAGCAGACACACCTTGATGTAGTTACTCATAACTTAGCGAACGTTAATACACAAGGCTACAAGAAGAGACGTGCTGACTTCGAGGATTTAATGTATCAGATTTACCGCGAACCCGGTGCTCCCATTGAAGGCGGCTCTGTCGTTCCTACAGGTGTTCAGGTTGGTCTCGGTACTCGCGTAACAGCTACACCGAGCTTCATGGTTCAGGGTAACTTTCAGATTACGGACGGCCCATTGGATTGGGTTATTGTTGACGATAACGGGTTCTTTCAGGTCAACTTGGGAAACGGTCAGATAGGTTATACCAGAGGAGGCTCATGGCAGATTGACGATCAGGGTCAGATAGTGAATGAAGACGGATATTTGCTTGAACCCGCAATTACAATTCCTGAAAACGCACAGGAAATTCAATTATCACCCACAGGCGTAGTAAGTGTTCGTATTGCCGATGAGACAGCATTACAGGAATTAGGTCAGATTGAACTCGCAAGATTCATTAACCCTACAGGACTTCGTGCTATCGGTGATAGATTGTTCGTTCAGACTGATGCTAGCGGTGAACCTATCACTGGTGCTCCAGGTCAGGACGGAATGCCTCAGGTAAGGCAGAATGTCATCGAGATGTCCAACGTTCAGGTTGTCGAAGAAATGGTCGAGATGATTGTCGCACAGAGAGCATATGAGGCTAATTCTAAAGGCATTCAGACAGCAGATGACTTGCTGAGAATAGCTAACGGATTGAAACGTTAAAGACGAACCATGAAACATAAAACTTTTATGCAGGAGTGTCTGATTATGATGCTCCTGTTTTTTGTCGCAGTTAATCAGGCTGAATCAGCTCAGAACATAAAGATTGAAATTCCAGATGTGATTTATGCGTCAGGGAATTCATTCACACTTGGCCAAGTCGCAAAGATTTCAGGAGGCAATTCACGCACTCGAAGAATATTATCGTCATTGAATGTCTACCCAGACGGAAACATTCTCACACGAAGAGAAGTGTTAAGAGCTATAGGTGATAGTGATGCAAGTGATGCAAGAATTGAACTCTATATGCCGGAACATTCACGCATTGAAGCTCCTGATTACGAAGGCAATCTCACAGATACAGATTCAAGAGTGCAGAATGATTCATGTTCTGTTTCAAGTTTAGTCCCAATCATAAAATCACTCTCTGCATGGAACGGTGATGTTGAAGTCTCCGCATCTTCTCCTGTTCCCGACGGAAGGCTCATTGACCCCGCAAGCATTGTTCCCGGTACACCTGCCGCTAAGTTGAGATTTCGCGATAACACAGGCAAGATACGTTCTCTGAGTGTGAGACTGACATGGACACAGAACGTTATGTTTGCACGCAGGAATATTCGCAAAGGAGACAGAATTAATGTTCAGGATTTGGTATCTCGTCCGATGAAAATCACAAGGCCAGGTGCTTATGTTGAAAATGCAAATCAAATCGCAGGCTTCACTGCCAACAGGAATATAAAACAGGGTGAAGCAATTTTATTGAGCAATCTCACAAGCTCAAATGTAGTGAAGAAAGGAAGACGCGTTAAGATTATTGCGCGTTATGGTGCCGCATCTGCAACTGCTGACGGTGTTACTCTCGAAGACGGAAGGCCAGGTGAATGGGTAAAAGTTAGACGCGCTGATGATAAACGTGTAACATTGAGAGCCAGAATCATAAATGAGAATTCAGTTGAAGTTCAGGTAGAATAATTCAAAATAATTCAATCGGAGGTGTATTTAATGTACAGAAAAATTTTCACGGCAGTATGTCTCGTCTTGTGCCTCACAGTTTCAGCTTATGCTGCGTCTTTATGGGACGATAATGCGAACTGGTTCGGCGATTCAAGACCGGGCAGAGTTGGCGACATCGTAACAGTTCTCGTCAATGAACGTACTGACGCTAAAGATGAGGCTACTATGGACATCAGCAAGTCATCATCAAATAACATTAATGACGGTGCGAACGGTACAAGCATATTGAGCTTTCTCAGGGGATTAACATTCGCCACAACTAATTCTTCGGCTGGCGACGGCTCTGTTGAACGCAAACATCACGCTACTGCAACTCTCGCATGTATCATAACGGAAGTCCTCCCTAATGGTAATCTCGTTATCGAAGGCACAAGAGATGTCCGCACAAGTGATGAGATATTACAGTTTCAGCTCGTAGGCGTTATACGTCCTCAGGATGTCAATGCGGATAACCAGATTTCAAGCAGGCTTATTGCGAACGCTGAGATTGCAGTCAAAGGCAGAGGCATAATCTCAAAAACTCAGAAGCCCGGAGTTATAACCCAGATATTGCAGGCGGTGTTTTAAAACCATGAAGAAAATCATATGTGCGTTAGTGCTTGTCTTAATAGCTAAGGCTTCGTTTGCTGGCGTAAACCTTCAGGATATGGACTTCACGCGAGTAAATCCGTCTGTGCGCATAAAAGACATAACAGATGTTGAAGGTGCAAGAGGAAATCAGCTCACAGGAGTTGGACTAGTAACGGGATTAAATGGAACTGGCGATAATTCACAAATGGCAGTCCAGATGATGCGTAATGTAATGCGGAATTTCGGTGTTACCCTCGATGCTCGTTCTGTCAGGACACGTAACCTCGCTGTCGTTTCTCTCACTGCTGAACTTCCTCCTTATGTAAGACCCGGACAGAAGATTGATGTCATTGCAAGCACAATGGGTAATGCTTCAAGTCTTCAGGGAGGTGTGCTAATGCAGACACCTTTACGCGCCGCTGACGGAAAAGTTTACGCGGTTGCACAAGGGCCTGTTGTAGTCGGCGGTTCATCTGCACAGGGAGCAGCTACATCACGTACTCAGAATGTCCCTACATCCGCGCGTCTGCCGGGAGGTGCTATCGTTGAGCGTGAAGTTCCGAGTGATTACACTATGGGAGGTCAGGTTGCTTTGTTGCTTCGTGAACCTGACTTCACTACCTCTCAGAGAATAGCTGATGCAATTAATCGCGTTTATGGTGTGGTTGCGTATGCGACTGATGCAGGACGTGTTGAGATTAATCTTCCCGGTCAGTATCTTCAGGCTCCGAATGCTTTTCTCGCTAATGCTGGTAATCTCGAAATTGAACCCGATCAGACTGCTAAAGTTGCAGTGAATGAACGTTCCGGCACTATCGTTATGGGTGGAAATGTCAAAATTTCTGCCGTCGGTGTTGCACATGGAAATCTCACTGTTACGGTTTCCGAAACACCCTATGCTGTACAGCCTGAAAGTATGAGTGAAGGAAGAACTGTTGTTATGAATCGTACAGACATTACGACCGATGAGGAAGGCGGAAGTGTTATTGCTATGCCGTCAACTACTACTGTTCGTGATATGGTGCGTGTATTGAATTCACTAGGTGCGAGACCAAGAGACATAATCGAGATATTGCAGGCAATCGATAAGGCAGGTGCTCTTCATGGTGAACTCGTCGTTATGTGAGGTGATGAAAATATGATTGAGAATACTCACGGCATCAACAGAGCTAAGATTATTGATACGAATATTAACCCTGAAGTACATAAATCTCCTGAAGCTCAAAAACTCAAAGAATCTTGTCAGCAGTTCGAGAGCATATTGTGGGCTAAAATCTGGAAGGATATGCGTAATACTGCTATGTCTATCAGTGGGTCTGACAAGCAGAGACCTTTTCATCAGATTGAAGACTTATCACTTGAAATGGCTACTGATGATTTGGTTCAACGTTCTGAAGGTGCTGGCCTTTGGAAAATGCTTTATGATTCTATGATACCTAAGTTAGCCGCTGATATTGATGCTAAAGCTCGTCAACAGGCTGATACTGAAGCAGCTCATTTAGATGTTCAGGCATGAAATAATTTTCCCCTGTTCTTAAGGCAGGGGATTTCTCTTGTACTTTCCTGGATAGAATATGTACTCAACCCAGCGTAAACACTTCACATTCTTATACAGCCATACTGTCATTAACGGAATGAACAATGCAAACGCAAAGCACATCAAGAATAACAATGACGCATGAAGATTGAACATTTGCAGGTTCAGCAGTTTATATGAAAGCCTGAATATAACAGCCCCATAATTGTGAATGCAATATATAACCATGCTGTATAATCCGCACATGACAAGAAAGCTGTTAGTGATTCTCAATGCGTAAAATATCATGAAGCATGCCAGACTTAAACATAATGCCGTTCCAGTTTGAAGAATAACATTCTTGTTGCCGTAAATGTAGTTCACTATGAAACATGCTGTACCAATGAGCAATAAGATAATCCCATATGAAAGCCTTTCAGAAAGTATATTGTATCTCCTCATCACAAATCCAATGTGAAAATATAATCCGTATGTGAAGAAGATGACAAACTCCGGAAGAATCTCACTAAATGTAAATGGTTTTATCACTATGAACACAATTAACCAGAACAGCATATGAATATATTCACTCTTAACATAACGTTCAAGCAGAAGATGCACGCTCTTCACTAAGAATAATTCACACAGAAACCAATAGTTGAGAAAACCACTAAAAGGGATTAAGAGAAAATCATATACCGAAGGAACATTAACACCTTCAAGATAAAAGGACATCAGTAAATTCAAAAAGGCTTGAAGATATGAGAAGAATAAACACGGAATATATATAGAGATTACATTCTTCTTGAAATAATACTTGTATTGCTCCCCAGATTGAAAATGTTCCTTCAGTCCGTGAACATATCCAGACATCATAAAAAACAATGGCATGTGAAAAGTGAATACAAAAGCAGGAACTACCTTATCACCTTCAAAGCTAATGCTCATTACGTCTAACCACCCGTATACATGACCAAATACAACAACGATAATTGCAAATCCTCTCAGCGCATCAGATACAGCATCTCTCTTCATGTCAACATCTCCTTATGATAGAATTATGCTAATTTCATATTCTATATATAATAACATGAAAGGATTTGAATTCTACATGCGAAACCTCAAACAGGATATGCATGACATCATTCAATGCTCAATTAATGCTGTCCTCCCTGAAAACGCTGTAAAAGATGCTCTCAATAACCCCGCATTCATGGCTCGAAAAGGCAAAGGAAAAATCATAGTATGTTCAATCGGTAAAGCAGCCTGGAGAATGGCTAAAGCCGCAAGTGATATTCTCGGAAATGACATTACTGGGGCAGTCGTTACGAAGTATGAGCATTCAATGGGTGATATTCATGGCCTCGAAATATACGAGGCTGGTCATCCCGTCCTCGATGAGAATACGATTAAAGGCACGAAGGCATTGCTTGAACATGTGAAGAATCTCACACCTGATGATACAGTTCTCTTCCTCGTTTCTGGTGGAGGTTCCGCTCTCTTTGAACTCCCAGCTCAAGGCGTTACTCTACATGACATGAAAGATGTTACCTCTCAACTCCTCGCTTGCGGAGCTGACATCGTAGAAATTAACACAATCAGAAAACATTTATCTTCGGTCAAAGGCGGAAGGTTCGCTGAATTATGCGCTCCTGCTCATGTCTTTATGGTCGTTCTGTCTGATGTCTTAGGCGACAGGTTAGACAGTATCGCTTCAGGCCCTGCCGCTCCTGATATGTCAACGTCTGATGAGGCTCTTTCTATCGTGAAGAAATATGACCTCAAACTTAAACCTGAACTCCTGAACATTCTCGCTCAGGAAACACCGAAAACTATCAATAACGTTACGGCTGTCATTACGGGTAGCGTTACCGCTCTCTGTCAGGCCGCAGCTGAAATCGCAATGTCAAAAGGTTATTCTCCCCTCGTCCTCACTACTACTATGACTTGTGAAGCTCGTGAAGCTGGCTCTTTCATGGCAAGTATCGCTCGTGAAATCAAAACTTCAGGAAGACCTCTCAATGCTCCCTGTGCTTTGATTGCTGGCGGTGAAACTGTCGTACATCTAACTGGTCATGGCATGGGTGGACGTAATCAGGAGTTCGCTCTCTCGGCTTCTATGGGCATTTCTGGTCTTGATGATGTCGTCATTGCTTCTCTCGGTTCAGACGGCACTGACGGCCCTACTGATGCTGCTGGTGGTATCGTTGACGGTCAGACACAATCAATCCTCAAGGCTAAAGGCATTAGTATTCCTGATGTCCTCAAAGAGAATGACGCTTATAACGCACTTAAACAGGCTGACGCTCTCCTCATGACTGGCCCGACCGGCACTAACGTTAATGATGTCGCTATAGCTCTTATTGCTTAGCCGCCATTGCTGCACCTATTAGCCCTGCCTTGTATCCCAGTGTACATGACACTATTCGGGGCGGGGTTAATCCCTTGTACATCTCCGCGTATACCTTCTCCCTTAATGGCTCAAGCAGTCTCTCACCCTGTTTCGCTATTCCCCCTCCCAGACTTATCACTTCTGGCTGTAACCCGTTTATCAGGTTCACTATTCCGCATGACAAATCACTCGTGTATTCATCTATTACTCTCTGGGCTGTCGCATTCCCTTTGTCTGCCGCATCAAATACTGTCTTCCCGTTTACCGTTCCGTCTGCCTCTGTTATCCCCGCTTCTCGCGTTGAACGTATTAGTCCCGTCGCTGAACAATACGCCTCCCAGCAGCCCTTTCGACCGCATGTGCATTCCCGTCCTCCTGAACGTATCACCATGTGTCCGAACTCTGAGCTTCTGTATATTTTATCGTTAAATACTATCCCTACCCCTACTCCTGTACCTAACGTTACAATTATCGCACTCTTCGCTCCCCTCGCACTTCCCGCTACTACTTCTCCTAGTGCCGCCGCATCCGCATCATTCTCTAAGACTGCTGGTACATGCAACGCATCATTAATCAGGTCCGCTATGTGAAAATTCTTCCAGCCTAAATTGTTGTTGTATATCACCGTTCCTGTCTCATAATCTATCTTGCCAGGTGAGCCCATTCCTATCGCTTCGATGTCCTTCATGCTCACTCCTGCGTTATAGACCGCCCTCTCCGCTGATAGTAATATGTCCTGAAATACTTCCCTCTGGGGACGTTCAGCTCCCGTTGGTACTGATGCCTCGCCGAGTATATTTCCCCATTCATCCACTACTCCGGATTTCAGGTTCGTTCCGCCTATGTCCAGCCCTATATAGTACATTTTTAACATCTCCTTTGTCTCGTCATTATATAATATTCATGAGGTGATTTCCTTGAAACTAAAATATATTTTTGCTCTCATTCTCTTTCTTGCTGCTCTGCTCTTTTATTTTCTCAGACCTTATCAGACTTTCTCACGCTCCGGCATGGCCATGAATACAATCATACGTATGGGCATTAAATCTCATAATGATAACGTCCTCGATGATGCCTTCAGTCTCTTATCTCAGCTCGATAACTCCCTCTCTATGTATAACCCGTCGTCCGATGTCTCTCTCATTAACTCTCAAGCCGGTTCGTCCTCCGTTGATGTTCCCCCTCATGTCGCCGATGTAATCCGTAAAGCTGTCTCTCTTCATAACATGACTGACGGAGTTTTTAACCCTATCATAGGTTCTGTTACTCGCTTATGGAAGATTAATCAGCATGACGGTGTTATCCCCTCACAAGAAAGCATTGATGAAGCCGTTAAACTCACTGACATAAATAATCTCAGCTTTCATGATAACAGCATATTCCTCAAACATAAAGGCTGTGTCCTCGATTTGGGTGGCATCGCTAAAGGTTATGCAGGTGATTTGATTGCTCATCTCTTCAGAGTGAACGGCATTAAGTCCGCTCTGATTGATTTGGGGGGGAATATTTGTGTCATCGGGAATAACTTTGAGGGTAATGACTGGAGGGTCGGCATTAGAGACCCATTTGAACCGTTAAGTTCACCTGCTCTGGTTGTGCATGTTCATGACTGCAATGTCATCACTTCTGGTAACTATGAGCGCTTCAAGATTGTTGACGGTAAAAAATTCTCTCACTTCTTCAATCCAAAAACTGGCCAGTCTGTCATGAATGATTTACTCTCCGTTACCGTCATTAATCCCGATGGTGCTCTTTCTGACGGTCTTGCTACTGCTTTCATGGCTATGGGATTCAATAAGGCTCACGATATGATTAAACATCTCAATGTTAATGCTGTCCTCATTCGCAATGACAAAACTATTCATGCTTCTGAAGGTTTAAGGGATATTGTCTCAGGGAATAAGTTTCAGATTGAATTCTTCTGACATGATACATTACAGGCCATATTTATCCCGTTCATGATATAACTCTATCAATCTTTGATAGTCCCGTTCTTCCAATGGCTTCGCTCTTATCTCCGCTATCCTCCGCTCTATCGATATTCGCTTCAATCCACTGTATACCTTCGCAAATCTATCTTCATCATTCAATCCCTTCATCTGCTCATATAATACTTTCCCTCGCTCTATTATCCCCAGCTTGTATGTGTCCCCTGTCTTGAGCCATAATTCACCCAATTCACTCACATCTTCTGTCAGCAATTCATACGCAAGTGCTTTCGTGTCCGATTCATTCAATATGTTCATCGCCTCTTCGGGTGATATTCTCAGTCTGTAGTCCGCACTCCTCATTAACATACTACATAACGCACATTCTAAACTGTCATCGTCATCTTTTTTTGCACGCTTCTCTGATACTTCAGGCAGTTCACTCTTCTTCGTGATTATCATACTCTCAAGTTCTCCAGGCAATACATGCGCCGCCTCACATAACTGCGCTTTGTATTCAAAAACTTCTCCGGCTCTTAATCCCTCCAATGATGAAAATAATTCCCTCACCGCACTCTTCCTCGTCGATACATCCTCAAGACGTGTACGTAATGCTTCTATATGTGCCAGTATTAACGGCTTCGCACTCGAAATCAAATTTTCAAAATCTTCATGCGTATGCGTCATAAGATATTCATCTGGGTCTTTGCCTTCCGGTAGCATTATTACCCGTACATCTAGTCCATTTGCCTGCAATATATACATTCCCCTGATTGCCGCGTCCTGTCCCGCTCTATCTGAGTCATAGCAGATGTAACACCTGTCCGCATATCTTGATAATAGCTGTGCCTGTTCTACCGTCAGTGATGTCCCCAGTGATGCAACGCTCTCTTTAAATCCTGCCTTATGCAGCCTTATACCATCCATGTATCCCTCACATAATATGCTTCGTCCCTTTTCACGTATCGCTTTCCTCGCCATGTCCAGAAGATATAAATTCTTCCTCTTCCTGTAGACTTCACTTTCTGGACTGTTTATGTATTTCGCTCCCTCTCCCGCTATTATCCGTCCTCCAAATCCTATCGTTTGTCCCGTTATCCCATGTATCGGAAACATTATGCGTCCTCGAAAACGGTCATATATTCCTCGTTCTGTCTGAATTGCAAGCCCTGCATCCGCTATCTTCTTATCACTGAAACCTTTCTTTCGCAGATAAATCGTCAGTGCATCCCACGCATCTGGCGCGTAACCCAGTCCGAATGTATTTATGTCCACCTCTGTCAGTCCACGCTTCATGATATAGTCTCTGGGGGCATTCGCTGATGAGGAGTTCAGGTTCGTTCTGAAAAATTCTTCTGTCAGTCTCAATATATCTTTGTTCTCATGCTCTCTGCCTGATTTACTCAGCTTTATTCCGCTTCTGTCCGCTAGGATTTGAAGTGCCTCTCGGAAATCTACATGTTCAGTCTCCATTACGTAACTGAATATATTCCCGCCCTTATGACAACCAAAACAATAATAGCTTTGCGTGTCTGTGTACACATGGAATGATGGTGTATCTTCACTATGGAATGGGCATAATCCTACGTAGCCTCGTGATGATGCTCGCAGTTTTACTCTCTCACTTATTATTTCCGCTATGTCTATTGATGATGCTATCTGTTCTGTGATTTCATTCATTATATTTCCCCGATATGTTAGATATAATAATACACAAATTTTTTTTTTTAGGAGATTGTTATTCATGTTACGTAAAATCAAAATCGTTATGACAGCTGTTGTCTGTATGCTCATTGCACAATGTTCATGTTACGCCGATGATGTTCAGAGCCTCCTCAACTACTATGTGAACGAATTCAAACCAGAAAAGGCATTACTCATCATTCAGGATAAACCCGATGATACAGGAATGTTCACAGATATATACATGAACCTTCAAGGTGTTGTGATTGAGAACCTCAGAATGAACAGGCTAACATTCAGAATGAGAGGCGTGCAGTTCAACAAGCCGTCAGAATGGTCAAAGGGAAAAGTAGAATGTAAGAGCGCAATTCAGATTTTGGCACTGGCTAATCTTCTTCAGAAGGACATCAACAATGCGATTGAGGCCAAGACATTCGGTGATGATGATTCAAGTGAATGGCACGATGTTTCCATGAAAATCACTCCGAGAGGTTTATCGGGTAAAGGCTACTATAAGTTTGGCTTCCTCGATATTCTTCTTGAAATAGACAGCGGATTGAAGATTGTGAAAAACAAAGAATTATGGCTTAATAATCCAAAGGTTAAGGTGAATACACTTGATGTCCCTGACTATATAACGAAAAAGGCACTCGCAGATATTCAGCCACTCGTTGACCTCAATAAATTTCCGTTGCCTCTCTCACTTCACAAAATTGATCTCAAAAATGGAAGTGCATCCCTCTCAACACGCAATCTCCCGCAGGAACCTTCAGAGGGAATAAGATACACTTACTCGAAATAACAAACAGAAAGATGAACACGACAGACAATAAGCGTTACATCTGGGTGATAATAAGCGCATTGGTTCAGGGCTTACTGCTGGGAATATATGCAGTGATACCTTCAGGGCCTTTGCTGTGTATGCCGTTGAGCGTGATATTCATAGTACCGTTTGTGTTCTGGCTGACGCAGGAGCATTGGGGCAGAAGGTTATTCAACTTCATTCTTGGCCTTACGCTGGTGCTTCTTGCGTTCTGGGGCTATCGTCTATGGTCATTATGGTCTGCTGACGGGTTCTATTATGTTCCGTCTCAGAAGAGTGAACTGATCCGCATATCAATGACTGTCTTCCTGACGATACCGTTCTTTCAGTGCAGGATTGCATCGTGGAGCTGGAAGTTTCCCTATAGTGAGATATTCTTCCAGTTCTGTAGGAATCTCTTCCTGATGTTTCAGGCTTCACTCGTGATTGTCGTCTTCTGGGGTCTGCTTGTAACAGCAAGTCTCCTATTTGATCTCGTTGGACTTGAGAGCGTTCCGTTTCTGATATTCAATCCGATAACTTCAATTCCTCTTTCATCACTAACGATAGCAATCTCAATCTCAGTAGCGATTAAACATCCTGGAATTGATTCACTTGGAAGATGGCTGTTAAGTGTCCTCGCATGGTTATTGCCATTCTTTTCAGTTCTGTCTGTATTATTCCTTTTGTGTCTGCCGTTATCGGGACTTCAGAAATTATGGAGCACAGGACAGGCCAGCACACTCATGATATTATTGCAGTTTGGAACG
Organism: uncultured Synergistales bacterium; assembly: GCA_905235735.1. GTDB lineage: Bacteria > Synergistota > Synergistia > Synergistales > Aminobacteriaceae > JAFUXM01. Next base: position 35,140 of record CAJOMU010000010.1, read on the forward strand.
ATTATACTTGCGAATGCAGCTTATCTTGACGGAACTAAAACCGCATTTACTAATCATTACGTCAATATTCTTGCTCAGGTATCGCTTTTATGTCTGCCCGTATACTTTGCATTAAGTCTCTATTCCGTCAGTCTCAGAATATTTCAGTATGGGCTTACAGTTGATCGCATTCAGGCAATGTTTCTTGTAGTTGTCGTTGGAATATGGGGATTAGGTTATGCACTTGCTGTTGTGATTCGCAAATGGCCGTTATGGATTGCACATGTAAATATTTCAGCGATAATCATTCTTGCACTCATAACATCTGCTATGAATTCACCGCTGTTAGATCCGTTCAGACTTGCATCATCACATCAGCTTTCACGTCTTCAGAGCGGTGCAATTTCACCCGAAGATTTGGATTATCTGTATATGCGTTTTAATCTCGGACGTTACGGTTCTGATGTTCTCTCACAGCTTGCACAGTCAAATAATCCTCGCGTACTTCATGGTGTGAATTCCGCAATGTCTATCACTCCGCAGGAATATCTTGAATCAGTCATGAGCAATATCCCTCCTGAAGAACATAGACGCGAGATTATCTCGAATGCAAAAGTCTATCCTGAAGGCAGAAGTCTTTCAGAAGGACAGATGAACTATTTCGTGTCTCACTGGAAGGAACTTCAGAGCATTAAACGTCCTGATGAAATCATATTCGTGTTCATGGATGTTTCTTCTTCAAATGAGGCTCATAACCTCATTGCATTAACGCAGAGTGCAGGAATAATTTATACGCTTCATGATGATAGTTTAGCGTATTCAGGAATGATAACCGGCTCATTCAATCCGAAAGAGATAATGATCAGTGAGGGAATTCGGACAGTTGAACCGGCTTATCGTGATATTGTCATTGGCGGAGGAGTGTATCACGTCTTCAGTGAGTGAAGAGGTCAGGCCATAATGGTATCCATGAGCGTGATTGAATAAGTCCAGCATCGAAATAGACAGCTAACATTGAACGTCCAGGATAACCAGAACTCGATAATTCTTCAGGCAATGGTATCTGTATCTTCATGTGAGTGTTTCTTACTGGAAGGTCTATCGTTCCGTTCATCGAATATATCACCCTTCCTCCAGTGAATGCACTCGCCCTCGTCAGTCCCAATGACGGAATATCACGAGCATATATATCAAGTTCAAGGCCGTTAAGCAGACAGAATTTGAGTAGCATCATGAGGTCATCATCAGAGAAATTGATTGAGGCATCAGCAATAACATTCGTGAGAGTGTCCTTGTGTAACAGCCAGAATGACGGCAATATACTATGAATATCACTCGCTCTTGATACCTGTGCAGGTCTGACGTTCAAAGGGAAAGTGTAACCAGACGGGAAGGGTGAATGAAGAAACAAGGCATCAAAGTTACGAGGTCTTTGGCGTATCACACTGCACCTCATGTTCTTATCGTTCCAGACACATTGCGCTATCACTGGAGTGTTCAGTGAGTAATGCACAAATGGTGTCATGAATGACGCGTCTACGATGAAACTTTCACGGTTCTCAACATCAGTAGCTATCACTGGGTTATATATGCTCAGGAAGCCGGGCACATCATCACGTGAGGGTATCATTACGGCCTTATAGATTTTAGACGCTCCAGTATCCATGAAGTTTATATCGCCTTCTGATGATTTGAAGAATGTCCATACGTTTGGCATGTCATCATATAATGCTCCTGAATTCCTGTTTGCGTATGTTCTTGTACCGAAATCAATCATGAAGTCATAAACAGCACCTTCATCAGTGAGGACGAAGAGTTCACCGAGATTTGACCACGCTAAATCACGAGGCTTAGATACTCCTCTGATAGTGAAGTACTCAAAGGTCATGATGTTCATGATGTATATTCTGTTATTGGCCATGTCAGCAACAGCGAGCCAGTCAGCAAAGGGTTCAACGGCGACAGGTTCAAAGAGTAAATCACCCTCACCTAAAGGAGGCGACCATTTACGCACGAGAGGAGTTGATGCGTTGAGGTTGTAGAAAGACACGTAACGTTCAGCGGGATTAGCGAGAACGAAGAAGTTATGTGCAATCATATCGACATCTGCAACAGTGATTTCAGGAAGAGTAAGCGCGTAATCAGGTGAAAGTGTCTCTAAATTCGAGATAATGTACATATCGCCGTCCGAACAGAATATCGTGAATGTTCCATCACCCATAGGAATGGCAGTAACAGGACTGTCGATTTCAGTGTAACGCAGAGGAGAATTAGACGCAAAGAAAGAAAAACTTCCAGTCTGATGAATATATAATCTGTCGCCTAAGGTATCAGGAATACATACAGTATTACCCAATGATTTTACTTTTCCCAGTCCCCTTATGCTGAATGGCCGTGTGTATCCTGTCTTCCATTCAGTTTGAACAGTTGTCTCAGAGAATTTCCAAGTTTCAGGAACGGGAGCAGTACCCATTACGGCACGCAGGACATCATTCTGTTCATTCATGACGCGCAAGATACGGGGAGCAGAAACATCCATAGGTCTGACTTCGAGGTAACTTCTGAGAGCATTCATAGAAGCATCAGTATCGCCCATACGATTGAGGTTGAGGGAGGATAAGAGATAATAATCGACCATGTAAGTATTATTCTGAATAGCATAGTCTAAGTATGTCTGAGCATCACGGTAATCGCGTCTCATGAAGTGAACGTATGCATTGTTGAAATATCTTTCAGCTTCATCTAAATCAGCGCGTGGAATTTCTGCACCATAAGCAGATGAAGCCGATAATAATAACAGGAGTAAAAGTTTAAGCAAAAGAAACAGCTCCTTGTAAAAAAAGTAATTGGGAAATATTATAAACGCATAAAAACATGAAAGGAAATGAACTAATTGAAGTTAAAGAGTATATTGTTGAGTGCATTATTGATGTGTGCGGTGAGTGCGAGTGCAGATAATATAAGACTGCCTGACCCTGAGAAAACTGGGGGAATGAGTTTGCGTGAGGCACTTACATTGAGACGTACAACGCGTGAATTTGGAGATAAGGATTTCAACACACAGGAACTCTCGAACATGTTATACGCGGCAGGAGGGGTAAATCGTTCTGACGGAAAGTTAGTGTACCCTGTGGGAATGGACACGAATGACATGAAGATATATGCAGTAATGAGAGACGGAGTGTATGAGTATGAAGCGCAGTCGCATTCACTTGAACAGATAGAATACGGCGACCATAGAGCGGAATGTTCGAGTGAGGAATTCACTGGTCATGCAGGAGTGAATCTCGTGTATGTTCAGAACCTTGAAGCATGGAAGGATAGAGCAATACCCAAAGAAGTGGCCAGGACAATGGGAATATATCACACAGGAGCAATAATGCAGAATGTGTATCTCTATGCGGCAAGTGAGAACCTGAACTGTGTTGCACAGGGTACATTCAATTATGCGAAGTTACGTGAACTTCTGAAACTGAATGACACACAGACAATAACGTTAATACAATTAATCGGAGTGAAACCATGAGAGCATTAATTCTGAATTCAGGATTAGGTTCAAGAATGGGAGTTCTTACGAGTGAACATCCTAAATGCATGACAGAACTAACGCACGGCGAGACAATAATATCGCGTCAGCTGGAACAGATACAAGAAGCTGGAATAAGGGACGTAATCATAACGACAGGCTACAATGAGAGTGTATTACGAAACTACATATCAAGCATGAACATTGACCTGAATATCCGCTATGTGAACAATCCCGACTACAGAACTACGAATTATATCTACAGCATATATCTTGCACGAGAATATTTGAATGATGATTTGCTGTTCATGCATGGAGATTTAGTATTTGAGAATGAAGTGATAGATGCAGTTCTTGAAGCTCCCAATTCAGTAATGACTGTATCATCAACGCGAGAACTTCCAGAAAAGGATTTCAAGGCAGTGATAGATAAATCAGGGAAAATTCAGAAGGTCGGAGTGAAATACTTTGATGAAGCGATGAATGCACAGCCATTGTACAAGCTGAGGCATAGAGACTGGGAGAAATGGCTCAGTGAGATAATTCGGTACTGCGAGAATGGCGATAGAGGATGTTATGCGGAGAATGCCTTGAATGACTTAGACGGAGCATGTGAAATCTATGCATGTGATGTGAGAAATATGCTGTGCAGTGAAATAGATACGCCCGAAGATTTAGCTGTAGTAACTGAAAAACTTCATGAGATTGAATCACGAACTGTATACATAGCATTTGGAACGGACATACTTCACAGCGGACATATAAACTTAATCCGTAAGGCACGCAGACTAGGCAGGCTGATAATTGGAGTACTGACGGATGAAGCGATAATGAGTTACAGACGTTATCCGTTAGTGAGCTATGAAGACCGAAAAGCGATGTTCGAGAATATATCAGGAGTATGGAAGGTAGTAGAACAGAACAGCATATCGCACCGAGAGAACATAACGCGATACAAGCCCGACATAATAGTACACGGAGATGACTGGAAGACGGGATTTCAGAAGCCTAATCGTGATGAAACAGTGAGTATGCTTGCGGAATACGGCGGTCGGCTGGTTGAGTATCCGTATGCGAAGAATGACAGATATGCAGAACTAGAAGCCAGAACCCGAAAAGATATATCAATGCCCGACATACGACGTGGAAGACTGCGGAGAGAATTAGCGGTTAAAGGTTTCATAACGGCAATGGAAGCGCATGACGGACTGACAGGTTTAATAGTGGAGAACACGGTTATATATAATAATGGTATGCCTAAACAGTTTGATGCGATGTGGGTAAGTTCATTATGTGATTCAACAGCGAAGGGAAAACCAGACATTGAACTAGTAGATATGACGAGCCGTTTTAGGACGATAGAGGACATAACAGAAGTAACGACGAAGCCGATAATCTTTGACGGAGATACAGGCGGAAGACCTGAGCATTTCGTGTATACAGTGAGGACACTTGAGAGATTAGGTGTATCAATGGTAATAATAGAAGACAAGACGGGACTGAAGAAGAATTCACTGTTTGGAACGGAAGTAGAGCAGACACAGGACAGCATAGAGAGTTTCAGTGAGAAGATACGCGTAGGAAAGCGAGCACAGAAGACGAAAGAGTTCATGATATGTGCGAGAATAGAGAGCCTTATACTTGAACGGGGTATTGATGATGCATTAGAACGTTCACATGCATTTGTGGAAGCAGGAGCGGATGCAATAATGATGCATTCGAGGAAACGTGAGCCTTATGAAATATTTGCATTCCTTGAGAGATTTCGTTCGAGTGATACGACAACACCAATAGTATTAGTACCGACGACATATAACACGATAAGGGAAGAGGAATTCAAAACACGAGGAGCGAACATAATAATCTATGCGAATCACTTAATGCGAGCATCAGTACCGGCAATGCAGAGAGTATCGAGGACAATTCTTGAAAATCGCAGGTCTTCAGAATGTGATGAAATGCTGATGCCATTCAGGGAGATAATCCGATTAATTCCAGCGGAGGCATGACAGATGATAATCCGAGATTACGATATACTGAATGAACAACTGAAATCATCAGGAAGAATATTATGTATACATGGCCATTCATACGAGAAATTCACGAAACTTCGGGACATGATAAACGCTCTTCCGAATGTGATACATTTCACGGACTTCACGCCAAATCCGAAACTTGAAGAAGCAAAGAGAGCCAGTGAAATAGAAAGTGATGTGATATTGAGTGTCGGAGGAGGAAGTGCAATAGACTTAGGGAAATATGCTAAGATGAATAACCCGAATGCAAAGCTGATAGTGATACCCACAACGGCAGGTTCAGGAAGTGAGGCTACAAGATATGCAGTGTTATACGAGAACGGGAAGAAACTATCACTCACTGATGACAATATGCTCCCTGACTTCGTAATGTTTGACCCTGAACTGTTAAAACATCTGCCCGAATATCATCGCAAATCTTCAGCTCTTGATGCGTTCTCACATGCATTAGAATCAAGCTGGTCAGTGAACGCAAATCCTGAAAGCCGTGAATATTCGCATAAAGCATTGGGCAATATCACCCGAATTCTTGAATGCTATCCTGAAAGTTATGACTATGAGGCCATGCAGGAAAATGCATACATAGCGGGTAAAGCAATAAATATCTCACAGACAACAGCAGGACATGCAATGAGTTACAGGATAACGGGTATATTCGGGATTGCGCACGGACATAGTACAGCATTATGCAACAGAGTATTATTCAAATGGCTTGTTGAGAACACTAAACTTGAAGCTCTGAATGATATTGCACATTCAATGAGATGTGATACTCCGGAAGAAGCCGCATCTAAGTATGAAGGCATAATAGACCGAATGAACCTTGAAGTTCCAGTTGCAGATGAAATGCAAATGAGAGAGCTTGTGAATTCAGTTAATCCTGAGAGACTGAAGAATTTTCCTGTCTGTCTTGATGAACATACGATACATCAATTATATTTATTGATACTGAAAGTGAGAGATTGAAAGATGAATGCGAAGAGATTAGCAGAGATAATAAATGCAGATTTTTACGCAGGAGTACCAGATAGTCAGTTACGAGCGTTATGTGATTACCTTATGGACAAGTTCGGAACTGACCCGAAGCATCATATCATAGCGGCTAATGAAGGCAATGCATGTGCAATAGCGGCAGGTTATCATCTTTCGACTGGAAAAATTCCCGTTGTGTATATGCAGAACAGCGGTGAAGGTAATATCATAAATCCATGTGCGAGTTTACTGAATCCTGAAGTATATGCAATTCCCGTTATATTCATAATAGGCTGGAGAGGCGAACCAGGTGTACACGATGAACCTCAGCATATATATCAGGGGAAAATAACACTCAGACTTCTTGATGACATGAACATAAAGAATTACATAATCGGACAGGATACATCTGAACATGAAGTTATAGATGTCATGAAGAAATTCCGTGAGTATCTTTCATGCGGTGAAAGTGTAGCATTCGTTATCCGCAAAGGTACACTGACGTATGATGTGAAAATGAATTACAGCAATGATTACGTTATGACACGAGAAGAAATAATACGGCACATAATCGCAGTATCGAAAGATGACCCAGTAATCAGCACAACAGGTAAAGCAAGCAGAGAATTATTTGAACTCCGTGAATCACATGAACATGATTTCCTAACTGTCGGTTCAATGGGACATGCTTCATCAATAACACTGGGAGTATCATTGAACAAGCCAGACCGTAAAATATGGTGCATTGACGGAGACGGAGCCGCAATAATGCATATGGGAGCGTTGACAGTGAACGGAAGCGTAAAGCCTGCAAACATGATTCACATTATAATCAATAATTCATCACATGAAAGTGTAGGAGGATTACCCACATGCGCAGGAAGAATTAATCTTGCGGATATAGCTCGTGCCTGTGGATATGTACATGTCTTCAGTGTGAGTGATTATGACGAATTAGACAATGTATTGAACATAGCAAAAAAAGCAGACGGTTTAACATTCATTGAGGCAAAAAGCAGAATAGGAGCGCGAAAAGATTTAGGACGGCCTACAACAAGCGCAATCGAGAACAAAGAAGCATTCATGAAATATCTTGAAGGCTAATCATAATCAAGCCCACGAATTAATTTGAATATTACACTTGCAAGTTTGGCGGGGTCATGACGTAAAACCCTGCCTTCCTTCTTCGTCTCACTCACTCCCATTATATCCGCCTCTATGCATTCACATCCCATGCCATTTATTATGTTCCTCTGCTCATCATCAAGGTATAACGGGCTTGCCCCTTCACGCCTGTATGCTTCGATAATGTCATCTGGAATAGTTTCAGAGTTAGTGATAATGAAATCAGGAGTGCATCCTAAAGCCGCACATATCCAGTCCAGATGTTGAAGAATATTCATGTTCTGAGTTTCGTCATGCTGGGTCATGAGATTGCAGACGTAAATCTTCGGAGCATCTGAATGTTTAATCTTATCGGCGAATTCAGGCATAAGAATATTGGGAATAACACTAGTGAATAAACTTCCCGGCCCTAAGATAATTACATCAGCATCATCAACTGCATCAAGAACTTCAGGTAATGGTTTAGCATCAGCAGGTTCAAGCCAAATTTCATTGAGTTCATGGCCATGTTCAGATATTGTGAGTTCTCCTCTGACATCAAGACCGTCATTAGTTTTGCCGACGAGAGTAATTCCCTCAGTAGTAACCGGCAGAACGCGACCTCGAATATTGAGCAGGTGATTTAATTGCTTAACTGCCTTGCTGAAATCCCCGTACATCTCAGTGAATGCAAGGAGTATCAGATTACCTAAACTATGACCAGCTAATTCTCCTCTGTCAAACCTGTATTCAAGAATGCGCCTAAGTTCACTGTCATTCTCAGCGAGAGCAGTCATGCAATGCCTGACATCACCGGGCGGTAACATTCCCCATTCATTGCGGATACGTCCTGAAGAGCCACCTTCATCAGTAACAGCTACTACAGCCGTAATGTTTCGTGTATAAGCCTTCAAACCGCGCAGCAAAGTGGATAAGCCAGTTCCTCCACCCACAGCTAAAACGTAAGGCCCACGCGATAAACGTTTATCGTTATGCCTTGACCTGTTGAACCTTCCCGACAATAAGAAAATAACCGCAAAAGCAGTCAATGCACCAAGAAAAAAACTCATTGATGACCGTGCCCTTTATCACGATGAAGCACACATACACCCGAATACATCTTTGAGTATGTCTCGTACAACCATTCAGCTACTGCAACTGAACGATGTCTGCCACCAGTACAGCCAACGGAAATATGAAGCTGACCACGAACGTTATTGAGGAATTCGGGAACAGCGAAATCAAGAAAATTTTTAGTGAGCTTTATGAATTTATGTGTCTCAGGGAATTTCAGCAGATATTCTTTCACTGGTTCATCTTCACCCGTTAAGTTCTTGAGTTCATCAACGTAATACGGATTGGGCAGACACCGAACATCCATAACGAAACTTGCATCTTGCGGAACTCCGTACTTATATCCGAATGAACTTATTAGTATAGATATACCTCCGTCATTCCCAAAAAATTCTTTGAGTAATCTCTCTCTGTGCTGATGCAAATCCATCATTGAAGTATCAATCACAATATCAGCTCTGTCGAGAACGGGAGCAAGTAAATCACGTTCAGCAAGAATTCCTTCAATGGTCGATAAGCCTTTGTTCAACGGGTGAACTCGTCTAGTGCGTTCGTATCGTCTCAGCAACTCTTCATCTGAGGCCGTGAGAAATACTACCTTAACAGCACCTTCCCAAGCACCTGATATATTATCTATTACCTTCACGAAATCGCCGTCTACATTCCGAACATCAACAGTAGCAACTACACCTCTGATGTTATCTCTTCCGGAAATCATATCGAACATCTGAGGCAATAATTCGGGCGGCATATTGTCTATCGTAATGAACCCGAAATCCTCAAGTACTTTAAGCGTCATTGTTTTTCCTGCTCCACTCATGCCGGTTACTATTATGAACTGTTTCATTTTAAAGCCTCCTTATATGGGACATATTTTAGACCGCTGTGCTATAATTCTTCAAGTTTTAGCACATATCAAGAGAGGAGTACCATCATTAATGAAAAAGGGAACATATCAGCCCCATAAAATTCCGAGAAAACGCAAGATAGGATTTCTTGCACGTTCAAGTTCACCAGCAGGACGCAAGATTTTACGCAACAGAAGGCGTAAGGGACGCAAATATTTAACCCGTGCCTAAGAGCGAAAGATTACGCAAAGGCTTTGAGTTCGACATAATATTCCGCACTGGAACACGCATAAACGGTGAACTGGTGCGGTTATTGTATGTCAAATCAGACAATGAGAGCGTAAAAATCGGCTGTGCAGTCGGAAAACGTCAAGGGAAAGCTACTATACGCAACAGAGGCAGGCGAATACTGCGAGAAGCATTCAGGAGACTATCAGAGAGAATAACGCCGGGCATAAGTATAGTTTTGATGTTAAGTGATAAGGGACTGACAGCAAAAACGCCAGAAATAACGCGTGAACTTGAAAAATTATTATCACGGAAGAAATTAATATGCTCTCACGGATAGCGATAATAACAATCAGAATATATCAGGTCATCATATCCCCGTACTTAGGCAATAATTGCAGGTTTTACCCGACATGCTCAGAATATGCGATACAGGCATATCAGGAATACGGCTTCATGAAGGGAACGGTCTTAACATTGAAACGCCTGATGAAGTGCGGAATATGGCATCCTGGAGGATATGACCCGATACCAAAGAGAAATAACGAGGTGAAAGAATAAATTATGTGGGAACAATTGAAATCGTTGCTTCAAAGTTTACTTGAGATAATCCACAATGGAATAACGAGCGTAGGGATAGGCACAAATTTTGCATGGGGACTTGCGATAATAGTACTTACACTGCTTGTGAGATTAGCAATGCATCCATTGACGGCCAAGCAAATGAAGAGTATGCAGAAGATGCAGCAGTTACAGCCGCAATTAAAGGTTCTTCAGGAGAAGTATGCAGATGATAAAGATGAACTGAACAAGCAGACAATGGCATTGTATCAGCAGCACAAGATTAACCCTGCAAGCGGATGTCTGCCGTTGATAATTCAGTTGCCGATATTCATTCTGTTATACGGAGTACTATATGACCTGACGAAGACGGAAGCATTCACGAACGTAACGTTTCTTGGAGTGAACTTAGGAGGCAGTGTGCTAACGACGATAGCGGATGCACTTGGAGGACTAGTAGACTCAACTGGAGCACCGATACCGCAGGAACAGCTTGGATTTGTTATGATACTATTCACGGCGTTTGCAAATCTCGGAGAATTATTCTCGCATTTGGGAACATGGATATTCAACTTCATTCTGTTACTGTTAATAGCGTGGCTCACATGGTATCAGCAGCATTTAACTGGAGCAGGAAATCCGCAGATGGCCATGATGAACTGGTTCATGCCATTATTCTTAACGTTCATATGTTTCGGACTTCCCGGAGGAGTGCTATTGTACTGGGGAGTATCATCATTAATGGGAATAATACATCAGGTGCGAGTGAAGAATAAGACGGACGAAGAGATGAAAGTGAAGCCAGTACTGTATAAGGAGAAGCCAAAGACGAAATGAGCGGAGACAGACGAATAACATTAGAAGCATCAACGATAGACGAAGCGATAGAGGAAGCCTCGCGTCAAATGAACATACCGGCAGATAAGCTACGTGCACAGGTAATCAAGGAGACGCGGGAGGGATTTCTTGGGATATTTGGAAGCAAGAAGCTGAAGGTAGAAGTACATGCGATAATAGAGGAAGACAAGACGAATTTGATTTCACGAGGGATTGAATTCGTGAATGAACTATTGAAACGCATGGACATAAAAGCGGAAGCAAAGACATCAGAGACAGATACGAACACGGTGGACATTCAGGGAGAAGAGGCGAGTGATTATGTAGTAGGGAGATACGGAGACTGTATCCGTGCCCTTGAATACATAGTGAACCTAGCACTGCGAGACCCGAAGAATGAACCGAGAATTAAGATAGATTCATGCGGATATAGAGGACGGAGGACGAAGAGCCTTGAGAGGTTAGCGGAGGCGACAGCGAGGCAGGCAGTGAAATTCGGAAAGCCAGTAAGACTTGACCCTATGGCCTCATGGGAACGCTGGGTGATACACAACACATTGAAGGATCGAGAAGATGTTACGACTGAATCGATAGGAGAGCCACCAACCCGAAAAGTAGTAGTGATGCCGAAGTTCGACCCTGATAATCTGAAAGCGCCGGGACCAGCTACGATGAGATTTCGAGCGCAGAAGGAACGAACAGAACGCAATAACAGTAACAGGCCAAGACCGAACAATCAACGAGGACGTTTCAGACGATAAGATATAAGAATAAGAACGAGACAAAAATAATCCCCCCGCAATATAACGAGGGGATTTTGTTTTTATGCTAGCTTACTTCCATAACTCCCACTCTGCCTGATTAGTGTGAAGCAGATGATGAGCTTTTTCTCCGCCCGGTTCTCCGAGATATTCCTTGTAGCACTGAATGATTGACGGGTTCTCATGTGAAAAGCGTAACGTCATCTTGCTGTCCATATCAAGAAGGATTTTGCCGCGTGATTCACCGCATTCTTCACCTTCATGAATTGGCTGACCTCCGCCACCTGCACAACCTGTCGGACAGGCCATACATTCGATGAAGTCATAGTGAGCTTTTCCTGAACGCACAGCCTCACAGACTTTCCTGATATTGCCGAGACCATGAGCAACTGCAATCTTGAGCTTAGTTCCTGCAATCTCGAACTCTGTCTCCTTGATGCCGTCATAATCTCGCACATATTTGAATGCGTTCGGGTCAGGATTTTTGCCTGTTACGAGCTTATATGCTGTACGTAATGCAGCTTCCATAACTCCGCCTGTCGTACCGAAGATATGACCTGCACCTGATGCCGTTCCCAAAGGAGCATCAAATTCACTCTCTTCAAGAGCTTTAACGTTAATGCCTTCGGATTTGATGAGCCTTCCGAGTTCACGAACCGTAAGCACAATATCAATGTCTCTTGCACCTGAACTGTTCATGCATGATACATCACACTCATACTTCTTGGCCGTGCATGGCATGAATGACACGTGATAAATCTTGTCTGGTTCAACACCGAGTATCTGAGCGTACCATGTCTTGATGATAGCACCGAACATCTGCTGAGGTGATTTCGCTGATGATAACTGCGGAACTAAATCCGGGAATTCCATTTTGATGAAACGTACCCAGCCTGGACAGCATGATGTGAACATCGGGAATTTCTCGTTTTTCGCGTTCTTGAGTTTCGCAACAAACTCGCTTGCCTCTTCCATGATAGTAAGGTCTGCTGAGAAGTCCGTATCAAAGACGTAATCAAAGCCCACTTCACGTAAGGCTGTAGCAAGACGATTTGCGCTCGCTTCCTCGTGAGTAAGTCCGAGCTGTTCTCCCCATGATGTACGTACTGCCGGTGCAACTGACGCAATCATTATCTTGTCCTTTGCCGCAAATGCATCGCGAACCTTCTGCGTATCATCTCTCACGGTTAATGCACCAACAGGGCAATGTGTTATGCACTGTCCGCATACCGTACACTTGGCCTCCGTTATGTCCTTTCCGCCTGTTACATCAACAGTTGTACGTGAGCCTGACTTTGCAACATCCCAGACGTTCATCTGCTGAATGTTATCGCAGACCTGAATACATCTCATGCACTTAATGCACTTCTGAGCATTGCGTATAAGTGGAAATTCCGTGTTCCATTTGAAAGCAGGCAAATCTTCATGATACTTGAACGTGTTAATGCCCATGTCATTGGCGACTGTCTGAAGTTCGCAATTCCCTGAACGTACACATTCTGCACATCTTGCGTTATGCTGTGAAAGTATGAGTTCAACGTTAATGCGTCTTGCCTGACGTGCTTTAGGGCTGTTCGTCAGTACCTTCATGCCTTCCTGAAGCACTGTATTGCATGATGACACCAGTTTGTCCTGTCCCTCAATCTCTACTACACACGCTCTGCATGCACCAATTTCGTTTACATTCTTTAAGTAGCAGAGATGAGGAATTGTGATGTTATTGCTTTTTGCGGCCTCAAGTATGGTCGTGTTCTCAGGCACTTGTACTGCTTTTCCGTTTATTGTTGCGTTTACCATTTGAATTCACGCCCCTCTCTGAATTTTCCGAAGCCGTAATAATCACAACGTAAACACCTATTGCTTTCCTGCTCCATTTCTTCCTGCGTCATTCCCTTTTCTACCAGCTTGAAGTCATGAATGCGCTGGTCTATTGGACGTTCACGCATTTTCACGCGTCCACACGCTGGTCTGTTATGCGGTACAGGTTCAGGAATTTCAACGGGAAGTTCAATCGGATGATGGAAACCAAGATATTCATCAATGTTCGCGGCGGCTACTTTACCTGCGGCTATTGCACGAATGACTGTTGCAGGGCCTGATACGCAATCTCCACCAGAGAATACACCGGGCATGTTCGCGATTTCTTCACTTGCGAGAGCCTGTATGCATCCCCATTTCACCGCTATTCCTGACTGCTCAAAGTTGTAGCTGTCTATTCCCTGCCCTATCGCCACAACGACAATATCAGCTTCAATGCGAATTGGGTCTGCTGATGCGTCTTTAGGAGCTGGACGACCGCCTTTGATGTTTGAAATCATCTGCTGTTTCACCCATAAGGCTTTAGCTTTTCCGTTCTCAACTTCAACCTTCAACGGTGCAGCGAGTTCAAGAATTTCGCAGCCTTCAACCTCTGTCGCTTCTACTTCTTCGGCTAATGCTGTCATGTCATCTTTGCGTCTGCGATATGCGAGTGTTACCTTGTCCGCATTCAGTCTCAATGATGAACGTGCACAGTCCATAGCGACATTACCGCCTCCGACAACGACTACCTTCTTGCCTCTGAAATCAGGATAATCATCATCACCGATACGGCGTAGTAATGCTACTGCTGACATTACACCTTCTGCATCTTCTCCAGGTATCTTCAATGTCTTGTCCGTATGCGCTCCGATTGCGATATAAACTGCATCGAATTCATCACGGAGTTTCTTCAATGGGAAATCTGGCCCTCCGACCGATACTTCCTTATGTACCTTGATGTCTCCTGAAGTGAGCAGGGTGTTAATCTCATCATCGAGAATTTCTCTTGGAAGTCTGTATGAAGGAATTCCATAACGAAGCATTCCGCCTAAATGTTTACGCTGTTCAAATATCTCGACACTATGCCCCATCATTCCGAGATAATATGCCGCTGATATTCCGCTTGGCCCGCCTCCAATAATTGCAACTTTCTTTCCAGTTGCAGGAGCGGCTTTCTCACCTTCACGATAGACGGGAACATGACCTGAATGGTCGATTGCATAGAGTTTCAGACCACGAATGTTTATCGCATCGTCTACTATTCTTCTGCGGCATTTATTCTCGCATGGATGTTCGCAGACCATTGCGCATACTGAAGGGAACGGGTTATCTTTGCGGATTAGTCTAACTGCATCAGCGTAACGTCCAGCATTCACGAGTGCGATATATCCGGGTATATCTACATGTGCAGGGCATAATGTTACGCATGGTACGGCTCTGAAACCTTCAGCGGCACAATGTCCGTGTTTTGCGTGAGCTTCATAGTCATCTCTGAAACCTTTTACGCCGTTCAAGACCATGTTAGCGGCTTCATATCCGATAGCGCAATCGGCAGATGAAGATACAGTTTCGGCTGTTTTCTCGATTAGGTCTACAGTGCTCATGTCTCCTTTGCCGTCAAGAAGGTCATCAATCAGTCGTTCCATTTGTGGAAGACCGACACGACACGGCACACATTTTCCGCAAGTTTGAGCTGAACATACTTTGAGATAACTGCTAGCTACTTCCAATGGACATATATCTGGAGGTGCACCAGTTACCCGGCGTTCTAAATCTTTATGCAGAGATTCGACGGTCGCTTGGACTTTCGTCTCTGGCATAATGCTAAGGCGACTCAAAATTATCACTCCCTCGTTTGAAATGTTTGAAGAAAATTTTTACCCCTTGAATGCGATAATTATACTATAAAAGCCCGCAATCATTCTTGAAATGGTTACGAGCTTTTGAGAGTGATTTATGCTTAATAGGGTATGTCAAGTAAACCGTGTATGAGATTTTTCTTAGGCTACTTTAGGAAAACGGTCTGCGTATCTCACATAAATGTGGCTTAACGCTTTCGACCAATTGCTTATCAGCATCGTCCATTTCTTGGAGGCATTCGACACCGCTATCCATACCAGTTTCAGCGCACCTTCATCACTGCCTAATATTAGCTTGGTCTTCAGGCGGCTTCTGATCACTCCATTGAGCGCTTCTATTGCGTTGGTCGTGTCGATTACACGCCTTATCTCTGACGGATACGTAAAGATCGGTATTATATTCTCCCAGTTACGTTCCCAAAGCGCATAGATTGCTGGTGATTTCTCATTCCACTTTTCTCCAAAACGTAGCAAGGCTGCTTCAGCTCCTTCTAACGTTCCGGCATGGTAGATTTCTTTCAAATCGCGCCCTAATTCCTTACGGTATTTCCTGCTTACATATTTCTGGCTGTTCCGCACTAGGTGTACTATGCACAGCTGAATGTCTGTTTTCGGAAATACTCCCTTTATCGCTTCGGGGAAAACTGTAAGGCCATCTACGCAGAAGACAAATACGTCTTTTACTCCCCTGTTGTTCAACTCTGTGAGAACTTGCGCCCAGAATGACGCTCCTTCATGATCCCCTATCCATATCCCAAGCAACTCTTTGTACCCCTCCATATTGATAGTCAGAGCAAGATATATCGTTTTATTGAGAACTTGATGATCGAGATGAACTTTAACGACCAAGCCATCGAGCCATACAACGAGGTAAACCGCTTCTAAAGGTCTGTCCCGCCACTGCTGTACCTCTTCGTTGACCACATCAGTGACTTTTGAAATCAGCGAAGGAGATACTTCTACGTGATACAAATCCTGTAATGTTGATTGAATGTCTCTTACAGTCATGCCTTTGGCGTACAGAGAGAGAGAATAGCCTCTTCAAGGATGGCAGATTTAGTGGAACGCTTTGGTATTATCTGAGGCTCGAAGGTGCTGTGTCTATCTCTGGGAGTTGATAATTCGATGGTGCCGAAGTTGCTCTTGAGAGTTTTCTTGCCGTAGCCGTTGCGGCTGTTCCCTGCTACTCGTCCTTCATCGGTGTAAATGAGGTGGAAATCCATCTCTGCATTAAGGATGCGTTCGAGCAGAGCCTTGTTCAACTGAGTGATGATGCCCTCTTTGCCCCACAAATCTTCCTGAGTTTTAACCCCAACGAGCATGGCATCAAGCAAATCATTGCTAATCTTGAGTTTTTCCTGTCTGTCTTCTTTCATCGTGCTAACCTCCTGTACTTTTTCTTTTTACACAGTTCATTGTACAGTCTCCGACCATTCTAACAGTCATCGTTCTCGTCGCTCTGCTCTGTACACCTATGGCGGCTCTCGCAAGCACTAACGATTTGCCCTGGAATACTGCTCTCGACAAACTCGTTAATGCTTTCTCCGGCAAAACTGCCTTGCTCGTCTCCATGATTGGCATTTTCTTTGCAGGCGGTATGCTCATTTTCGGAGGCGACTTGGGTAACTTTGGAAAAATGGTCATGATGATTGTTCTCGTTGGCTCTATGATGGGCGCATTATCCACCGTCGCAAGCACTTTCATCACTACGGAAGGCTGTCTGATTTTCTGATGTTATACAACGACGAAGAAATCAGGGTTATCCCCATACGGAAAAGTCTCACTCGTCCGCAACTCATTTGCGGTTGTGATCGTGTCCTGTTCCTGCTCTTGATGTTGTTCTGCATTGCCTTAATTTTTCCCGGCGGTCTAGGGTCGGGCAACTACGTCAACGTCTTAATCGGCATCGCATTTTTCTTCGTGGGCGTTCAGATTTTGGCCGTACTTGCTAAATATGACCCCTTATTCAGCCAGATTTTCAGCAGGGCTATTAAGTATCAGGACACTTATATTGCAACGTCTCTCGTATCAAGGCATGACAAGAAATATTGAATACTCATATGAACTCGTGCGGTTGGAGAGCTTCAGCCGCACTCTCAATTCATCTTTGCGGAAAGGAGGATTTTTATCTTGGCTAAATTCTATTACAGCGATGGTTTTGCTGAACTGCTTAATTTCTCTCACATGGTCGCTCCCGAAGTCTTAGGGCTTAAAAATGGCGGCTTCCTTGCTGGCTTCTGGCTCACTGGCCCTGACCTCGAAAGTTCTACCGTTCAGGAACTTGAACATTTAAGTGAAATGATGGCAAGGGCTATAAATCAGCTTGATATGCGCTGGTGTATTCACTTTGAGTTCTTCAGGCGTGAGGCTCATAACTACCCAGATGGCAATTTCAAGGAGACTACCACAAAACTCATCGACATTGAGCGATTCGCACAATTTCAGCAGGAAGCGGGACATTACGAATCCATTCAGGCGATTTTCGTTACTTATGTCCCTCCCTCTTTCGAGAAAAGTCCTCTTTTACAGCGTATCAAGAAATTCCTCTTTGGCTCGGACTCTGATAATGAGGATATGGTTGTCGAAAAACAGCTTGAACGCTTCGAGGAAGTTATTCGTGGCCTCAAGGATTCTCTTAGTCTCATTATGAAGGTTCGGCGCATGACTTTTCAGCCCGATAACGTTCCTGACCCATATTCGGGAACTTCAGAACTTCTGGAGGCTGTCAATGCTTGTGTCAACGGTAAAAGCCTTGAATACAACAATGAGTACGTTCAATGCGTTTCGCTCGTTAATTATCCCGCTGGCACTTTCCCCTCTATCCTCTCAGATTTGCAGACCTTGCCCATCTCTTTCAGGTGGTCTAACCGCTTCATCTTAACCGACATGCGCGAGGCTATGGGGCAGATTGAGACTAAACGAAGACAGTGGGTGCAAAAAATGCGCAGTCTCTTCTCTCAGATTACGGGCATTCAGACTAACAGGGTTAATCAAGACGCGGTCGCTATGGTTGAGGACTTGGATAATGCTCTTCAGGACGCTCATTCGGGAGAAGTTGCTTTCGGCAATCACACTTCTACTGTCGTCTTGCGTCATTCCAATCCTCAATTTCTGGAGGAAGCCGCTCGTGAGGTCGTCAAAGTTTTTGAACGCGCGGGTTGTAATGCTCGCTTAGAATCCATCAACAACTTCGAGGCTTTCTTGGGGTCTTTGCCCGGTCATGGCAAAGAGAATGTCCGCAAACCCTTGATTACTACTTTCAATTTCGCTGACTTAGTGCCATTATCTAACGACTGGATCGGCGATAAATTCTGCCCGTGTCCCTTCTATCCTCCTAACTCTCCGGCTCTGCTTCAGGCCGCTACTGCCGGTAGTACACCCTTCTCGCTCAACCTTCACAGCGGGGATGTCGGACACACTTTGATTTTAGGGCCTACAGGTGCGGGCAAATCTACATTACTTGCTACTGTTGCCGCTCAATTCCAGCGGTACGACACTGGACAAATCTTTTTCTTCGACAATGGCAAATCCATTTATCCCTTGTGTCAGGCTCTCGACGATTCTGTCTTCTATGATTTAGGACAGGCCGCTAGCAACATCAATTTATGCCCCCTCGCTCAGATTGATGACCCAGAAGTCATGAGCTGGGCCGCTGAGTGGCTTGAAATGTTGATTGAAATGGTCGCTCCCGGCCTCGTTACTCCGGCTAGGCGAATTCTTCTCAATGACGCTCTCAAGAACCTTGCCGCTAGTACTACCTGTGCCACTGAACGCACATTAACTGAATATATTACTTCCGTTCAGGATGAGGATATGAAGGCCGCTTTGGGCTTCTACAGCCTTAATCAGAGCGGCGGTTATCTCCTTGACGGAGACCATGACGACATCAATTACGCTTCCTTCAACGTCTTTGAAATTGCCTCACTTCTTGAACGCGAAAAAATCGCTCCCGCTGTCCTTACTTATTTATTCTTCCAGATTCAGCGGAGGCTTAAAGGTGCGCCGTCTTTGCTCGTCGTCGATGAGGCTTGGACTGCCATGCGCGATAAATTATTCTCCGAGAAAATCAGGGGCTGGCTAAAGACTTTCAGGAAATTGAACTGTGCCGTCGTCCTCGCTACTCAGTCCATCGCTGACGTGGTTAATAGCACTATAAGGGACGCTGTTTTCGAGAGTTGTCCTACTAAGATTCTTCTCGCAAACCCTGACGCTAAAGGTAGCAAGATTGGTGAGTTCTACCGCGATTTCCTTCAACTCAATGAACGTCAAGTGAATCTCATTTCTCACATGACACGCAAACGCGAATACTACATCATCTCGCCTAAAGGACGCAGATTATTCAGTCTCGGCTTAGGCCCGGTCGCTCTCGCTTTCGTCGGCGCAAGTGGGGCTGAAGATTTAGCTCGCGTTCGGGAACTCAAAGAACATTACGGGCGGTTATGGCCGGTTCAGTGGCTCAATGAACGTGAGTTACCTGACTGGGCTGACGCTTGGGAAAAAGTTGACCGCTCTTTTGAGGCTCAATTTTTACGCAATGAATGGAGAGATAATATCAATGCACAAAACTCTAAGGTCTCTTAATGTCTTTCTCGTCGCTTTATTCGTTTTCATCTCCGCTCCGGCTCACGCTTGGTGGCTCTGGGTTCAGGGGATTCCTGTCATGGAACATACTCAGTTAAACAGGTTGGCCGCTGATATTCACGAGGTCGCTGAACAGCTTGAAATGCTCAAAAATCATCTCGCCATGCTCAAGTCCCTTCAATCCCGCCTCTTGCAGTTGGGCAACGGGCAGATTATGCAGGTCTTCAATGAGGCTCAATCCGTCCTACATAACGCTCAAAGCCTCGCCGCTGGGGTCTCAAACTTTGGCAACGCCTTTAAGGAACATTTCCCTGATGACTACGAGAACATCACTTCCGCCATTACTGAGGGAAAACGTCTCGCTGATGACTGGCGCAAGGTCGAGGAAGGCTACATGAAAGTCCTCAACATGAACGCTAATAACTTCAACAACGAGCAGGAAGTCAGGAACAAAATGGTGCAGACATTGAATGAGGCTGATTCCGATTCGGGTCAGACTAAGGCCATTCAGATTATAGGGGCTATGGTTAATCACGCTTCTTTCCTCCTCGATAGAAACAATCAGGAGTTAAGCGGCTTCATGGAGAATTACATCACTCGTCAACAGGCTGAAAACCAACGCAAACAGTTCGTTCAAAAGAATATTGTCGAGATGGGCAAAAACGCTTCTCAGGCTCAACGCTCCGGCAAATCTTTTACTCCGGGCTTCAAATAATAGGGAGGTATTTGCATGAAACGCAGAATTTTTATTCTCATACTTTTAGCTTGCGTCGGGGTTGGGGTCTGGGCTTCTCGGTCGGAGTGTATCATCGCTCAGGAAAGTACTCAGCTCACCGTCGAGATTAAGGCCGTCGCTGAATGGCTCAATACCATTGATATGAAGTTAAATCAGCTCAAAATGTTGGCTCAACTTCCTCAATCCGTTATTAATCAAATTAACGGCATGAAGGAACTATTAACTGAGAAT
>CAJOMU010000011.1 GCA_905235735.1 uncultured Synergistales bacterium
CGAACAGCCATAACTCTCCGTTCTCAAGTGATGCATACGAGTCTTTGAGGTTCAGATTGCCGTTTCGGACACTTTTTATCTCCGTACCTGTCAGGACTATTCCGCATTCAAACGCATCAAGAATGAAATAATCATGACGAGCTTTGCGGTTCTGTGCTACGGTTTTTATTCTGCTGTTATCGTTCTTAGACATGAACAAAATTTTACACGAAATTTATTTTTCTGCAATAAACTTCTAAATTTAATCATTCACATTTTATATCGTTCAGAATAAATCACTGTGCGTTCCTGTTCGGTAAAGCAAGAGTACCAGTGTGTCCTCATACTTTCTGTACACAAGCAGCCAGTCAGGATTGATATGACACTCACGGTATTCTTTGCGATTTCCGTGCAGAGCGTGATCTTTTTGCTTCGGTTCAAGCTGTTCTCCTTTACTCAGCTTAACGATTAGAGCTTCTACTTCATCAATATTCAGTCCGCGTTTTTGTGCTCTCTTAAGATCACGTTCAAAACGCGGAGACCTTTTGACCTTATACTTCTTCATTCTAGTCGTCTGGCATATTACTTACGTCAAAGCCCATATCCCTGAACATCTCTTTGACCGAATCATACACTTTATATTTCTCAGGATGCGCTATCATGTCTTCTTCTTCCCGCATCACTTCCTCCATCGCCGCCGCAAACTTCTCACTGTGATATAACTCGTAATCCTCCCAGTAATACGCATCTACTTCTTCATCTTCAGGGTTGAACGGTACATCCACTTTCATATCAAATTTCTCTGTCGCCTTTATTGTGTTCATATAAGCATACATAATCATCACCCCGTTTCGTATTCTATCATTGCAGATATTTCTTCAGGACTGCTTACTTTCTCTCACAGTTAATAGCTACTATATGACTACATCAAGCTGACGAAATAATTCAGATATTTTCTTGTGATAGTCTTCTATGCTCATTCTAGTGCTGTTGTATTCCTGCTCGATTCGTTCACATTCACTAACAATCTGCTGTTGTATATCCATAGGCGGAACTGGAATCTTTATGTTTCTTATTGTCTCTATTGATAGTTCTATCTGACCACTTGCACCGTTCGCCATTTGTTCAAGAGTTTTAAATCCTATTCCAATGCCAAGAACAAAGAGAACATAACCTGACAGAACTTCATCTTTCGGCCTGAAAATCGTTATATGATTATCTGCCGCGTAATCACCCTCAAAATCAAACATTGTTACACGTCCAGCAGTCCCTACACCTGTAGAGTTAATGAGTATGTCTCCTCTTTGCAACTTACGTTCATCCAGTACAAAATCAGAAGCAAGATAATATTTCTTCGCGAAATCAAATTTATGAAATCCGCGTGCCTGACCAGACTTTATTATCTGTACGTTTGAATTGCCGTATATAGGAGATCTGCCTCTCTTCAAAAGAACACTTAAATCTGAAAGCCTGTATAACGGATATTTGCTTTCAAGTTCAAATCTCTTCTGTATACTCAATCGTATAGCCTTGTTGAATTTTAAGAGGGAAAAATCAATCATTGAACTCAGATTCACAATGCTGGCATACCTCGCATTGTCCTCCGTCATCACTATGTCTTCATCTCCAAATGACTGCCTCACTACATGTGCAAGTGTCCCTTCAGCATCACGGTTATCATTCTCGTACAGCTTCCCTCCTCTCACCGAATACTGAATCCCTTCTGCTCCCTTCCTGTTGCTCCAGTCATATCCGAGAAATTCCTTCTGTCCCGCATTATCAGACGGTGAAAGTATCACTACCGTTCGCTGTTTGTACGTCATTCCATAATAGAATAACTTCTCAGATTCATTCTTCATCGCATACTCATAGAAACGTATGATGTATTCGTCTGGTCTCTCTTCCTTCAGCTTTTGGGATTCCTTCTTCGCATTGAACGCTTCAATATACATCCGAAAGTATTCATTCAGTTCTTCAGGGTCTGCTTGGCCATCAGTGAACATCTTCCAGTCTTCTTGTGTCAGACCTTGCACTTCAAGATAACCTTCAAGTATGTATCTGTCTTCCCAGTCTGAAAGATTACTGCCTGAAAGTATCGCATTCACACTATCCTTCATCAATTTGAATCTCTCAGGAGAAAACGCATATCTCTCAAGAAACATCACAACCGTATTTGTTCCTGTTGCTCCGAACGTCTTGCTCCCAAACTGCACAATCGCTCGTATGATGAACTTCTTCAGTATCTCCTCACGCGCTCCTATGTAACACGCTGAATCATTGCTCAGTATGCTTGAAGGTAATATCACTGCCGCTATTCCTCCGGGCTTCAAGAGTTGGGCTATTCGTTCAACGAACAAAACTTCTATCTCTGAACTGTTCGCTGTGAGTGCATTGAACAGATTGAAATCATTGTTTCTGAGTTTCAAATGCTGCATGAATGATGCTATCGAGTACGGCGGATTTGCTGTCAGAATATCAAACGTTCCCGGCTTTATCTGTTCACTGTTCTCAAGTCCATCTCCAAAGATTATATTGCTCTCTCCTGCTCCGTTCATGAACATTGATACCTTCGATACCCTCGCTAACCTGTAATCCTTCTCAATCCCAAATATACAGTCTCTCGCCCATGCATTGCTGTTATCGTCAGGGTTCTCTATGAACTTGTTTATTGCTTCAACCGCCTCCGTCAGGAAGTGTCCTGCTCCACATGCATAATCTATCACTCTTGGCCATGTCTTATATCTCTTCAATGGAAGACTGTCCCATATGAAACGCGTTATAGGAAGGGGCGTAAAGAACTGTCCTTCGTTCTGTTTGAATCCCTTATCGAGCAATTGTTCAAATAAATCTCCGAGTACCTGATGATTCGATGTGTGCACTATCTGATACTTCGCGAATAACTGTACAACTTCAGCTAATATCTTTCCGTTCTGATAGAACAGAGGCTCATTATGTACATCGAGAAATGCAAAATCATTGTTTGTAAAGAATTTCAGTTTTCTTATCGTCTCTTCTAAGTTCCTGATTGCCTCTTCACGTCTCTGTCCGGTGTAGTTCATGAATAACTCTCTTGGATATTCTGAAGATATGTACGTTATCTCTTCATGCATGAAATCACGCATTCCCTCAGTGTATAATCTCTGAAGCCTGTCCTGTAATGATTCATATGTGTCTATCCTGTGCTTATACTGGAAATCTACTTCATCATCTTCATCTTTCGTTATCTCGTCTACAAGTTTGCATATGAACAATGCAATCAGTCTGTTGAATGCGTTCTCCTTATCGCTCACGTTATTATGTCTCAGTATCTCCTCGAAGCTGTTCACGATTCTGTTCTTTCCGTCCTCAAGAAATGTTTGGAGGTCTCGTTTACGTAACGGCTTTAATCCGATGTCATATGCAGATGAATCCTCCGAAAATATTATGTCGTCATGAATCTCACGGTTATATGTCTCATTCCAGACTTCATATTTCTTCTTCGCACTGTCCGCATTAACGTAGAGCTTTATGCTGTCGTCCTGTTCATACCGCATTTTCAGATTCGCATCATCTGAACAGTTTATCGCAGGCGATCTGTATTCTATCGTTCCGTCGTCTTTGATGTCTGACGCGTACAGCACAAGCCACCTGCATGAACTCTCCTGCTGCCAGTATGAGAATAACTGTGCTCCGTCATTCAATGTGTCCTTCATGGCCTTCTCGAATTCTTTTCCCCACGTCTTGCACTCAACAATGAAGAGTACGCTCCCTGATTCATCATAGACGCATATATCTGCACGTCCGCCTTTCGGAACATGGCCAAGCTGCCACTGCTTTTCGAGTTCAATATGTTCATGATGATAATTTTTCATCAGAAGACGGTACACGCATTCAAAGACAACAAAATTTTCATTCGCATCAAATGAAACGTTACGGTCATGGCCTCGAATCGAAACAGGATATATCAGCCTGCGTTTTATTATGTCTGCCTGAAGTCCTGAAGACTCATGCGAATATATTCCGTTATTCAATGTGAAACCCGAAGACCTGAGAAATTTTTCAAAGTTTCCTGAATTTATCACGTTATCGCCTCCGTCTGGTAATATAATATTCATTCATTTAAATTTTACAGTACAGGAGTGATTCGTTTTATGCCGCCTGACATTGAAGAAATTGAACACGAACTCGAAGCCTTCTATGATCCTGAAGACTTTCATCGTGAGGTCGTCTATTATGATGTCCATTCACCCGAATCAGTATCACGTGATGAAGCCCGTAATGCCGATAAACGTGCAATAGAGACCTTCGGAATCCCAAGCATATTATTGATGGAGAACGCTGCGCTCGCTGTTGTACGTGAGGTTAAAGAGTATGCGGTATTCGCTGTCATTTGTTCACCTGGAAGCAACGGAGGAGACGGTTTAGCAATTGCACGTCATCTATGCATTCTGGGTAAAGATGTTCGCGTGTACATCGTCGGAGACCCGAAGAAAGGAAGTGAGGATTTCAAGACGAATCTAAAAATTATGAGCAAACTTGCACCTGAAGTTCTGAACACGATCAATGATGAAAATTTTGAAGAGTTCGAGAGCGCACTTAAAGGATGTGAGACATGCATTGATGCAATTTTTGGAACTGGTCTTAACCGTCCTGTTGAAGGGATATATGCACGCGTCATTGAGGCCATGAATACTTTCGCAACTCACATAACAAGCGTTGATATTCCTTCGGGACTTGACTGCGATTCAGGTGAACCTCTCGGTACATGCATTCATGCAACGAAGACCATAACGTTCCACAGAATGAAGAAGGCATTGGACATTTCCCCGCAATATGGAGGAGATGTTACAGTATCATACATAGGAATTCCAGACTAAAATATTCAGGAGATGAAATGATGAAAAAGTTTCTCGCATTAATTTTCCTGCTGTCCATGTGCAATATCTCATGGGGAGCACAGCAATATGATCCGTATAATTTATATTTCTGGTCAAATGATTTATCAACAGAATCAAATGTGTACAGGAATTACGGCAACAGCAGCTACAATTTCTTCTATCAGCTCAGAGACGTAACAGGTGCATCACGTAATGACAGGGTTGCAGGGCCTCAATGGTTCGCAACGGTCTATGAGAATTACTACTACAATGTTTTAGGCGAAGAAAACACAAATGAGAATCGTGGTTTGTATCGCAGGACAATGGGCGGTGAAATCCCTGATGTTAGGTTCTATGCTGTCGGTGATCTTCTCGACGGATTCAATTTCATCTTTGCAGAAGAACCTCAGCCTTATAGTTCCATATGGCGCAATTACGTTGACCCCAACATTTATGATGAATACCCTGACCCGTTAGAATCATTCTGTCTGGTCATCACTAACGGACAAGGTGAGTTCAATTTGTCATTAGGGAATCCATACGCGAGACATTTCCCGTTCTGGTGGTGGAATACAGGAACAGGATCATCGACTGGAGCAAAGTGGTGGCAGGAAGGATATAATGACTGGAGAACTAGTTCACATAAAACACTTGAGCCTATTGAATATATTTACTCGGACGGTGTGATATATTCACGCAATGCAAACGGAAGATATATTCAGACGTATAGAATTTCAACAGATGTTTCAGGCGATACAGAGATAACTGGTTATCATATTCTGGATACGTCCGGCAATGTTGCTTACACTCTCTCAGGTGATATTGATGACAGCGTACATTACTGGTGCAATCCTGAAGGCAATATTGCGTGGATAACCAAAGGCGATGACAAAGTGTATGATTCTGATAACAACATAGCATACACGCTCGAAACGGATATTAACGGAGACATTTATATATGTGCAGTGAGAGAAATATATGAAGAGGTAGCCTTCTCCGATTTTGATGAAAATTACACATTCTCTGTCAATCCGTCAGGAGAACGTGCAGTATTATCCGGGAATTATCTTGATGCAAACGTAAGGGTAAGAGGAATCGATTCAGCGAATTACGGAAGTACGCTCGGATATATGACATTCAGACAGAGAGCAAGTTTTGCAACGGGCTACAGCAACTACAGAGAGTCAACCTTAATTCCTATGGTGATTGCAAACGTATCAAACGGAAATGCTTCGGATAACCCGTTAATGTTCGACATGATAGTATCTGACCAGAATGATAATGTAGTGAACAGAATCAAATTCACATGGGACGCTCAAAGAGATATGCCTGACCAGGATTTGGGGACGTTCTTCATGATGAAACAGTTCAATCAGACGACCAGCCCGACATACAAACTTGAAACCCGAATCACTAACAGGACAGGCACACGTTATGAGCTGTACAGATATGATGAAATCAATTCGAGGCCAAGCGACAGCAATTACAGAGATAATTACAGACAAATAATGCCGGACTACTGGAAGTATGACCTTACAGCGGATATGTATGGCACATTGCCGGATTATTTCCTTCTTGATGCTCATAGTCAGATTGCTCCGGGACTCGTTACGGTGTACAAGAACAACGTAGGCGAAGGATACAGGACGATAGACACTCAGTATGATACGAGTGAATCATTCAGGCTATACGAATATTCAACGACATCACCGAAAAATCTCAGGCTGAATTATAAGCGCGTTGCAGGAATGACGACAGCAGAAGACGGAGTGCCTTACACATACAATGAGATGCCAGCAAGTTCAAACAGCAAGGTAGTCGTGCAGGGGTTCAATATGCAGTTTGCAGATGTTACTCAGAATGAAAACGAAACTGAATATCAGCTGACTAATCTTATGGGTAAAGCTCCGGCAATGGTTCCGGCAGAACTGAGTACGGTTATGCCTCTTGAAGTGTATATAAGGTCTTCAGCATTGAACGCTTTCTTAATAAGCATAGATGTACCTGTTGAAGATGATGCAGATTTCGCTAATATCGTGTCCTATGATGAAATAGTTTCAGAAGAACCATCTGTGCCTACACCAAATACTTCCGGCGATACATCTACGACATCAACAGTGAAAGCATCAGCAGAATATACATCGGCAAGAGCAGCATTACAGCCCATATCGGTGAGATTGAGAATACCAAGACAGTACAGGCTCGTTAATGAAATTTGGAACGAATTGGATTCTGCTTCAAATTCACGGCAGTTATTCGAGAGATTCGCAAATCATGGAGCGATATGGGTACGTTCAGCCGCAACAAGAGAACAGGATACGAATTTGTTCACAGCAATCAACAACAGAGGAAGCAATTTAGGTGTTAGTGCATCTGACTGCATAAGAGCATTCCTGTACAATGATGAACTCTATCTTGATTTCATAGTCTTCATTGCTGACGCTAAGAGCATTAGAGCTGACAGAACTGCATTCATTGAAGTGTTCAAAGATGATGATGTTCCTTATATCCTGATTGGTGACGGAGCTATCGATAAGAAATGGAACTTAACATTTTTCGTCGATGCCACAGGTGATAATCCTGACACAAGAACTCCTGATGTACCAGATACACCAAGTACACCAGATACACCCTCAACACCCGAAACACCAACTGACGGGAATAAATCATCAGGCAGTGGCGGAGGTGGAGGCTGTAACTCCGCAATACTCGGAGCGATTGCACTTGTGATTCTGTTTGCACGTAAGCGTTAAAGAAAAGATAAATCCCCTTCAAGAGTTTATGAGGGGGATTTTATTTTTGTGTCTTATTCCTGGCCTTTGTCTACGAAAATGTGATATATCGAACGTACTGCACGTTCAAAGTCTTCATTCAGAACTCCCACGATGATATTCAACTCTGAAGCTCCCTGATCTATCATTCGTACATTAATGCGTGCATCTGCCAATGCCTTGAATATTTTTGCGGCTGTACCCGTCTGTGATTTCATACTGCGTCCGACAACTGCAATCAATGATATTCCCGATTCAACTTCAAGTGATTCAGGTTCAACTATCTTTGATATGCGGCTCAATACTTCCTGTTCATGCTCAATGAATTTCGATTCGTGAACTATGACCGTCATCGTATCAATTCCAGAAGGCAGATGTTCAAGAGGAATATTATTCTCCTCGAAGCATTGCACAACTTTACGATAGAAGTCAGCCTGTGAATGCATGAGGTCTTTCGCAATTACGATTGAACAGAAATTCTTGCGTCCTGCTATTCCCGTTATCGTATACTTTGAACGTCTTGCTGTGTTCTCGACTATCCATGTACCTGCATCATCGGGCTTATTAGTGTTTCTGATGTTTATGGGAATTCCTGCCTTCTTCACTGGGAATATCGCATCCTCATGCATAACACTAGCTCCCATGTATGCAAGCTCTCTCAATTCGCGATATGTTATGCTGCTCATCACTTCAGGATTCGATACTATGCGAGGATCAGTCATGAGAAGACCAGATACGTCAGTCCAGTTCTCATAGACGGAAGCACGGCATGCACTCGCAACTATTGAGCCGGTTATGTCCGAACCTCCTCGTGAAAATGTCTTTATGTTCCCGTCATGGCCTGTACCATAGAAACCCGGCACAACAGCTTTGGGTGTATCTTCAAGTCTCTGTGATAAGACTGCGTTCGTTCTCTCTGAATCAAAATTGCCGGACTCATCGAAGAATATCACATCAGCGGCATCAATGAACTCATAACCCAGATATGCAGACATTATTAACCCGTTAAGATATTCTCCGCGTGAAGCTGTGTAATCTCTTTCAGGTTCATGAATGAGTTTGTCTTCAATCACATCAAACGCTTCTGACAGTGAAATATTCAAATTCAATCCCTGAATTATCTCGTTGTATCTGTCTTTCACCGCGAGGAATGGCTCATAGAAATTTTTTCCTGCCTTTGCGAGTTCATAGCATTCGTACAATAAGTCCGTAACTTTGATGTCTGAATCGAATCTCTTTCCAGGTGCTGAAGGTATCACATATACTCTCAAATCATCGGCTTCAATGATTCGTTTCACCTTCATGAATTGTTCTGCACTCGCTAATGAACTTCCTCCGAACTTAACGACTTTCTTCAACTTCTTACTCTCCAAGCACACGGAATTTCTGCCTTTCTGGTATTGCAGGAGCAGGGACTAAATTGTCTGCAAGATTCAAATCTGCAAAGTCATTCTTTATGTTATGTCCGATTGATTTAGCACATTCAATTACATCTGATACTACTGCGCTCGCTGTTGGAAGTTTACCCGCACCTCTCCCGTAGAACATGAGAGTATCTACCTGATTGCCGGTTATCATTATTCCGTTAAAGACATCATTCACTCCGTAAAGAGGACTGTCATTAGGCACAAGATACGGTGCAACATTGACATATGGCCCAGATGAATCATATACGCCGAGCAATTTAATCGACATTCCGCGACTCTCTGCATATGCGAAATCTTCAAGGGTTATGTTGGTGATTCCTTCACATGATACCTGCTCATATGATATTTTCTTTCCGCTCACGAGTGAGGCAAGTATCGCTATTTTACGTGCTGTATCATGGCCTTCAATGTCAGCGGCAGGGTTACGTTCAGCAAAACCTTTCTCCTGTGCTTCACGAAGTGCATCATCGAAATTCTTTCCGCTCTTCATGTTCGTTAGAATGTAATTGCATGTACCGTTCAATATTCCTGCTATTCTCGTTATGTTCTCATGTCCGCATGACTCTCTTAATGGCCGTATGATTGGTATTCCTCCTCCAACACTTGCCTCAAAGAGATATGAGCAGTTATGTTCACGTGCAATCGCTGAGAGTTCAACTCCGAATGCATCAACGAGTTCCTTATTCGATGTGCACACAGATATTCCGTGTTCAAGCGCAAGATGTGTATACGTGTATGCAGGTTCTTTTCCGCCCATTGTCTCGCATACTACTTTGATGTCTGGGTCATTCACGATTACGTTTATGTCTTTCACTGCTCCGGGTATGTCCCGAATGTCGAGAATGTATTTCACGTGAAGACTATCACCGAGTGCCTTCTTTATCTGATTGTGATTTTTCTCTATGACCTCAGCAACTCCGCTTCCTACTGTGCCTAATCCAAGTATTGCAACGTTTATCATCTTCTTACTTCGCCTCTATGTATCCCTGTTTCACTAATAGTTCTGCACATTCAACAGCTCCGCCTGCCGCACCTCTCAATGTGTTGTGTGAAAGCCCGATAAATTTCCAGTCATAAATTGTATCTTGTCTCAGTCTTCCGATTGTTACGCCCATTCCATTCTCATAATTCACATCAAGTGCAACTTGCGGACGGTTATCTTCCTCGAAGTATTTTATGAACTGTGAAGGTGCACAAGGCAGGCCAAGTTCAGCCGGAAGTGATTTGAATCCATTGAGCTTCGCAATAAGTTCCTCTTTGCTTTCTGGAGCTTTTCTGAATTTCACGAATGCTGCTGCTGTATGTCCATATAGAACGGGAATTCTAACGCACTGAGCAGATATTACGGGTTCATTTGCGGGAACGATTTCATTTCCTTCAATGTGTCCGAATATCCTCAAAGGTTCTTTCTCGCTTTTCTCTTCTTCTCCTCCGATATAGGGAATGACATTGCCGACCATTTCAGGCCATGTAGAAAAATTTTTGCCTGCTCCCGAAATTGCCTGATATGTCGTAACGATTGCTTCATACGGTTCATACTCTTTCCATGCCGCGAATGCAGGTGCGTATGACTGAATTGAACAGTTAGGTTTTACAGCGATGAATCCTCTTGAAGTTCCGAGTCGTTTACGCTGTGCATGAATTATCTCTGCATGTTCGGGATTAATTTCGGGAATTATCATCGGGACATCAGGAGTCCACCTGTGTGCGCTGTTATTCGAGACAACGGGTGTTTCTGTCTTTGCGTACTCTTCTTCGATAGCTTTTATTTCTTCCTTTGTGAGATTAACGGCACTGAATACGAAATCTACTTTGTCTGCAATGCCTTTAACATCATCAACGCTGTGAAGTTTCAAGTTCTTCACGTTTTCAGGAATTGATTCATCGAGAAGCCACCTTCCTGATACTGCTTCTTCATAAGTTTTGCCTGCGTTTGCCGGTGATGCCGCAATAACTTCAATGTCGAACCATGAATGATTGTGAAGTATCTGAATGAATCTCTGTCCTACCATGCCAGTTGCGCCTAATACTCCGACGCGTAATTTTTTCTGCAAGGTTACATTCACTCCTTTGTGAAAATGCAAAAATTTTCTGCATAGTATATCATTAAAATTGCTAGCTGAATTTGCCTCCGAACATAACAAGAAGGAGGCTACAGATGATTAGAAATTATAACCCTCGACCATTTGAAGAATTTAGCACCTTGCCGACTTACGCAGCTGTCACCGAGCAGTATGAACTACTAGCTAAGACGAAGACAGGCTATACAATCAGGCTCGCTAAACTCACTGTAGGCAGGTCAGTAAGTGCTGACAATCAGTTGGTTCACGCCTTGTTTGAGGGCTTTAGTGATCACGGTGAACGCAGAGCAATCGCAAAAACGCGCATGAGTAGCTGCAATCGAGAGTTCTATGCTGTCATGAGTGCCATGACAGAAGTCGGAGTAGAATTTGAACCTATTGCTCCGTGTCACTCTGAGATAATGCTGATAGCACTCGGAGCTTGGATACAACTAAGAAATCCTGATATTGAACATTATGAAGTTGTGTCACAAAGCTGCCATTGATGAGGCATATTTAAGGAGGTAAAATGATAACGTTGAAAATTGTACGAAGCATCGTTTCTCATACTATCCGAAGCACTGAAACGTGCCGCGTGATAGAATAATAAAATAGGGAGGCGATTTCCGTGATTTTTACGAGTCGGTTTTCTAATCCAGAACTTGCGACTAGAAAATATACGGTAGTCGGGATTGTGCGAGGATTGCCACGTTTCGGCTTGAAATATGAGCTTGCTGGTAATATTTATGATATAGCTCCGCCAAGAGAGTTGTTTCACATATACAATCGTGAGGAGTTTACACCTCCGTATATGGCACACTTAGACCGTGTAGGGATTGATAAGATAAAAGCTCAGTTGCAGAAGTATCTTGATATAGGCAAAGATGTTGTGTTGTGCTGTTATGAAGATGTCCGAAAGCCAGATGAATGGTGCCATAGATTAGTGTTTGCATCTTGGTGGGAGCAACGTACAGGACTGACAATTCCTGAATTAGAAGATACTTCGCTAATTAAGGGCAAAGTTGTTGCAAGTACCAGAACGCAGGTACATGAAGACAGAACATTTGACCTGCATCTTGAACACTCGGAGAAGTTGCGTATATGGTCAGTCTATTCTCTCTGGAATGAAAACGGAGAGTGGCATGGTGGCGATATGTTTTATAAAGTTGACCAAGCCACAGGAAAAAAGACAAGAATCGCTGACGCAGTAGCTCAAGATTTATTGACGCAGGGTAAAGCCGAGTTAGTTCAGGATGAAGACTCAAAAGCAAGAATACGGTTTGTACTTTTTGACGAGCCAGCTAGTAAAGCCTATTGGCTGGCAAAGGATGGCACGGAACGTGAGATGAATTTGGAGACAGCTCTCAAGTTCATTATGGAAAACAAAGCACGTATTCAAGACATCCGAATAGGACAGAAGCCTGAAAACTAAATATCCGCTGGTAACTTAGTGTTAGAGTACCCAGCTCTTTACTGGGAAGACGCAGTGTTAGATTCCTGCCCAGCGGACCAATGCTTATATAAGGGGATAAAGGAAAATGTGATAACCTCGACCAATTTTCTAGTCGGGGTTTTTGTTTTATGTATGATATAAGGAGGGTTGTATGGTCAAGTTTCAAAATCCCGGAGCATTTTTTCTTGGAACGCTCGTACCAGATGAACAGAAATTTTTGAAGACACTCATTGTGAACGCCGTCCGTAACGGATATACAAAATTTGTCGAGCCTTGCGCTGGAGCTTTTGCGATGTCCCATTTGGCCGTGCAGTCAGGTTTCAAACCGAGCCAGATTGAAGCGTCTGATGTTTCTATGTTTACATCGATTATGGGCTATGCAATAACCGGCCAATCATTGGAGGAGTTGCAGTTAAAAGCTACGGGTTTCACAGATGAAGAACTACTTGACCCTGCGATTGCCCTGTACGCTTGGAAGTATCTGAATATGGCGAGAAAAGCAGGCAAGGATTACTTCTATAACTACATTGTGGATATGGAACAACGGCGCGATGAGCATGTACGTTCTCTAAGAGAACAGATTGAACGGGCAAAGTCTCTTCTTGCTGGCATGAGTTACCGCCCTCTGGATATGTGGAAGCATGTAAATGAAGTTATAGACGACCCACATGCTTTAGTAATTGCGAACCCACCGACGTATCTTGCTGGTTTTGAAAAGTATTACGATACTGGTGGAAATATGACGTGGCATGAACCAGAGTACAGTATGTTTGATCCGACTACGGGACTTAAGGAGTTTATGGATTTGCTGAAGAATGCGCGATGTCTCGTCATGTGCTATGAAGAGAATGCTCCAGGCCAAACAGCGGGCGAACCAGTTTTCGCTAGATATAATGTACGAAATGGCATCAATACGTATCTCACCACAAATAGACCCGATGAAGCTGTTACGTTGGCTAAGGGTAAGAAAATTAGCCGTCGTAGCGAAAAAGATTTGTTGCCATTAGATTGCCCAATGTTACCGATTGATTTCGAGATTAAGGAGAATATGGACATTCAGGTTTGCCAAATAAAAATAGAATCAGCACGGTATTATCGTAAGCTGTGGACACATAACTTTATCGGTTCTAAAGCTTCGCTTAACTTCGCTATATTCATTGATAGAAAGATTGCAGGTGTGTTTGGTCTGGATAAAACTGCTTTTATAATGGGAGCTTTTGGCGGCTCAATCTCAGATTATGTTTTCCTGGTATATGGCATGACTGTTAAGCATAGTGTTTATCGGCTGAATCGTCTGGTGACCATGCTTGCGCAAAATCGACATTTTATTATGGAGCTTTGTACTGACCTTGAACAAGAAAAAGTGCGAATGCTAAAAACTGTGCAGATGACGAAGTATCCTGAAGCAAAAGAAATGCGAGGTATTATGAAGTTGATACGGCGTGAAAAAGATACGAAGTTCGGTTATAGGCTTACCTATGCCTCAGAGCTAAAAGACAGAACTGAAAAAGATACACTTGCTGAATGGCTGAGGAGAGAAACAAAATGGAGAACAGAACGAGCGAAAGTAAAAAGATAGAATATCAGACTATTGCAGATATGGGGTCAGGGTTGATAATTGCTAAAGTAGCCGCCAGCAATATCCGCGAACAAGACATCAACGCCAGAATTATGAAAACCGAAATGCAGAAGCAGTTGACTGACAATATCAAGAAGCGCGGCCAGCTTGAGTCATTGCCGTTCTGTGCTTTAACACAGAATGATACGCGCATAGAAATAATATCAGGACATCATAGAATCTGCTCAGGTAAAGAAGCAGGTCTTAAAGAGTTTTATGTGATTTTAGATGTGAGCGGGTTAAATCGTTCTAAAATAACAGCAAAGCAAATAGCGCATAATGCCATAGCTGGATTTGATGACCAGTCCACACTGAAAGAATTAGTAAAGTTCCTAGATGATGTAGATGACATGATTGAATCTTATGCTGGCAAAGATATGCTTGCAGAGCTGAATGAACATATTGACAAGTATATTAGTCCGGTTATGAATTTTGACTGGAAGAATATCGCGCTAATGTTTTTACCGCATCAGATAGACGACCTGAACAAGTTAGTTGAAGCTGTGAAACGCCTATCTCCAGATTATATAGGTGTGTCAGGTATTGAAGAATATAAGCCGTTTCTTGAAGCGTTAGCAAAATTTCAGAATTTCGCTGATATTAAGAATATTGGTGCGGCAGTACATGCTATGACGAAGCTGACTTTGCAAGCGATGGATGAAGCAGGTTATACAGGCGAAGAAGAGTGGGTACAGCTTACGACGCTATTCGGCTCTGGCGCAGTTTCCAAAGAGACAGCAGAAATCATCTCTAACGCAGTTAAGAAAATGATTGATGCTGGGGAAATCAGCTTAAAGAACAAGTTAGATTTTATAAGAATTTTAGCTGAAAAATATTTAGGTGATTGAGGTGGCAACAGGTGTTTATCAGGATTGGATAGAAGGTGAAGGCTTAGAGATGATTTGCAAATGGGCAGGATTAGGATGGACTGACCAGCAAATCATCAGAGCTATGGGAATTAAAGAACGTACCTTCTACATGTGGCAGAAAAAGTTTCCAGAATTTCACGAAGCACTGAAAGTTGCGAAGAGAAATCCCAATATCGAAATAGAGACTTCGATGATTGATCTTGCCTGTGGAAAGGCATACGTTGAAGAAACGAAATCCGTGATTGATCCGAAAACAAGTAGGATTATTAAAGTCGAGAGGATCAAAAAGCAGATACCGCCTAATCCAACCATGCTGATTTTCTTAGCAAAGAATAGAATGCGAGATAGATATCGCGACTATTGCCCGGTTGATGACAGCGAGCAAATCAACGAGGATGTTCAGCAAGAAGTCCAGATTTACCTACCTGACAATGGGAGTGAAGATGATGATTCTTAAACCGCAGAAAGGCCCGCAAGAACAGTTCTTAGCAACGAGGGCTGACATCGCTATTTATGGTGGTGCAGCAGGCGGCGGGAAGACGTATGCTCTGCTACTTGAGCCGCTTCGCCATATGAATGTGGAAGGTTACAGCGCAACAATTTTTCGTAAGAATGCAACGCAAATCACTATTGACGGTGGTTTACTCGATGAGAGTATGCAGATATACGGACTTCTGCGAAGCGCGGTTTACAAGGCAAGTCCTAAGCCGCATTGGACGTTCAACGGCAAAGCAAGAGTGTCATTTATGCATATTGATGGTGACAGTGATTTACCGAAGTGGCAAGGCTCGCAAATTTGCTTTTTGGGCTTTGATGAACTGTGTCATTTCTCGGAAGTACAATTCTTCTATATGCTTTCAAGAAATCGTTCGACCTGCGGTGTGAAGCCGTATGTAAGAGCCACTTGCAACCCTGATGTAGATAGCTGGGTTGCTAAGTTCATTACTTGGTGGATTGACCAAGAAACAGGCTATCCGATACCTGAGAGGTCAGGTGTCTTACGATACTTCTGTCGAGATAATGCCAAAGTGAACTGGGGAGACAGTCCAGAGGAATTATCAAAGAAATACGGTGTTAAACCGGAGTTATGTAAAAGTGTAACATTCATAGCGTCCAGCATCTATGACAATAAAATTCTTCTGGAGCGTGATCCCAGTTATTTGGCAAACCTTCACGGTCTCAGCCTTGTGGAGAGAGAACGCTTACTCAAAGGTAATTGGAAAATCCGGCCTGCTGCTGGGTTCTACTTTAAGCGGTTGAAAGTCGGTGAAATTCTTCCAGCAATCCCCGCAGATATTGTTCGGTGGGTCAGAGCTTGGGACTTGGCCGCGACTGTATCAAGCGAAGACAAAGACAGTGCTTGTACAGCAGGAGTGTTGATGGGTAAGCGTGAGAACGGGCGGATATTCATAGCAGATGTCATTAATGTTCGCGAAAATGGTGCTGACGTTCGCCAGCTTATTCTGAACACTGCACGCAGTGATAATGCACTCTGTGGCAATGTGATAGTTCGTATTCCGCAAGACCCTGGACAAGCAGGTAAGGATCAAGCACAGAGCTTTGTACGTATGCTTGGTGGTTTTAGGGTATCAGTCGCACTTGAAAGCGGCAACAAGGTAACACGTGCTGAACCTTTTTCTTCGCAATGGCTTGTCGGGAATGTCGATGTGAAAGAAGCTGAGTGGAATGATGATTATTTCAGACAGCTTGAAAATTTTCCTACTGGCAAGCTAAAAGATATGGTGGACGCTTCAGCAAACGCTTATCTGGAACTTGAAAACGAAAAGCCAGCGTTTGGTTTTTCTTTCTGAGGTGAAGCATGGGTATTTTTGATTTTTTGATGAGAAAGCGAAACACACGGAATGAATACATGAAACGGGAGCAGGAGAGCTTTGTTTCACGTTGGGCAAGACCGCCATCCCGTAATACATCCGAATGGCTGGAGATGTTTGCTAAAAGTCCGCGTCTCGCTGTGGTAGATAGAATTGCAAGTGACCTCGCTACTATATCTGGACATCTGTATCAGATAGAGAATGACGGTACGAAAAATGAAATTACCGCGCACCGCTTCATTGATTTCATGGCGCAGCCAAATCCGTTATACGAAATGACGAGTTCTGCAATTTGGCGGCTTCAGAGTGTATATCTGGAACTTGTCGGAGAGAGCTTCCTTTTGATTGAACGTGATGAATATGAGAAACCTGTTGAGTTATGGCCTGTACCACCGCATTGGGTGAAGTCTACTCCGTATCTTGGCAACCCGTATTATCAGATTCTGTCTCCGGGCGGTATCAGTATGTGGGTGCCGGTAGAAGATATGTTCGTGATGAAACAGCTCAATCCTTATGACCCATTCGGTCGCGGGCTTGGGCCTGCTGAAAGTATTGCAGATGAAGTAGAAATTGACGAATATGCAGCACAGTTTCAAAAGCGATTTTTTTATAATGATGCTACTCCACCAGTCATATTTACAATGCCAGATGCAACACCAGAACAGCGTGATGCTTTCATGGCTCGTTGGAATCAGAAGTTCAGAGGTGTTGAAAATAGCCACAGAGCAGCAGCATTATCAGGCAATGTGACAGTTACAGAGTTAGGAACTAAAGAAGGTAAAAATCTTGGTTTCCTCGAAAGTCGTATAGCAATGCGTGATGCTGTGCTTGAGCATTTTGGTGTGCCCCGTGAGATTATGGGGATTACCGAAAATAGCAATCGTTCAACTGCTGATTCTGCACAGTACATCTACGCAAAGAACGTTCTAACACCGAGATTGAAAAGTAGAGAAGCCGCGATTAACATGCAGCTCCTTCCACTCTTTGGGGACAACCTCGAATGGCAGTATGATGCTATTGTTCCTTTCGATAAAGAATTCAACAAGGCACGAGCTATTGACGGTTGGAATTCAGGATTATTGATGCGTAACGAGGCACGGCGACTTCTTGATTTATCAGATGTTGAAGGCGGTGATGTGTTCCGTGTCTCGGTTAATGACCTGTTCATGAGTGAAAATGAAGACCCTGCAAAGGTAACACAATCCTTGCTGTTTGACACTTCTGAAGCAGAGAACAGCTACGGAGAAAAAGCAGCTCGGCGTATTAATGTGAATGCCATGCTCCGAAAGGAAGCTACCGCAGAACGCCGTAACAGCTCTGCGTTTGAAATAGCAGTTACTCGCCACTTCAGCGAACAACGAGACAAGATTACCCGTGTGCTGGGACTGAACGTTAAAGCTGACTTGCCTGAAACTCTTTCAGACCTTGATGAATTTCTTACATCGGAAGGTACGTTTGATCCAGATTTGTGGGAGCTTTTGACTGAGACCCAGCAACAGAAAGTTACAGAAGCAATCGCAGTTGGGCTGCTTGATTGGAAAGATGAAGCTCGGAAACTGTATGAACTTTTTACACCACTCTGGAAACAGGCTTATGATGACGGTGTGGCAATCAGTGAGGAAACCTACGGGTTGATTGCTATTCAGCGACCTGAGTTTGTTACGGCGGCCAAGATTAACGGTGGAAGACGAATTACGAAGATTGAAGAGACGACACGTCAGGCTATCGCTAAGATTATCACCAGAGGTGTATCTGATGGTGTAGGACAAGTAGAGCTGTGCCGTTTGATACAGTCTGAGATGTCTACTAACTTGTCAAGGGCAAAGCTGATTGCACGTCAGGAGACCGCGATGGCACTTGCTACGGGCCAGTACGATATGATGCTATCTTCAGGAGCTACTCTGAAAACGTGGCATCATAGAGCGCAGAAGAATCCGAGAGACGGCAAACATGGCAAGCCGAATCATGTAGCATTGGAAGGCGAAACTGTTCCGATTGATGAAGTGTTCTCGAATGGTTTACGATACCCGCGAGACCCTGATGATGGTCGTGCTGAAGAAGTCATAAATTGTAGATGCTATCTTACCTTTAGCGGTTTTTAAGATATGCAAAATTCTGAGGAAAGGAGGTAGTCCGCATGAAGAATAAAAGCACTGATAAAAACATTACTGCCTTCCGAGAACACAAAGCCTTTAAATTTAATCTTGAAAGTGTCGGAGATGAGGGCGAATTTTCAGGCTATGCTGCGGTATTTGATAATGTGGATGACAGTGGCGATGTTATTGAAAAAGGTGCATTTGCAAAGACTATTTCAGAAGACTTTGAACGTATCAAAATCCTTTCTCAACACCAAGATTGTGAATTGCCGATAGGTAAACCACTTGAGTTACGTGAAGATGAAAAAGGTCTTTTCGTTCGTGCAAAAATCAGTGACACGCAGAAAGGCCGTGATATTCGAACCTTGCTAAAAGACGGTGTTCTGAATGAGCTGTCGATTGGTTATGACGCTGTAGATGCCTACTATGACAACGTTACTCGCACTCGTCACCTGAAAGAACTCAGATTATGGGAAATTTCTATCGTAACATGGGCAATGAACGAACTTGCACAGATTGAAGAAGTGAAGTCTTTTGCAGAAAAGTTTCAGTTTGAAGTCAAGAGTGGTAGGTTTAACAGAACAAAGCTCGCATCTCTGAAACTGATTATTGCAGCGATAAAAGCATTGATAGATATTCTTAGTCCGTTCTTGGAAATGTCCAAGCAGACTGAAGAACCATTGCCTGCTGATCTTCACACTCAGGACGACAAAACCAAGTCTGCAAAACAGACGAAGAAAGCTAATATAATCTTTACTATTACAAAATAAAGAATTTAGGAGGTATAAATTTTGCAGTTGACTAAGGAAGAACTTGCTGCGCTCATGACGCAGATTTACACGAACATTTGTGCTAAGCATAATGCTCTGAAAGAAGCCGGAGAAGAAGTCTCTGATGACATTACGATTGATGAGGTTCTTGCGGAACTCTCTGAAGTTGTAAACACTGATGAAGAAACGAAGACTGAAAAGTCTGAAGTCCCCTCTGAACTCATCAGCCAGATTCTTGAAGCGTTAAAGACTAAGAGCAATACAGAGTTTCCACCCGAAACTAAGAGTGCTGAACAGTCTAGTAACGAGC
This sequence comes from uncultured Synergistales bacterium, assembly GCA_905235735.1. Lineage (GTDB taxonomy): Bacteria > Synergistota > Synergistia > Synergistales > Aminobacteriaceae > JAFUXM01. The sequence continues at coordinate 20,042 of CAJOMU010000011.1, forward strand.
CTGCTGACCCTGTACCTTCTGAAGAATCTAAAACTGATTTAAGTAACTCTGAAACAAAGAGTGCAGAACCATCACCGCAGAAAGAGACAAAAGCTATGCCTACTTCACGTAAATACACAAATATTTTCATGAATGTGGGTGCTACAAAATCAACTGCTAGCAGCTTTAAAGCTCGTATGGAAAGAATGTCTGCACCTGAACGCCGCAAGACAGCTTACGGAATGTTTGGTCGTGCAGTTAAGTGTATCAACGCTTCAGGCGGTGATGTTGAAAAATCTGCATTTATTGCAGAACGCAAGTTCAATGACCCAGAGATGGCTCACGAGTTCAAGGCTCTTTCCGCGACTGTGCCTTCAGCGGGCGGATATTTAGTGCCAGAGGTTTACGCCAATGAGATTATTGAACTGCTTTATCCGAGTACAGTAATTTACAGCTTAGGTGCGCGGCGTTTAGGCATGTCAAATGGCAACCTGAACATTCCGAAAGTAAAGACTGGAACACGTGCTATGTTTGTAGGTGAAAACCGTGCGATCCCCAAGAGTGCACCTAAATTTGGAAATTTACGCTTATCGGCCAAGAAATTAACTGCGCTGATTCCTATGAGCAATGACCTTCTGCGTTCGACGAATTTTGACAATGATGTAATTGTTGGTCAGGACGTTACAAAGCAAATGGCACTCGGTGTTGACTATGGTGCGTTACTCGGCAGAGGTGGAGAGTTCCAGCCTCTCGGTATTCTTCACAATAAAGGTGTTCAGAATATCGATGTTACAAGCCTTGACGCAAGTTATGCTAGCAGTGCAGGTGTGATTACTGCGGCATTCCCGAATTTCATGGTAGCTTCAGTCTTGAGGAACAACGTTTATGCTGACGGCTTAGGCTTTGTATTCAATACCAGTGTTGAACAGTTCTTGAAGTCCATGCGCGACAACGTGGGGGGCTTCATTTTCGCTAAGGAAATGAACGAGAACAATACGTTGGTCGGTTATCCATACAGAACAACAAACCTGCTAGAGACTGCTAGCGGTAAGACGTGCATTATCTTTGGTAACTGGAATGACCTTGTGATTGGTGAGCAGGGTGCTTTGGAAATTGAAACCAGCCGTGAAGGTTCGTGGACAGATGAGGCAGGTAATTTAGTCTCTGCGTTCGAGAATGATCAGACTCTAATCCGAGCCATTAACAATGTGGATGCAGGCTTGCGCCATGATGAAAGTTTCGCCATAGCAACGAAGGTAGATGTACCAGTTTAATCCGAAGAAAGAAGGTGTGAAATTATGAAGCGCAATCTTTTTGAGAATGTCAAAGTTCAGCCTTATACTTCGGGAACAGTCGTAAATAAACACGGCTTTTTGTCTGCAATTCTTGGCAGTAAAATAGGCACAGCTGGAGACTTGACCCTGACCGTTACACACAGCGATGACGGTACAACTTTTGAGACTGTTACCGATGAATGCGTGTTCCCAGAAGTTAAGACTAAAGACGGCGTATATACCGTTAAGAGCTTGGCAAAGGATGATGTCGTGAATATTGACATTGATATGCTCGGACTGAAGGATTACGTCAAGATTACTGCTAGCGGTGATGCTGCTGGAAGTACTGTGCTAGCTCTCGCATTCGGCGATGCTAAAGAAATGCCGGTGTGATGGAGGTAATAACAATGCCCAGAATTTATAAATATGTTGGGCCATCTGCAAACAAAGCAGTAGCCCCCGTGAAAGAAACGAAGGCTTCAGAGAAAAAATCTGAAACTCCAAAATCCAGCGAAGAGAAAGGTGGCGGGCAGTAGCTCGCCACTGTTCATTAGAAGATACATCATGCTTGCGAATAATGCTTTGACAACGCTTGAACGAATGAAGCTAATGTTAGGGCTGACAGACATAGAAGATGAACGAACTGATGAAATTATCGAGATGCTGATAAACAAAGCGTCCGCATGGATTGAACGTCAGATTGGTCATCATCTTGCTCTAAGCAAGTATCGCCAGTGGTACGATGCTGACGGGCAGCAGGAGCTTGTCCTGATTGAATACCCGATTGTTGATGTAGAATTTGTCAAGGAGAATGGCGCAGTCGTAGATTCGAGTTCATATGACTATGAACAGACTGGCAACATCGGTGTAATCTACCGAGATGAAGGTTGGCTAAAAGTTGGCTACCGTATGGGACTTGCCTATGATATGATTCGTTCTAAACGAGTAATTGAGGTAAGTTATACGGCAGGTTATGTTCTGCCAAAAGACGCTACCGAAGAAAACCCTCAGACACTTCCAGCCGACTTAGAAGGGCTATTGTGGGAAATCGTATCTCAAACCTACACAGGGCTACAAAATGGTTCTATGGGGCTTACATCGTTTTCTATTTCTGATGTTCGCTGGGATTTTGACAAGTCTACACATCCTGAGTGGGTACAGCTTATCAATCTTTATCGGAGATATTGACATGTCAGACATTGATGCAATTTTACAAGACTTTACACGACTTAAAAAAGCCAGTGAAGAACTCAATAGCATGAAAATTATAGTCGGTATGGTAAGTGGTACTTCATCAGATGTTTTGAAAATAGCCCATGCGCATGAATACGGTGACGGCAAAATGCCGGAGCGGTCGTTCATCCGTGCGAGTTTTGATCAAGACGGTCAGAAACTGAATGAAATTGTGTCCGTTCAGATTAACAGAGTGCTTGATGGAAAAGCCACAGTGACAGCTGCTGCGAATGCTATTGGTGCGCAGGCAGCTCAGCTAGTGCAGAACTTCATTGATGATAACCGTGTAAAGCCTCAATCAAATTTCGCTCGGAAAACTCAGCATACGACACTGTATGAAACCGGTACACATATCCGAGACAGAATTGCATATGAAGTGAGGAATAGTTGATGTTTAATGCAACACCTAGATTGCCCCGCGCATTATTGCACATTCTGACTGTTTCGGATAGGAAGTTTGTACGTGATCCAGCACAAGGCGGACAATCTAAACCTGTTGATGAGCTGATAGCGTCGTTCTGGGGTGTAGTGCTTCCGCTGTCTAATAAGGATTGGAAGCTGTTACCAGAAGGTTCATACACTCAGAATTCGCAGAAACTCTATACAGATGATCCAGTAGAGATTAAGCCAGGACAGATTATTCGAGATACGTATGACGGTCAGCAGTACACAGTCGTAACGGAACTTGCGCATAACACGATTCACCCGATGTTACGGTTTATCGTCGAAGGAGTTGTGAAAAACTGTGAAGTTCGTTGAGGCCAGAAATGAAATTGTGTACAAGCTGGAACAGCATGTCTGCTGTCCTGTCATTCTTTCTGAACAAATAGCGAAACAACCTGAATATCCCTACTGTTACTACAGCGTTTTAGCTCCCCGCATTTCTAATCATGCTTTTGGACTGCGAGAGCTTGTTGTTGATGGTGATACTCAGATTGTGCAGCGTTCAGAGCCAGTATCAGCTACGATGTCTTTCACATTTTGCAGTATGAATCGAGAGACAGAAAAAGGTTACATTTACGGTGAAGATGAGGCATTGGAGCTTGCGGAAAAAGCTCACGGATTTTTCTTGCTCAATGCACATAACATCAGTTCTGCTAACGGGGACATCGTGATTAACAATGTAGGGGCTGTAGCCAATCGCTCAAACTTCCTTATAGAAGAAACAGTACGACGATATGGCTTTGATGTTCGTTTTGTTTTCGTGAGGACAGATGAAATGCAAACAACAATAATTCGCCGCGAAACCCCACGCGGAAACACTCGTAAATAAGAAGGTGAACAAGTCGAATGGCAAAAGATGTAATCGTTGTTGTGCAACGCAATGCGTTGCCAACTAAAAAAGATAGCCTTGACATTCTACTCGTGTCTACCGCTGGAGCTTGTCCAGTTGCGGTATACCGGGACATAGAAAGCGTTAAGGCAGTGTACGGTCCAAGCGGGACAACTCCAAATGCAAAAATTGTTCGCAAAGCTACAACCTTGCTTAATCAAGGTAAGACAACTTTAGCGGACACACTTGTAACGAAGTTCAAGATTGTAGGCTTTGATAGGCCGAAAAGCACTCCAGGAACAGTAGCAAGTATCGCTATAACTTTTCCTGCTATACTTCCTGAAAAAATCGAAGAGGGCAGTAATGTTACTCTGAAGGTTGGTGGTGCTGAAATTGAAAATATAACACCAAATGAAATTACGACAGGCAAAGACCTTGCAGAATTATTTACGTCAACCAGTTTTACCGCAAGTGGTAAGATATTCAACTCTGCTGTAAGCAATACAACCTTAACGTACACAGCGACAACGATTGGAGTGGTATCAGGTGTTTCAGACTCTATCCAGATTGATACAGAAATCAACGACACGGATAACCTTGACATCTATACTAACGCCTCAGTTGTATTTACGAATGGTACTGATGCAACAAGCGGAGAAGATACACCTGAAGCTCTTGTTGCCACAATTAAAAAGTTCCAGTCAGACATTGATAATGATTGGTACTTATTCATGACCGATCGTGATGAGCCTGCATTCGTTAAGGCGTTGGCGAAATTCGCTGAGGCAAGTGAACCCTCAGAGGCTGAATTAGGCGCAGGTATTGAGGATCACCGCAAGTTCTACATGGGACAGACCACAGATAAGAACTTCGCACAAGAAACAGCTCGTGCCGCAGTTATTTACACTGACCCAGCCTATATCGATGAAGAGCCTGATGCTTCATATACGGGTAACGTTGCTCCGTTTTATCCGAATAACGTTACATGGAAATTCAAACGCCCGCAGAACGGTAACGCTGCTTCTACTGCGTTAATCTCTCTGCCGCAACTCAAAGACAGTGAACGCGATGCACTGCTTGAGAATCATGTGAATTTCCTGACAGAAGAATACAAAAGGCAGTACGTTAAAGAGGGTACATGTCTTGATGGTGAGTTCATTGATGTAGTGCTTGGTGGCGACTGGATAGCTCAGCGTATGCGTGATTTGCTTTATGATATTTTACTCACCAACGCGAACATCGAATACACGGATGCAGGCTTTGGCTTAATCTCTACGGCAGTTTTGCAGGCGTTAGCCGAAGCTGTAGACTACAACATCATAGCCCGTGACCCTGAAAGTCTCGCAGGTATCTTTACCGTGATTATTCCGAAGTATTCAGAAAGCACGGATGAACAGCGTCGCAATCGCATAATGCCTGACATCATATGGGAAGCTTTGCTTGCTGGTGCAGTCCATCAGGTAAAGGTGAAAGGCGTGCTTCGTGCGTCATTATAAGAAAGGAGAGTGATAAATCATGCTTTCAACTTATGATCCTTTAAAGGTAAATATTACCTATAACAATCGTCAACTTCGTATGTTCGGTGATAGTTTATTCACTCTCGCTCGTGATGAAGCTAACGTAATGCTGAAGAAAGGCGTGAAAGGTGATAGCACTTATATTCGTAATGCGAATAGAGCCGGAAAGCTCACAATCACGCTCCAGCAGGAATCTCCGGATATTCCATTTTTGGAGCAGTGTGCTGAAACAAACATGATGGCAAACCTTGCTGTAACAGATGCCAATGACCAGAGCGGTATTGTGTTCTTCGCGCAAAATTGCATGGTAGAAAAGACCGCAGACCGTGTGAGAGGCAAGGATGCTGGAGACGTTCAGTTTGTATTCCTAATTCCTGATATTTACATCAACCACTAAGAAACATGGTGGAACATTCAAGTGGAACATCAACTTAAAATCTAAAGTTAGGGAAGAACAGTTAAAGTTTAGGCACGAAAGTTGAGCAATGTTCCACCCTCTGAATGTTTCGATGTTCCGGCAATGTTCCGCTAATGTTCCACCTCTTAAACCATTGATTTCACTATGTTTTATTAGTTAGTGGAACATTGGAACATTTAATCTTAATAGATTATTGAAATAGAGAGAATAGAGAAGTTAGAGAAGAAAATAGCTCTCTATTCTCTCTGTTTTTGGGCGTATATACGCGCACGTGCGCGAGAGCTAATTTGATTTAGCAGGAGGAATTTTTTTCATGGCGCGAACAAAAACAATTACGCTGAACGGTACGGAATACACGCTTCAGAGTGTAACATTTTCTTGGTATTCCAATTTGACTGATTTGTACATTAATCCTGCTAACGGTAGGAAGAACACAGCGAAGTATGCTGACGCTTTAATCAGGGGTTGCGTTACAACTCCTGCGGAAGTTGCGAAGGGTGGCATTGCATATTTTGATAATCAGGATGATCTTTCTACACCTAGCGAATTGGTGCGTGAGATTGAGAACTTTCTTGCGGAGCGAAAGCAGCCCGCAGGAGGCAAAGAAGCGAGCGCAACGTAAAGAGCGTTTTTGGCGGCTCGTATTCTGTATGGGCGGCATAAGCTATTCCGAACTTCGGGATATGGATTTATACGATTTCTTTGAAGCGGAACAAGCAAGGCTGCTATGGCAGACTGAATGGAATAAGAAATGAAACGAGGAAGGAGGGATGATTTACGGACGAGGCTCGCAGTTTAACTTACAGCATAAATATTAAGTCTGATGCCGGACAAGCAAGCACAGATATACGAAGTCTTGTAAGCGACATCGGCAAAATCAACGGCTCGCATAACATGAATGTTCGAGCTGACACATCGCAGGCTGAAGCAGGGTTGCGGAATGTTGTGAGTGGTCTCGGCAATGCAAGTTCGCACGCAACGAGTCTCAGTTCTGCATTCCGAAAATCTTTCCTTGATGCGATAAATAGTGAGAACAGCTTCGCCTCTTCCCTAAAATCGGGATTGGGTGGAGCGTTCAATTATGTGAAAGATCGAGCTAACGATTTTAAGAATAAAGTCGTTACAGGTGCGAAGAGTATTAAGGATGGTTTTACACATCCTATCGACACGATTAAAACAGGTCTGGGCAACGCACTCCAATCTGTAAAAGATAAATTCGCCGATATGGTGCACGGCGCAGAAAATGCGGCTGATGCTGCTGAAAAGCTCGGTTCTTCTGCGGATAATGCTGAAGATGATGTAAAAGACTTAGGGAATGCTGCTGAAGAATCCGGCAGGAAGTTCGGGGGCTTGAGCAGTATTCTAAAGGGCATTGGTACGGCGATAACTGCTGCGAGTGCTGCTGCCGGTGGCTTTGCTGCTGTTTCTGTCAGGACAGGTATGGAGTTTGATAAGTCAATGGCTCAAGTCGCTGCGACTATGGGCATAACGATGAAACAGCTTAATACGCAAGTAGGTTCTGTTCAAACGTCCTTCGGGCATTTTGAAGGAACACTCCGAGACTATGCACAGTTCATGGGGAGCAATACAGCATTCTCGTCAAATCAGGCAGCTAATGCTTTAAATTATATGGCGTTGGCAGGTTATGATGTTCAAACGTCAATGCAGATGTTGCCTAACGTATTGAGCCTTGCGGCTGCTGGCGGTATCGAACTTGCTGCTGCTTCGGACATGATAACGGATGCTCAGAGTGCGCTCGGCTTGACACTGGAAGAAACTACACAGATGGTTGATAAGATGGCGGCTGCGTCATCGAAATCAAATACTAGTGTTGCACAGTTAGGAGAGGCTTTTCTTACAATCGGTGGTACAGCTAAGAACCTCTCAGGCGGTACGACAGAACTTGCGACCGCTCTTGGCATTCTCGCAGATAACGGAGTGAAAGGTGCTGAAGGTGGTACTGCACTTCGTAACATCATACTATCTTTATCAGCTCCGATGGATAAATCTCAGAAACTGATGAAGAAGTTAGGTCTTGAAGTATTTGACGCTGCGGGCAACATGCGGCCTCTAAATGAAGTATTCGGAGACTTGAATAAAGCACTTTCTAAGATGACGCAGAAGAAGCAAACGCAAACTCTGAATCAGATTTTTAACAAAACCGATTTGAAATCAGTTAATGCGCTTCTCGCGACCAGTGCACAGCGTTGGGATGAGCTAGGTTCTTCTATTGATGGTTCGTGGTATTCGATGGAAGTACTTTCTAAGAAGTTGAGCGGGTTGGGATTAAATCTTAACACAATGCAGAATAACATCGCTAAGCTGGGAGTACCAACCGAAACATTCCAGAAGAGCCTGAATCTCTGTGGCGGAGACGCTATGACATTTGTTAGTATGCTTCAGAAAGCAGCAGGCGCAGGAGTTAGCTTTGAAGATGTTATCGTCGCTCTTGGTGGTACACTTGACCATTTTGAACTCGGAAAAGCATTCGCTGAAGTTTCAGGGGCAGCGCAAGCTATGGCTGATAGTCAGCTTGATAATCTTGCTGGAGACGTTACTCTTTTTCAGAGTGCGCTTGAAGGTGCACAAATCGTAATATCAGACGAACTCACGCCAAGTCTCCGAGAATTTACACAATTTGGAACAAATGCTATATCTACGTTTACGACAGCGTTCAAAGAGGGCGGTTTATCTGGTGCTATGTCTTCATTCGGAACAGTTCTAAGTGAAGGTCTGGCTATGGTAATTAACATGTTGCCTAAGTTGGTAGACGCAGGAATGCAGCTTCTCGGAGCTTTAGGTAAAGGTATTATAGATAACCTTCCGCTTCTTACTGGGGCGGCCTCGCAGATTATCGTTACGATAAGCTCAGGTATTGGAAATGCGTTGCCTACGCTAATTCCGGCAATAGTAAGTACCATAACACTGATAGGGAAGACGCTGCTTGATAATTTACCGCAGATTCTTAACGCTGGAATGCAAATCATTTCTGGATTATCAGACGGTATCAAAAATGCACTCCCAGTATTGATGAGCCAGATTCCAGAACTGATTATCCAGGCTGTGTCATTCTTAGGGAAAAATCTTCCAGCTATTGTAGAGCAGGGCGTTGAAATTTTAGCTTCGCTTGGTTCAGGTATTGTGCAAGCTATTCCAGAACTGATTGCTCGATTGCCGGAGATTATTGACGCAATTACAGGGTCTATCGGTGATGGACTTCCAGCGATTTTAGAGCATGGTGTTCAAGTACTTGTGAATTTCGGCATGGGAATTATTCAGGCCATTCCGGATTTAGTTGCACAGTTACCGCAAATCATTTCAAGTTTTGTTGGTTTTATCACTGAGAATTTGCCTTCGATAGTTGAGGCAGGTATTCAGCTAATAATGCAGCTTGGAGTTGGTATCGTTCAGACAATCCCTGAACTTGTCGCACAGCTTCCACAGCTTATAGGTGCAATCGTTGGCGGATTGGCAGACCTAACCGTTATGATGCTTGAAATAGGCGCGAACATCGTAAAAGGGCTGTGGGATGGTATAGCGTCATTAGGGTCATGGATAAGCGATCAGGTCTCAGGTTTCTTCGGAGGCATTTTAAGTAGCGTTAAAGGGTTGTTTGGTATTAACAGCCCCTCTCAGGTCTTTGCAGATTTTGGTATTAATATCGTGCAGGGCTTATGGGAAGGCATTGTTAATATGGGGTCGTGGATTAAGGAGAAAGTAACAGGTTTCTTTGGTGGTATCGTGGGTAGTGTCAAAGGATTACTTGGTATTAACAGTCCTTCGAAGGTTTTTGCTGATATTGGCGACAATATGGCACTTGGCCTTGGTGAAGGTTTCTCTGATACAATGGGTACAGTTTCTAAGGAAATACAGAAGAATATTCCTACGAAAATTAAGTTACCCCATGTTGTTTCGGATGATGTTGCAGTGCCGGACATGACCTATGGTCTAGAGCCTATCGTGACCAAACCTGAAGTCGATGCAGTGCCCGACATGACCTACGGTGTAGCACCTATCGTGACTAAGCCTGAAGTCGATGCAGTGCCCGACATGACCTACGGTGTAGAGCCTATCGTGACCAAACCTGAAATCGATGCAGTGCCCGACATGACCTACGGTGTAGAGCCTATCGTGACTAAGCCTGAAGTCGATGCAGTGCCCGACATGACCTATGGTCTAGAGCCAATATTGAAAGACTTCGATTTATTGGAAGGGATTATTCCTGATGTTTCGTATATGGTGAATCCTGTCATGGCTGATATAGCTCCTTTGACTGTTTCAGATATTTCATACAGTGTGAAACCTGTGATGGAAAATCTGGAACTTCCAGACTTGAGCGGTAATCAGGTAATTTCTCTTATCAATTCTGTGCCAGACCTAACGCAGTTTTCGATAAATGCTCCAGACCTTGCGGATATTGAAGGGCCTGCGATAGTTGAATATGTTGCACCTGTTGCCACGAATGAACAAAGAGTAGAGCCTACGGATAATGAGGCAACCCTCGTACCTCCTGCTTTTGCTCCGGTCATTACGATTCAGATGCAGGGCAGTATGAATGATGAGGATGTTGAACACATGACTGAGAATCTCCGAAGTACGGTTCGCGAACTCTTTGTTGAATTTCGTGAAGAAGAACTTGAACGTATGGCTCTGAAAAATCAATATCCTTTCAGATAAGGAGGTTGTGATATGGCATATCTCTTGATTGGCCGGAAGAGTGGAACAGTAAGATTTGAGCCACTTGATAATGGCCTTGTCGAAAAAGAGAGTGAAAGTTATTCAAGCTCGGTTACGTCAAATCCAATAGAGAATGGTGCTGAGATTAACGATCATGTCAATAATGCTTCCGGCGTTCTCTCTATTTCGGGAATAATCATCGGCGGCGATGGTGCGATTAACGCATTGAAAGAGATGCGGGATTCACGAGATATTCTGACATACATAGGTGTCACTCGGATGTCAAATCTTGTTTTCACCAGTCTGAAATTTGACCGCTCTTATAAGAACAGGGATGGGGCTTCGTTTTCGGCTTCGCTGAAACAAATTCAGATAACTTCTGCCGAGTATATACCTATGAATGGGCAGATGTCTATGACAAGTCAAGATGCAGGCAAAAGTAACAGCTCACAGTTGGCGAGAACTACCAATGCCGGAATGACGACTGTATCACTGCAATCTGTGAGTGCTGTTGCGGCGGATCGCTATCAAGCAGCATATACCCGTACAAGCAGTCCTGCACCACTCACACGTAAGACAGGTGCGTATGATGGCCTGACGATTATGAATTAGTGAGGTTCGGACATGGCATTACAGCTTATTGAATTGTCGAATGATGTTGAATATCTTGATATAGATGTATCACGTGTTCCATACACATTTTCAGTGAAGCTCTCTGATAAGACCTACATTTTGACAGTGAAGTATAACGAGATAGGCGATTTCTTTACGTTAGACCTTCTTGATACCAATAACGATGTTTTGGCCTTCGGTGAGATTATTCGCTACGGCAGGCCGTTATTTAACGTTGTGGAGGATGAACGCTTTCCAATCCCCGTGATTATTCCACTGTGTCTTAGCAGCGATGATATTGCTGAAGTTACGAAGGAGAATTTAGGTAAAGAAGTCAGACTGTATCTTTACGAGAGGAAGGTGAGCTGATGGGCTTTTGGCTTAGATATGCGACGCTAACAATCGGGAATAACAAATATAGTCTTGATGAATTAAATTTTACGTTTGATGTTCCGTTTAAGGATAGTGATGAGCCGCCAGTAGCAACAGTTACGGTAACGAACTTATCACCAAATACCCGTGCCAATATTAAGAGAGATGACTCGATAATTCTGAATGCAGGTTATCAGGGCGATGTGGGCTGTATCTTGATAGGTAAGGTTGTTGGCCTGAAGCATAAGCAGTCAAACGTGGATTGGGTGTCAACTTTGACCGTTCAGCCATGCGCAGATGAGATTCTTGACCGGCTTGTGAATAAGACGTATACAGAAGACATAGCAGCTTCAGCGATTGTTCGGGATTTGCTAAATATCTTTGGTGCAGAAGTTTCACGATGTGAGCTTTCCATAGATAAACGTTATCCACGTGGGAGAGTTTGTCGAGGAGTGTTAAGGCAGGTGCTTTCTGAAATCATAGTAAGAGAGTGCAAGAGCCGCTTCATAGTGAGGGCGACAGAGCAGGTCTATATAACGAAGGCTGAGGACGGTATAAATAACGGTTTGATGCTTACCAGTGCAAATGGTTTGTTACGTACTGATGAAGAGAAAGTTGTTATCCCTATCGAGACGGCGGCAAATTCTAAGAAAACTGGCAGCTCACGTAGGGATGATAACATTTCACGCTCGTGTCTTCTGAATTACAACATCGCCGCTGCGGAAGTCGTGAAGATTCAATCCAGCGATTTGAACGGTCGGTTTATTGTTGTAAAAGGTTCGCACAAGGGCGGAAGAACGGGCGATTGGAAAACATCGATGGAGCTGCGTCCATTCTGAGGATAATGTAAATATGTCGGAGTTAAATCAGTTTTCATACCAGCAAACTCATGATCGAAAGATTGCTGAGAGTATATGTGTTGCGGCTACAGTAAAAGTTATAGCGTTTGACAAGAAGAAGATGACGGTCAACGTTCAGCCGCTATCGAAACATCTTGAACATGGAAAATATGAAAGTCAACCGCCTATATTGCGTGTCCCCGTGATGTGCATGAAGACAGGCGGTTTTATTGTGCGCCCGTGGATAAAAGAGGGTGATGTCGGCTTGGTAGTTTACCTTGACCATGACCTTGATAGTACAGTGTCAGGAGGCAAGGAAGCAGAGCCATTGACAGAACGAAATCATGCTACGAGTGACGCAATATTTATAGGCGGCATAGTATCGGGAAGTTATGAAGTTCCAGAAATTCCTGATGAAGCTCACGTTATATCCAGCGAAGACGGAAAGCGTTTTGCTGCGGTTATCAAGGATAAGATAAGGATAGAAGACAGTGGGAATTTTCTTGAAGTTGCAAAAGATTACATACAGATTGAAATCGGCGGTAGCTCTATCAGACTTACGAAGAACGACATACGGCTGAAAGCGTCGATGATTTATCTGAACTGAGGAGTTGATAGGTTATGCCAGCAGCAACAAGGCTAGGAGACGGCACATCAGGAACTTGTGATATAGGAGAGGTTTGTTGTCCGCACGGAAGAGGTGGAACGAACAGTGCCGTATCTTCAGATGTGCTTATAAATGGACTTGGTGCACATCGAGAAGGTGATACTGGCCCTACAAACTGCCCTCACGGTGGAACATTTCAGAGCGTAGGAGCGTCCAGCTCAGTATTGATTAACGGCAAGGGTGCAACTCGGATCGGTGACTCGACTGCGTGTATGGGTTGCGGTTTGAGTGGCAGTCATACCAGCGGAAGCTCCGATGTCATTATAGGTGGATGAATACATGGATAATATGACACTTCTGATTGACCCTGAAACTCGTGATTTAGTGTTCGACGAGCAAGGGAACTTCAAGAAAATCTATGATGAAGATACGATTGTGCAGAATGTCCGCCATGCGCTTATCACGTGGAAAGCAGAGTTTTTCGCAGACAATACGCACGGCACAGATTATGAGCGCATTCTGGGAAAGAACGTGAATGAGGTTGATATTAGCGAAATAAAAGAAGTTGTTCGTGAGGGAATTTTTCAAGAACCTAATGTGCAGTGGATAGACAGCCTTGATGTTACGTTTGACGGTAGAACTGTTACTGCTGAGTTTATCGCAACATTGATAAGCGGTGAAAATATCAGCATGGAGGTGACAGCATAATGGCAAAAAATACAGATTGGGGTTTGACTGATGCCGGTTTTCGGCGACCTACTTATACGGAGCTGTTAGATGCTCTCGAATACAAGGCAAGAGAATTATTCGGTTCTGGTGCAAACCTGACCGTGCGTTCCCCGCTGGGAATATTTCTGCGAATTTACGCTTGGATGCTGAATCTTCTGTTTTCTACATTAGAGGATGTTTATAACAGCCGTTTCATTGACACAGCAGCGGGGTCAAGTCTTTACAATCTCGGAAAAGCGATAGGGCTTCGGCTTCTTGGAGCGCAGAAAGCAGTGGGCTATCTCACGTTTTACGGTGAAGATGGAACGCTTGTGCCTGAAGGCTATCTTGCTGAAACTGCTGCGGGTACGCAGTATATAACTCTCACGCAAGGTGTGATTAAGGAAGGGAGCATAACACTTCCGTGTACGGCGGTTATTCCAGGCCCTGATGGAAATACGGACGTGAATACGATTACAACGATTACTAATCCGAAGTATGGTATCACTGAAGTTACGAATGCCGCTGCTTTTGAGGGTGGCAGAAACACTGAGACTGATGCAGAGTTCCGCGAGCGTTATTACATTTCTGTAGATTTCGCTGGTGGCGTAAACATTGACGCGATTGTAGCTGCTATCTATGAAGATGTGGAAGCTGTTATCGCGGTCATTGGTGAGGAAAATGATACAGACGTTGAGAACGCGCACGGCCTTCCGCCTCATTCTATCGAGATTGTTGCTTATGGTGGCCTAGATGAAGATATTGCCAGAGTTATTTTTCAGAGAAAAGCGGCAGGCATTCAGACCTACGGAGCAACAGTTGTTCCTGTCCTGACTTCATCGGGAGATTTATACAATGTGCATTTCAGCCGTCCTGTGCCTGTGAAGGTATGGGTCAGAGTGTATAACCTCAAGACTAATGATATGTTTCCGTTAGACGGCATTGAACAAATCAAGAAAAGTATCATGCAATATATCGGAGTTAATGTTCGAGGCGGTTTGAATATAGGACAGGATGTTATTTGCGTAGCTATACCTACAGAAGTGTTCAAAGTTTCCGGTGTTGTGGATTTCAAGCTGAAGATTAGTTCCGACGGAGTTAATTACGGCTGGAAGAATATTGAGATTCTTCCTCGTGAAAAGGCTGTTACTGAGGAAAGTTTGGTTGAGGTTACATGAACAGTTATTTGAAAAAAATGTTGTATGCCTTAACCAGCGCATACAGTCACAGAAAAGACTATGACAACCTGCAAAGCGATAAGCCTGTTGAGACAAATATCGGGAAGTTGTTTTCAATTTTTGCTTGGGGTCTGGACAAAGTACAGGAACAGGCAAACCTAATCAAGTTGTGGGACAACCTCGATTATGCAGAAGGAAAAGTGCTTGACCGTTACGGTGCGAACTTCGGTGTAAAACGCGGTGGTGCTTCAGACCTGCTTTACCGTTTATTTATCAAGGTTAAGATGATTGCTCAGTTATCGAGCGGTGATGAAGATACAGTTATCAAAGCTGCTGCTGAGTTTCTTGGTGTTGATTATTCAGATATTTATTCTGAAGATGTATATCCGGCAAAGAAAAGGATTTATGTGGATTTTTCGCTCTTGTCTGATGAGCGAAAAGAGCTTATCGAACAGATCGCTTATGCCATTAAGAGGACGATTGCCGCAGGTGTTGGGTTCAGGCTTTATCTGCGAACATATCGAACTTATGTGATGCCTTTGCAAATAAGTCGAGGCAGTTTTACATATATAGTGGACATCGGAACAGATGCCGGAGCGAGGCGTACAAAAACCCTGCCTATGGATATGTTACATGCAGGTCGTGCATGGTCTCTGTTGCGCGGTGATATACCTCCGAATGTTCCTAGAAATTATGAGCAGCCGTTCGAGGTTGCACATGGCGGTTTTTTCGAGCGGGGAATTAAGGGGTATTACTCAGACACGCAAGATGTTATTCAAAGCAATCTGGATATTTCACGTGGTGCAAATATTCAGCGTCAGTTTGAAACGTACATGCCTGATAGTCAGCAAGCTCACAATCTGGATGCAAATGTTACTCATGGAGGTTTTTTAAGAAATGAAAGACAAGCCGCGCCATATGGCGACAAAAGGGTAATGAAAGGTAACACAGGTAATTCAGGAGCAATGTGCATAACACGAATTAAGCCGCGAAGGATTGAATAAAAGGAGTAGCGACAATGGGAAATTTTGAAGACGGCTGCTATGGCAGTTTGCCCGGTATAGCTTTGATTGGAAAGGTCTTAGCAGGGAAGTGCAAGATGCACTATACCCGCGTGGCCGTAGGTAAAGGTACTATACCAGAGGGCAATAATCCTAAGACCATGACTGAACCAGCTGGTTACGTCATGGACGCAAAAATCAGTGATATTGGTACACCGATTGACGGTGAGTGCCAAGTAACAGTGCAGATAAACAGCGCAGATGTGCAGACGGGTTTTTACTGCACCAGCTTATTGCTTTATGCAGAAGACCCAGATTTGGGAGAAGTTCCGTATACCTATTTAGTTTTGGAGAGTGAACCTGAGTGGATTCGTCCGGCAAGCTCAATCGTAGGTAAATTAGCGACGTTCGACATCATTGCTGCGGTTGGAGATGTGGATGTTGTTTCAGCAGCTATTGACCCAGAGGCTTTCGCCACAATCCGAGCTGTTCAAAAATACATAAAAGAAGAGTTGGCCAAGTACCCTATCGGTGGGTACTACGGTACTTACATCGTTACTTTACCCGTTAGCGGTTGGATTCCGGCAAACGAAAATTCTCTAGATTATAAATTTGTGTGTGATGTTGAAGAGACGGATGCAACAGGTGCACTTGTACCTGTGGGTGGTTGTATGCCGGGATACTTCAATATTGCAGATAGAGCAGGCATGATGAGCGGTTGTGAATCCCGTGAAGGGTATATCCGCTTTTATGCCAAGAGAGTGCCGGAAAAAGACATTATGGCCGCGATTACATTATTCAGTAAGGGCGGTGCGCCTACCACAGGTATTGGGCAAGGTCTTGAATACGGTACAGATGGAAGGCTGGCAGTAAAAGTAGGTAGCGGTCTTACCTTCGATAAACAAGATGCTGTTGTTGCTGATACGCAAAAGGTTATCACTGATAGCGATATGCTTGATGAAGATGCAACGGAGCAAGATTTGAAAAACATCTTGCTATCAGAAAACAGCTAGTTATCAATAAGCTGGTTCTTTTTATGAAATGTAACGGCTCGCCATAGCCGAGACAGAAAAAACTTTTATAAGGAGGAAAAAATTATGGCAAATCGTAACATTAGCACTAAAACTACTGCTGAACGTTTGGCTGCCTTGCTTAACAGCTTTTATGCCAAGAAGTCTGAAGTGGTAAACAGCCTCGGAGCTACTGCGAACAGAGGTATCGAAATAGGTGGTACGAACACAGCACCCACTGTTGGTATTAAGCTCTCTGTCAAGGCAAACAACGACCTCAGCTTTGCAACAGGTGATGGTGAAGACGGCGGTCTGTATTTCCATCAAGCAGCTGCTCCTACGATAAATGTCGCAGAAAAAGCTACTCCGAACACTGGTTACTTAAAGAGCTATCAGGTAACAGTCGATAACGTCGCGGTTGGCGTTGACATTGACATTCCGAAAGACTTTCTTGTTAAGAGTGCTACATCAAGCACTGTTACTGCGGCAGATAAGGAAGCAGGCGGCAAATTTGCTGATGACAGCAATTACAATGTCGGAGATGCATATCTTGATTTCGTGATTAACGTGAAATCAGGCTCTGCAAGTGATGAGCATATTTATGTAAATGTTACAAACCTTGTCGATGTTTATCACAACGGCAACGGTTTGAACCTTGATACCGCGACTAACACATTCAGTATCAAGATTGACGTAAATAATGCTAATGGTCTCACTACGACATCTGCGGGGTTGCAGTTGAATCTCGCTTCTGCATCCGCTAATGGCGCAATGAGTTCTTCGGATTTCACAAAGCTGGCTGGTATCAGCGAACAGGCAAATAAGGTCGAGTCTTCCGCAACTAATGGCAACATTAAAATTGATGGTGCTGAAACTACAGTCTATGTATTGCCAAATACTGTCGTGCATGAGAATGACATCAGCGATTACACAGAAGCTGAGTTGCGCGAGCTGCTTGGGTTGCCTGCTGCTGAGTAGTTCAAATGAGGATGCAAAACATGACGATTAAACTTCCACTTGCGCGTAGTTTTGCGTCCCTCTGTGATTTCATTGCTACCCTCCATGACGGTTTGGAAATCGTTGCGGAGGGGGCAACGAATAATGAAACAGCGATTGACAATCTCCGTACTGCGATAATAGAGGACACGGTTTCCATTAAACAAAATAGTGAGGCGTAATTATGGCTACATCAAAAAATATTAAGCTCCCTCTTGCTTCATTTGGTTTCAAGTTCCTGTGCAACTTCATCGGTTTGCTTAATTCCGGATTAGGTGTTGTAGCGCAGGATGTTGATGACAATGCAGCGGAAATAACCGCTCTCACGAATGAAATTATTGCGGGAGAAGTTAAGGCTCAACTCTCTACGCAAAATGGCACCGAGCTTACTACACAGGGCGGTGTAGAAATTTTCGCAATAAGAATTTTTAGTTAAAGAGGTGTGAATATGGCATATGGTGCTTTTAATACTGGCAGCGGTGCAAGTACCTATGATCTTGATCTGCTGGCTGCCGGAGTTATCAACGGCTGTGTAAACGCCCCACTGACTACGACAGATGAAGATGTTATTGCTACACGAAACGGCAAGCAGATTGTTGCGTATACTGCTCGGCTACAGAAAAAGTCTGATGATGATTCAGCAGTTACCTCCGCAGTTGCAGGCTTAGTTCGTATGATAGAGGCATTTCGCAGTGAAGCACTTGTCGAGAGGCGAACTCTTGCGGCTGACATAATACGTGGAATTGTCTCTGCACCCCTCATGACAGCAGATGAAAATTTAATCTGTCTTACTAACGGAGAGCCGTTATTCGCTTATCAGGTCAGAGAGGATGAAAAATCCTACGCGGATATGGCAATCATGAAAACCTTTGCAGAACTTTCCGCAACTGTAGAGCAATATCAGGTTCAGAATTTGGCTGCGATGCAGTCCCTCATTACCGGCCTTATGTCAGGGCAGCTTGCCATTCCGATGGCGAACGGTGAAGGGACAGCTGTTATTACCCGTAAGGGTGTAGATATTGCGGCAGTAAAAAATTTATAGGAGGAATAGCTATATGATTAAAACTAACGAACTCCCGAACATTACGGGTTTCAAGAAGACTGACGGCTTCATCGTTGACGCCTCGACAGGTACAGGGCGGCTCACTGGCGACAACGCCGCTGAGTTCATGAAGGAGTATTTTTTGCAGGGTGGCGTGCCTTATGGCAAGGAATTAATCGAGAGCTGGGCAAGCCTTAACGGACGCATTCGTGCCGGAGATTTCAGCGGCCTTCATATCGGAGACTTCAAGACAATCACACTCACCACAGGTGAAGTTGTCGTAATGGAGCTTGCGGGCATTGACCAGTATTACAAGTGCGGAGATGCACAGATTGGCCATCATGCTGACTTTATCAGCCGTGACTGCTTACAGGGCGGTCGTCGTATGAACGAGGCGGACAACAATAACGGCACAGAAGCTGAAAAATCCCCGTGGCTTGCGTCCGAGCTGTATCAGGTACTGAACGATGAGACAACAGGCATTTACGCAAAACTTCCCAGCGACCTCAAACCATACATCATTACGAAGAGGGCACTACTTGAGGAGCGTTATTCATCTGCCGGAGCGGTTGCCGGTGATACTGGTTGGGCATGGAAAAATGCAGGTAAGCTCTGGCTTCCGACTGAGGTTGAGGTTTTCGGACACAGCACTTGGAGTGAACCGGGATATAGCACAGGCGGCGGTGGATGCAATCTTCAGTACCCGATTTTCGCAGGCGGTGCAAAACACATAATCAAGGGTGACGGTAACGGTGGTTCCCGCTGCCACTGGTGGGAGGCGTCTGCTCATCGGGCGAGTTCCGCGTACTTCTGCCTCGTCAACCACAGCGGCGACGCCAACTCCATCTATGCCAGCTACATCGGCGTTCGCGCGCCCCTCTGCTTCCGAATCGGTTAATCGACTATCTCCCGCCCCCATGTGGGGCGGTATAGTAGCCTAACGTGAGCGGAATTAAGGAGCTGAATAACTTTGAGTGTACTGAAACGAAATCGCAGTGAGAGTCATCTGGAGTTCTACCATACCGCGACAATAATACGTTCCGATTTGACCCGCTTTGTGATGAATGAAAAGATTGTACCGAAGCGGTGGAGACCTGTGTTTACGTTTCCGATGATAGAACGTATAAACCGCTTAATGGATAACATAACAGCAGCGAACACGATTTATCCGCAGAATCTTCGTGAAGCTGAAACGCGCAGGGATTACCAGACTGCTGCTATCATAACTGTTGAGCAGATTTTTCAGCTCCTTCAATTCTTGCTCGATACGTTACCGATTGATCCTGATAAATTTCAGGCCGTGACAGAGATGCTTGTTAAGGAAAGTGCTTTGCTTCGCGGTTGGAGAAAAGCAGATTATAAGTTCATAACACAATTTCAGAATTAAATTTTTATCGGTTATGCGCTGTATTTTTGCTGGTTTAGTTCCCGCTGCAACTGGTGGGAGGCATCTGCTAATCGGACGAATTCCACGAACTTCTGCAACGTCAACAACAACGGCAACGCCAACAACAACAATGCCAGCAACACCGGCATTCGCGCGCCCCTCTGATTCCATGTCAGCCTGAAGGCTGGGCCAGACCAAGTAAGTCCTTGAGACTGAAAGCCGTGCCAATTCTTGAATTATGGAAGGAGCGCATGACCGTCCCGAAAGGGTAAATATGCCTCGTGATGTAATTGGGCGGACGCTTTCGTGCTTGGTCAAGGGTTCTGTGCAGATTACCTTGATTTCAGGCCCAGTATTGCTATGCGGCTATGCAAAGATGCACTCGCCTTTGTTGAGAGGGGAATCTCAGCATGAGGCGATTTGCCGTACACGTGGCTTTTTCATACAAGGAGGCAATTTTAATCGTGACATCCCTTGAACGGCGGCGCGAAGGTAGATACCAACGCAAAAAAGCCGTAAGAGAAGCTAAGAAAAGCAAGCGGTATGCAGAGTACAACAACTTTCACAATATCACGTGTTACCGCTCGCTTTATCAGGCAAACAAGAAGTCCATGCGAAATGTCTCATGGAAAGCAAGTGTTCAGAGATACCAAATGAATCTCCTCCGTAACATGGAACGGGCGCGTTATTCATTGGAGCATGGAAAAGATATTACTAAGGGCTTTGTGGAGTTTGACATCATGGAGCGCGGGCGACTTCGCCACATTCGCAGTATTCATTATTCCGAGCGGATTGTTCAGCGGTCAACTTGCGATAATTCTCTCGTGCCTATGCTGCGCCGAAGTTTAATTTATGACAACGGTGCGTGTTTGGAGAACAAGGGTGTAGACCAAGCACTAGACAGATTGACAGCACACCTTCAGCAGTTTTATCGTGCTAACGGATTTTCTAACGAAGGGTATGCGTTGGTGTTTGATTTTTCGGGGTTCTTCGACAATATTTTGCATAGTTACTGTTTTGAGATTTACAGGAATGTTTATACAGACAAGCAAATTTTGTGGCTGCTGACCTGCTTTATTTTACCATTCGGACACCCTAACAGCACAGTGGCGTATAAGCGCATACGGCGTGATAATGTAATGGACGGCTACACAGGTATTAGCCTCGGCTTAGGTAGCCAAATTTCCCAAATCACCGCTGTAACCTATCCGTCAGCCATAGATCACTTTATCAAAGAATGGATGCGCATTCAATTTTATGGGCGTTATATGGATGACGGGTACATGTTATTCAAAACGAAGTCAGAAGCTAAGAATGCTCTCCGTATTTTAGAGAAGCTGTGTTTTACCCTGAGTATCAAGCTGAACATGAGGAAGACGCAGATTATAAAACTGCGGAACGGCATACGCTTTCTTAAAGTACGGTTGAGATTAACCGAGACGGGCAAAGTTAAGCGTCGAATGACCCGTAAAAGCATTACGCGACAGCGGCGCAAGCTGAAGAAATTTGCAACGATGGTCGCCGCCAAAAAGATGACCGTTCAGGAGGCTGCTAATTCTTATGCCTCGTGGAAGGGTTACGCAATCCATCGCGGTGGGTACATGGCCACAAAGAAGATGGACAATCAATTTAGGACACTGTTCGGAGTGAAAGCTCCAGAGTGTAATACAAGAAAACGGAGGAAAAAATTATGTCAAAGAACACAACAACAAAGGAAACAACAACCGAGAGTGTTGCAACTGAAAACGGTATAACCCGCAGTCAGGAAATTGCCGCCGTCATCAACGCGAAGTACAGTATTGATGATCAGATTGCGCTGTTACGTCAGAGGGATACGAAGCCTGAAGAATGGTCAGCGTTCAATGCTTTCTGCGAGGAAGTCAAATCGAAGATTCCAGCGAGGGACGCTGAGTAGGTTAGCCGACAGACAAGGCAGCTATCATCTGTGAAAACGGTAGCTGCCGTTTTTTATGTTTGTTTTGCAAGGAGGAATTGCGATGTTAGAGAAGATTAAGTTATGGGCTGTTGAACAAGCACTCTGGGCAGAAAAGAATATGAAAGGCAAGACAGGCAAGGAGAAAAGGGATGCAGTAATTCAGAAGCTGGATGACATGATAAAGCTGCCGCCACTCCTTGAACCTTTTGACGGGCCAATCATAGGTTTCTTCGTGGACTTGGCCGTATCAAAGCTGAATGCAGTTATTGGTCATAAATTCGGTGAAGCAAAAGTTACCGAAGAACAGGAACATGAAATCGCGAAAGAGTTAGACGTTTCGGATGAAATGGCTGAAAGTTTAAACAATAAATAGGAGGTGTAAATATGGCTAATGATACTCAGAACTTCAAAGTCTCGGAGTTCGCTTGCAAATGCGGCTGCGGCTTTGATGACATTGACCAGCGCGTTATCAATATGGCTCAGACCATTCGCGAGGCTTTAGGTGTTCCCGTCAAAGTCAACTCTGGGTGCAGGTGCGAAAAGCATAATGCAAAGGTCGGAGGCGTAAGGAAGAAATACGATAAGGCAGGCAATCTCCTTTCAAAAGGTTCTAACCACATGTATGGCCTTGCCGCTGATCTGTCCTGTTCTCTTGGCGCGGTTAAGATGTTCGAGACTGTCAAAAAACTTCACGCAGAGGGTAAACTTCCTGACTTGGATTACTGCATTCGATACAAATCTTTTATTCATATCGACTGCGGCGGTAAACGTAAGTCTTTATGGGAGGTGAGAGCATGAGTGATAACATAATAGAATCTGCTATTGATTTCGTATTCGGGGGGTTTATAGGACTTTTGAGTTGGTTCTTCGGTGGTAATGATGGTTTCTTGATGGTTCTGCTTACGTTTATGGTCATTGATCAATTTTCTGGATTGGCTGCGGGTTGGGTTGAACACAAGTTATCCAGTGAAGCAGGGTTCAAAGGTATTCTCGGTAAATGCGTCATTCTAGGCTTTGTTGGCATGGCTCATCTCATGGACAAATATATTCTTGCTCATACAGTATTAGGAGAGACTGAAGCTATCAGGGCAGGCGTGTGTATGTTTTATATCGCCAATGAGGGTATTTCTATCATCGAGAACGCTAACAGACTTAATATCCCTATACCTGATTATCTCAGAAAACATTTCCTCCATTTGCAGGATAACTCAAAGAAAGAGAAGAAAAATAAAATGATACATAAAGAATAGCTATTCTGTTACGAAAAGTGCTAGCAAAGAAAAAGCCTCTCTTATGGATTTTTTCTGTGTGAGAGGCTTTTTGCATTTTTAGAAAGCCCATTCGATTTTAATATCATTACCAGTCAATACAATTCTGCGAACAAGGCTTTGCAAAATGCGTCGTTTCTGTTCTTCATCAGCAAAGTCCCAGATTTGTGCAGCATTAGCGATAAGTTCCTGCACCAAATCGAAAGTCATTGTGTTATCAACCGGAACAGGTTCAAGAGAGGCTTGTAGTGCTGTCTTTTCGTTATAGAGCTTGTTGATGTTTTCACCCAGAATTTCGGTAGGTATGTCATCACGCTGGTATAGCTCCATGAGCTTGTTGATTTGCCGGTCGATTTCCCGTACCCGTTTCTCAATCTCGATGTTTTTTACAGGAATAGAAACTTCAGATTTACGTACCGCCATAAGTTCCTCTGTCATCAAAGGTGAACGTAAAAATTCTCTTACTTTCTTTTCTACTAATGGTTCTAGCTCTTCAGCTTTCCAATTACGATTTTTGCAATTCGGGTCTTTCACCATTTTACGAATCTGCTTTGAACGAGAATAACAAGTATAGTAAGAATATTTACCCGTGATGCGTTTATAATATCTCGCTCCGCAGTAACCACAAAACAGCATACCCGTCAAAAGATATTTTGACTTAAAAGCTGTTGTTCCATATTTCTCTTTTCTCTTAGCATGTATAATTTGTGCCATATTAAATTGCTCCCTACTGATAATTGCTTCATGAGCGTTTTCCACTATCACCTCTCCGAAGTGAAGCTGTCCTGTATACGTTTTATTGCCTAAGACATTCCTTACACTCGACCACGATTTCCAACTACCATATCTGTTTGCATATCCAGCCTTGTTCAATCGCTTTGTAATTCCAGATAAAGATTCCCCAGCGATATACCACTCATAAATTTTTCGCACCTGTTCAGCTTCATATGGATTAACAACTAACTTTCCGTTTTCATAGTTATATCCAATAGGGATATAACCGCCTCCGTGATGCAGTCCTAACTTTGCCCGTGCAACACGTCCCATTTTGGTGCGCTCTTTGATTTGTTCTCGCTCAAGCTGTGCAAAAACAGCCAGCAGACCAATCATAGCTTTTCCGAACGGTGTAGAAGTGTCGAAGCTCTCCTGTACTGAAACAAAATCAGCATTGTTCGGAAGGAAAACATCTTCAATAAGATACAGTGTGTCTCGCTGAGAGCGTGAGAGACGGTCGAGCTTGTAGACAAGCACAATGTCGCAACCCTTGATGTCCACAATCAGCTTTTGAATGCCCGGACGATTAAGATTACTTCCAGAATAGCCAGGATCAACGTAAATCTCTACGATTAGCCAGTCGTGTGCTTTACAGTACGCAACAAGACGTTCTTTTTGTTCGCCGACAG
Source organism: uncultured Synergistales bacterium (assembly GCA_905235735.1). Lineage (GTDB taxonomy): Bacteria > Synergistota > Synergistia > Synergistales > Aminobacteriaceae > JAFUXM01. Next base: position 44,772 of record CAJOMU010000011.1, read on the forward strand.
AATAGCCCTCCTGAGCTTGTTCTTGAGTTGATACACGGATATAAAGAAATACGCGCTTCATTGTGAGACTTTGCTTTTTTCTTCCAGATCGACAGCGAGGGTTAAGAGCTTTAGCCGTTCCCTAACACCCAGATTATTGTAAATGTGCAGCAGTTCTTTTGCCTCTGCTGAGATGTTTTGCTCGCCGTTGAACACTGTACTTCCATGATTTGTTTGTATCACTGTGCTGTTTGCCAAGTTGCCACTTACATTATTTTCTGCAGATAAATTTTGTTCTGTACCTTGCAGAAGATAATCAATGCTAACATGAAAAACATTAGCAAGTCTAATAAGAACCTTGACGCTAGGGTAGCTGTCAGGTGTAGTTTCATATCTATCTATTGCTGCGTAAGTTACACCGATAATTTTGCCAAGTTGCCGTTGGGTCATGTCTGTATCTCGACGTAACTTTCTAAGTCTGTTGCCGAAGTTGGTCATATTTTTTCGCTACCTTCCTCTAAGGTAAAAGCAAAGTTCAAGAGCTTCAAACGCTCTCTCACACCTAAACTGTTGTAAACGCGCAACAGTTCATCAGCTTCTGGTGATGTGGTTTGAACATTGCTCCAGACAGTACTGTTATGATTAGCCTGAATCACAGATGTACAAGTCAGGTCGCCATTCACACTATTTTCAGTTGGAAGTGAAGAAGAAACTATACCCCGTAGCAAATAGTCAATACTGACATGGAAATGGTCAGCAATTTTAATGAGAATTGGGATGCTTGGATACGCATTAGGGACTGCCTCATATTTTCCAACCGCTGACGGCGTTATTTCGAGGATTTTACTAAGCTGTTCTTGCGTCATATCTGCATTTCGACGTAACTTTTTAAGTCTATTGCCGAATTCAGTCATGCTAACATCACCTTTCTTTTAAGTATTTTTTTAATCTTTAAAGTTTATTATAAGTCTTAAAAGTCAAATTGTCAAATCAAAACTATAAAGATATAAAAAGGAAATAGGATTGACAAAAACGAAATTTAGTATAGAATATGAGCTAAAGTAAAAATAAAGGAGTTAAAGTTCAATACATGAATGTAATGAAGGAGCGTAGGTTAAGAGGAGCAATCCCGACTCAGCGCGAAGTAGCAACAATTTTAGGTGTAAAGGAATCCTCTGTAAGTAAATGGGAACGTGGACTTTCAAAGCCACGTGCTGACAGGTTGCCTATAATCGCAAAATTATATGGCTGCACTATCGAGGAACTGTTAGCTGATACCCCAGAGGAGTAAACATGGCAAGTCAGGCTTCATTAGTTCTGTTAGCAATAGCAACAGAACTGTCAAAATTAGCAAGAACAAGTTTGCCAAAACTTCGCAAAGGGGAACAGGTACGGCGTGAGTGGTTCGAGAATGCAACCTTGTATCGGGAAACAACTTTAGACGGGCAAAAAATTATAGCTAAGTTCAGTTTTCCACAAAGAAAAGTATTAGTTGAAGGAGGCAATGCAAATGCTTGAAATTATTTGCTGTATTTGCCTGTTTCCCCATTTACTACCTTCTTTCTTTTTGGTTTTTTATTTTTTCTTTATAGTCTTATTGTATCACTTTAAATCCTTTTGTCAATATTTTTTTATTAATTTTTTGGAAATAATTTTCTGTATTTATTTCATTTATCAACCTTCTTTCTTTTCTTTGATTTATGTGTTGTTTTATTTTTTACGATGTAATTATACATTCGTACAAATGTATTGTCAATAGTTTTATGAAAAATTTTTTGAAGTTATATTTTGAGTTAGTATATAAAATGTTAAAAACTTTATTAGAGGTCTTAATAGCTTTATAAAAAGGCTTTTGCATATAATGTATAAATATAAGGAGTGTTAGCTAAAAAACTATTAGAGAGGGTTATAAGTAGCTTGCAGTATTATTTTCTACGAGCTACTTATAGAGAAAAATGGTTTTACCTATCACCTCATCATTATGCTATAATAACAATGAAGTGAAGGTAAGTATGCTTTTATCTGCTCGCTTCAGCGAACAGGGACATTGCCGTAGCAAATCCCGCTTTGAAGCCTACAAATTTCGTATCGCGAATTGCGGTATAAAATTCGTCTTCGGCATTTTCTGTGGTTATGAACCTTTCGTAAAAGGTATTGACGGATGGAGCATCCTTAACCTTTTCTTCCATGGGCAGATACAGAAGTTCAAGTTTGCTCATTTAATTCACCTCCTTCGCACAATAACCAGAGAAGGCACTCAGCAAGTAGATGAACTCACGGGCTTCACCATGTGCGGTTTTTACCCGAACCCACTCGCCGTTATACCTCGACTTCAAATCATGCTCATCAGCAAAGTCATTAAGTTCTGACGGTGTAACGCCAAACGTATCAGCAATCTCAAGAATGCTGTAAAACTTCACCGACCCCTTGCCGCGTCCGAAACTCCTGACTTTGCCTTTCTTGATGACTCCGAAAACCTCCGGCAAATCCATCAAGCTGAGAACCTGACACTTCGGCGGGAGTTGGTGCTCCAGATTCAACTCTGCACCTGTCAAATCCTTCACGGCAATACTCAAGAGGCGAAGCTGCTCACTCTGCGGGACTGCCTTATGCTCTGCGGCGCGAATGATAAGCCCGATACGCTGTAACCGCGTTTCCGCTGACGGCTCTGTTCCTTCAGTCATCGACTCTGAAACATTGAAACGTCCCGTTCTCCGTATCGCCGGAAGAACTTCATGCGTAACCCAGCGAACAAACTTTTTGGCTTCCTTCTTCCTGCTCTTGAAAGCCAGCTTATACAATCCAGGCTCGCTGATTATTGTCATGTCCTGCATCCCGCCAAGGGTGTAAACATTACTTACTCCCTTTTCATCTTCGTCCAAATCCTGAATTGCCATGCGGTGATTCGAATGTTCCAGAATATCGCAAACGTCTTTCGCAACAAACCAGACTTCACCGTTAATCTCAACTGTACGAACTGGGCGTTTTTCTTCGCCGTAACTGAATAACTGTATTTCGTTCATTAACAATTTTTCCTTTCTTTGATTTTTTTTACGATGTAATTATACACCTGTGTATGTGTATGTCAAGATTTATTTTAAGAAATTTTTTCAGGAGATATTAAAAAATAAAAGGTCTGCCATTTCTGACAAACCTTTTATAGCTAAGATTCTATTTTGCTTTGTCTCGTTCGACGGCTTCCCTTATCGCTCGTATAATAAAGCTGTTCGTACTTTCACCCATACTTTCAGCGTGTTCTTTTATCATCGCAAGCGTTAAGTCAGAGTCCCTTCGTACGCTTACAAGTACTGTATCATACGTCTTTTTTTGTATCGTGCGGTTGCTTTAATCTGTGCTTCACTCACGGGCATCATAGCACCCCCTATCTATTTTAGCTTTATCTCGCTCAACTGTTTCTGCAACTGCACGCTTTATAAAACTGTTCACGCTTTCGCCCATAACTTCAGCATGAGAACGTATATAATCACCGTTTATTTCAGCGTCACGTCGTACATCAAAAGCTATTCTTTCATATGCTTTCTTGATATATCGCGCATTTGCTTTATATTTTGCTTCACTCATTCGCATTCTCGTCACCTTACTTCTTTATCCCGCTCAATAGTTTCCCTTATAGCTCGTATAATAAAGCTGTTCGTACTTTCACCCATAGCGGCAGCATGAGAACGTATATAATCACCATTAATTTCAGCATCATAACGTATTAATATTCCAATCCTATCATACGTCTTTTTGTCATATCGAGCATTTGCTCTGCGTTTTGCTTCACTTACAGGCATTTCCATCACCTCGTTTTCATTATAGCAAGGCTCTTTAAGCTCTCGGCTTTACTACCTTCTGAGGTTTCCATGTCCCGATTGCCTCAATGCCGAACAGCAACACGGCCAAGTCTTCCATCGCACGATTGACGTAACGAAAATAAGTACGCCTATCGATATTCAGCCTGCTTGCGATGTTATCAATCGTGATACGCTCGTCAGAAATATACCGCAAATACAGCGTGTCCCAACGATTTTTTTCATCCGGCCTTCCAGAGTCATAGCAGATAGCATGATATGCAGTCAACATCTTATCGACGTGTGACATCATCAAACCAGTCTTGTGGCGCATGGAACAAATAGCAGTAACTTCAAGTGTCTCAGGTGAAACGTGAGCGTAATGAACCTTCAGCATACGGTAATTCTTCATCAGTAGCTTCACGTCAAGATACCGAGAATCAAATTCCTCCTGAATGATAGCCTCACGCTGGCTGAGAACTTCTGCTGCCGCAATACGGGCAATCTCTGCAATTTTTTCTTTCTGCATGATTATCCTCTCTTCTCTTTCTACCTGCATTTTCTGCATATTTTTTCAATTCTGGCTTTCAGTGCCAACATCAAAGCATTCTGCATATTACCTTTATCATGCAACGCTTTAATTACAGTCTCATCCATACTGTCCTGAACTATCAGATGATGAATAATGACAGGGTGACTCTGTCCCTGACGGTGCAATCGTTTATTCGCTTGTTCGTACTGCTCCAAGCTCCAAGTCAGCCCAAACCAAATTATATGATGCCCGCCAAGCTGTAAATTCAGACCGTAGCCACAGCTCGCGGGATGAGCCAAGAGTACGTCTATCTCTCCGTTGTTCCAGTCCGTTGCGTCTTGAGCTTTGCTGTAAACCCTGACCCGCAGATTCTTCATAGAGGCCAGCGAGTTCATCAGTCTATCGCGGTCATGCTGGAAGTTGAAGAATACCAGTGCGTGCTGTCCGTTAAGCTGTTCAATCAGTTCTACAAAAGCATCCAGCTTGCAATCGTGGACATACACAGCATTTCGGTCTGAGTCATAAACTGCACCATTGCAGAGCTGTAAGAGCTTACCAGTCAATACACCAGCACTTCCAGCGGTAATCGTATTTTCGTCAACCTGAAGCAAAAGCTCCATTTCAAGCTGTTCATAGGCTTTCCGTGCCGCAGTATCCAGCATTACCGGAATATCATCTATAATGACATCAGGAAGTGTTATGTAATCGCTGGCCTTCATACTTATGCAAATATCGCCGATAGCCTGCCTTATCACCTCTAAGCTGCCGTCCTTCGGCGTATAGCTGAAAATTGTTGTTCGATTGCGCTTACTAGGAACAAAATACCTGTCGCGGTATGCCCCAAGAGTTTGGCCAAGTCGCGCACCACCATCAAGCAGATAAATCTGTGCCCAAAGGTCTTCAAGCCCGTTGCTGGCAGGAGTACCCGTCAATTCTACAAACCTGCGAATGCGAGAGCGGACGAGCCTCAAGAATTTGAACCGCTTACTCTGCGGATTCTTAAACGAAGAACTTTCATCAAGTACTACTGCGTCAAAAGGCCAGTTATTCCTGAAATGCTCTACAAGCCACTGCGTATTCTCACGATTGATTACATAAGCGTCCGCGGGTGTTGCTAAAGCTCTGAGCCGCTGTTGCATCGAACCAAGCACCGGCATGATTCGCATTTTCTTCAGGTGTTCCCACTTCTTAGCCTCTGTTGTCCAAGTCGCTTCAGCAACTTTTTTCGGGGCAATGATTAAAGGCTTTACTACCTCCCAGCGGTTATAGCGTAAATCGCAGAGTGCCGTTAGCGTAATAACTGTCTTACCAAGTCCAGGCTCTAAAAAGAGGCCGACCGCACGATTGCTGATAAGATAATCAATGCAATACGTCTGATATGGATACGGAGTAAAAATCATTTGTACTCGCCTCCAATTTCAGCAAGCAGCTCTTTGACCTGAGCCAGACCATATAGAACTCGAACATCAGCATGGCGCAACCTCATCTGACCGATAACATATTGCTGGATTTTAGAAAGAAACCCCTTTTCAGTTTTCAACTCAGCAAAGATGATTCGGCCTTGCGCTGTAATGATGATGCGGTCAGGCACACCTTGACTTCCCGGACTCACGAACTTATAGCAAAGCCCTCCGAGTTTCCTCACACCTTCTACAAGATGCCGCTCTACATTTTTCTCTAACATTTCATCGCTCCTAATGCCCAAATCTCAATAGACTTCAGGGCGTTTTTCACGACTGTAACCATGCAACAAAAACCTCGTTTCTATATATTTATATAAACTGAGAGAATAGAGAGTATTAGAGAATATTTTTCTTCTCTAATTTCTCTAATTCCTCTATTTCAATAATCTATTAAGATTAAATGTTCCAATGTTCCACTAACTAATAAAACATAGTGAAATCAATGGTTTAAGGGGTGGAACATTGCCGGAACATTGCCGGAACATCGGAACTTTCAGGGGGTGGAACATTGCTTAACTTTCGTGCCTAAACTTTAACTGTTCTTCCCTAAATTTCGACTTAAAGTCGATGTTCCGCTTGAATGTTCCACAACCATTAACGCCTCTGAAAGCCTCTTTGTTTTCCACAATATCCGAAGCGTACACTTCCAGATATTTTTGACCATCCGGGCACTGAGCGTATAATTTCATTTATTTCAGCCGCATCTGCATATTTAAAATCTTTTGGTGAGCCGCCAAATAGTTCACACCAGATTTCCAAAGCGCAAATGCGGTCACGCTGTACCAGCTTAACCTCGCTCTGCGAATGCCCGTTCACGAACATTCGGCGTTTATCAAGTTCCCACTTTAGCCAATCTTCAGGAACAGGCTTGTCCAGATAATCAAGAATCATGCCTTCTTTTGTGCTAACTTCACGGTGAGCTTCTTGTTCCGCTTGTGCTTCAGTTTCGATTTCACCAATGAGATGTAACTTCTCGCCAAGTCTCCAGCGCATCACAGCTTCACTCCAAATCAGGTCAATTTCTCCATCAAGGTCATTCCATATATTCTTGGAGCGTGGCTTAATACCCACATCGACAGGCCAGAAACGGCGGTTGCCTGTTTTATCCCGCAGAAATTCACAGGTGTTCGTTGTTCCGAAGAACACACAGCAACGTGGGATGTCCTTAACATGCCTTCCGTATGCAGCACGAAAACGGTCAGAACGTAAGCTGAGAAACTGCTTTATGCGGGCTGTATCGGTTTTCCTGAATGCGTCCAGTTCACCAATCTCAACGAGCCACACACCTTGTAGTAATTCGCTTGCTTCCTTGCCTTCGAATGTACGTATGCCGTCGTTGAACCAGCCCTTACTCATCTTGTCAAGAAGTGTAGACTTCCCGATGCCTTGCGGCCCTGTTAGTATCAGCATAGTGTCATATTTGCATCCGGGTTCCATTGCGCGAGCTACTGCTGCTGTGAATGCCTTGCGCGTTACAGTCCTGACATAAGGCGTGTCTTCTGCACCGAGATAATCAATAAGCATCGTGTCAAGTCTGGGTTGTCCGTCCCAGCTTAACGAATTAAGAAACTTCTTTACATCATTAAATTTATGCTGTTCACTGTGAAGTGATAATGCACCATCAATCTTGCCGTTGCCTGTTATCCGGTAAGTTTTCTCGAAGTACCAGTACAAGCCCTGATTGTCATTATCAGACCAAGCACGGCGTTTCTTTGACGGATTCCACGGCAAGTCACCTAGAACTTCACCACGTCCTGCAAATTCGTTCAGAGCAAATTTCCCCCGCAGGTTCGGGTCGTTTTCCAGAATAAGCCAGATGTTATCAATAGTCGCTTTAATCTGGAGCGTCTGTTTGTTAATCTCCAGCTCTGTAGTCCAATCGAAATTTTCACTTTCATGGCCGTCATCAGCTAACCCGCTGAAATCGCCAATTACAGATTCAGCCCGTTCTTTCGCGAGTTGCTTTGATACTCGTATATCACTCACAGCAAGTTCGCACATCGCGATATAAGACGGTAGCCTGTTCGGAGGTGTTTTAATATCTATTGTATAATCCTGTTCACCGAACTTATGCAAACGCACAAGGTCGAAAGAATTAACAAGCCTTCCGCTACAGGGATCTGTAGCATGATGCGAGTAAAGAAATAGGCCATTATCATAAACTACTGCGCCACCTGTTGTACTGCCTCCGAGATATGTGAAGCGGTTAGGCATAGTTTCTACTGGCGCGTAAACTCCTGATAAAAATGTCTCTATTGCTCCGTAGATGTCATAGGTGCGGCAGAAAGCTCCTATGATGCCGTTCTTGGCCAGTGGGTCGCTTTGCTTTGTAGCCAGTTTCCGATACTGATTTTCCAAGCCCGGAACTTTCGGCCATTTCGTAACATCGCGCCAATCACCGTATTGTGTATTTATTGCTTCAAGCAGACCATCAACTGAAAGCATTGGCTTATCAGCAAAGGTGAAAATATATTCTGCGTCAGAGCAAACACTTGGCCAGTACATGAGACGGGAGGCTTCAAACGTGGTAGGGTCTGCGAATTCCATACCGATTAATGCTGCCATATACCGAGCTGTCGGTTCATATTCATCAGCAGTTGCCGTTCTATCATAAGGCAACAGGATTCTTAGGCGTGGTTTTGCTGGAGCGTGTTTCCGTGTGGAATATATGCAATATCCGCAACCAAGTCCTTCAACACGACGCAGGATTTCCTCAGTGCCTCCGGGTTGTATATTGTCAAAGTCTAGCGTTATAAGGTCTCGACCTGTTACAGTTCCGGCCTTGCGGCGAGGCTCTGATAAGGAGCCTGCCACGAAGCCGCCGATGTCTTTGCGGTCATCCTGCTCACTTTTCTTCAGAGCGAGATACTCAGCCATTGTTTCAGTCGAACGTGCAGGAACACGGAGCTTCTCGTAGAACTCTGAAAGCATGAGTGTCTGAGGCTGCCAGTTAGCACTGCGGCGATTATTGCCTACGGTTGTGATTATTCTTCGGTCATGCTGCATATAAATTAACCCTCCTTTCTTGCGTTAATGTACTGGTCATTAACATCTACTCCAGCCACATTTTTTACAACGATAACAACCTTCCCAGTGTGTCAGCTCTCCGCCGCAGAATGGGCAATGATACTCATCAAAAATAGGTTTTGGGTGTTCCTCTGCTCCGGGAGTTGCTGGCACTTTATGAGCATGTTTTATGTTTTCACGAAACGCCATTTTGCGCTGTGTCATTTCAAGTCGTTCTTCATGGCTAAAAAATCTTGCTGTCATCGTTGTATCGCAATCTCATTCGTCCGATCCATGAGCAAAACCTGCTCAATCCTTTTGCGCAATTCAAACTTCCGCGCTGTTTGCTGGTTTCTGTAGCTATGTCTCAGAAAGTGTCTGAGTTCCTGCCATACTTCTTTCATCATGGTTGTACCTCCTGTATATTCTTGCCGATTAATTGAGCGTTTGTGTAAGTTCTTGTCCATCCGCCTCTAACTTCACGGAATATGTGATGAATACCATCTTTGCGCAGGAACATGAAGATGCAATCGCGTTCCCATGTTGTACCCTGTAAAGAGGTATTCCTGTTATAAGAGCCAAGACAGCCACCGCCGTAAATTTTGTAGCATTTGCCTTCGATGAAGTGCCGCTGAATGCCCTTCTGCCGATCTTCCAGTCCAATAGCTAGTTTGCTTTCAGCGATGATTGCTGGACTAATATCCTGAACTTCAAGGAAAGCCTTAATCTTTGACCAAGCTGAAGTTTTGACTTTGTGGAGTGGTACAAGACCATTTTCATAACGTCTTACGGAAGTCTCTGATACACCTATTTTTTCCGCCATCTGAGACTGACTAAGTCCGAGTGTATAGCGAAGTGCTTTGAGTTTATCTGCATTGCTACTCATGCTGTGTAACCTCTGATATTGTTTTATCCGGCCAGCTATATAAAGCTGCTTTGTCTCCGTCTGAGAGTTCCATTCCAACAGGCAGACATGACATAAAGTGCATTATTCCCTTGCCTATGAGACGAAAAAACCTTCTGCGTAAAGACTTAATCATTGCTGTTTTCCTTGAATGTTCTTGATTGGTAAGTTCGGTGATTTCAATGTGATTCATGCGCTTTTTTCCTCCATGTAATTCTTGAACCAATCCAGTCCTGCCTCCGAATAAATGAAGCTAGTAACTTCACGGCTTGAATTCTGCG
>CAJOMU010000012.1 GCA_905235735.1 uncultured Synergistales bacterium
AAAAATTATTTTAATAATTTAATAGACGAAGTAAATCATATTTTTTAAATTATATTTTTATTTAAAAAGCTAGGCAGGGACAAAACAAAAAGATTATTTTACGAGAAGGAAGATTGACAAGCATGGAGCAATATCGTTATAATGGCTCACGGCTCACGGCTCACGGCTCACGACCATTTATGCACGCAAGACGCATCAAATGAACCGCAGTTTGTAGTTTACGGTAATCCACTAGGAGGATTTCTTACGTCAGCAAAATCACATGGTGCATTCCTGAGCACAAATATTACCAACAAGTTTATTTATCAGTTTTTTCGTGTACATACAGCGTGGAAACTGAACAGAATTATTGAGCTTCCGTATCAGTTTTTGTGGGAAAAACTGATATTAGACGATACGGGCATATCACGCGATAAGAGAATATACTTTATCTTCACAGAAGGTTTCAGATTTGCATATTCACGGAATTATCTCAAGTATCTCAGAAAAAAATACAAAGACTGCAGGTTAATGTTCTATTTCAGGAATCCTATTGTTCGTCCTCATCTTATTCTGTTAGAACAATGGAATTTCCTGAAAGATTATTACGATGCGGGCATAACATTCAACCGAAGCGATGCAGAAAAACTCGGTCTGCTGTTCACAGACTACTGGCCTTGCGTACTGCCTGAGAAGAATTTTGAGCCAGAAAATCAAAGTGATGTATTCTTTGTTGGACAGGCAAAAGACAGACTGAATAAGGTACTTTCTGCTTATGAGAAGTTGAGAGGAGCAGGCCTAAAATGTGATTTCTGGGTATCAGGAGTTCTTGATAGTGAACAGAGATATGCTGATGATATACATTATGTGAGCAGAAGCACAATGCAATTCCTGACTTACGATGAAGTTCTGCAGCATGTCATGAACACAAAATGTGTACTGGAGATATTGCCATTCAATCAGAATTACAGTTCACTCAGGGTAAATGAAGCTCTCTGGTATCGCAAAAAATTACTCACAACGAATCTCGAAGCTCCAACTGAATGGTTCTACAATCCTGAAATTGTGCAGGTATTCAGCGATGCAGAAGACATAGACACGGAATTTATTTCACGACCGTTAAGCCCTGAAGACGAACACAGAATCTATGACAACATGAACGTTGGAGACTGGAATATATTCGCTGACTTCATCATAAAGAACGTACACTAAATGCTTTCGGTCTCAGATATGCTTTCACTCAGCGTGTATGCTCTGTAGTCATGAATGTAATCACTCATGCTCATATCATACGCGAGGCTCCCGAATGCCTTTCGGATTTTCCCTGAGAACCGCGACATGAATTGCACTGCACCTTCAAGATTGCGAATCAAACTCATTCTGTGATGATGAACATCGGCAATCATCTTCACGAGCATTGAAGTATTAGAGTAAATTCCGTTCTGAGGCCAGAATATTCCATGTGCATTATCATCAATCATCAGTCGAACGAACTCAGCCATGTTTTTGATGTAAAGCATTGACCGAAAATTTTTCACATACGGGAATGCAGGAAGTCTCTGCGCAATCTTCGATAGGAGAACATAATTTCCATTGCAGTTTCTTCCGTAAATCATTGGGCATCTCAGTATGCACACTTTGAAATTTTCACTCTCAAGAGACCGAAGCATATTCTCTGCTCTAACTTTACTTTCACCGTAATAGCTTGAAGGATTAACTTGCGTATCACGAGTTATAATCCCGGATTGATTTCCGTAGACGATTGATGAACTCATGAAGATGAACTGCCTCACGCCGTCATTCATGGCCTTATGTGCAGTGTCATATGCTAACTGTGAGTTCACCGCGTAATATGCCTCTTTGTCAGAACCTTTTGTGCTGTCGTGTGCAATCCCTGCAACGTGAAATACAGAATCTAATCTCGAAAAATTTTCAGACTTCCATGATTCACCTCTAAGGCTTATCGTTCGAGTTTCATATTCATTCGGCCATTGCGATAAATATTCCTTCAATGCGTTTCCTGTGTAGCTGTTAATTCCTGTGATTAATATGCGTTTCATGACAAAAAAAAATTCCCTCCCGTTTAATGAGAGGGATTGTAACATCTTTTAATGAGCCGTAGCTATATTCTTATCAACTTTGGGTGAAATTAATTCCTTCCAGCAGTGATATACAACTAATACTGCAAGTGTCATCAATGCCAATGCAATAACAAGCTGCATACCGTCAACCATAGGAACGAAATTTCCTGCGTTCACTTTCTCAATGATGTTATAGACACTGATAGCTAATGCCGACATAGTTACGATGAACATAAATGTCATTGGCACATAAAGCATCCAGCCTTTTCTCCCCGTAACTCTCAGGAAGACAGAAAGAGCAGTGAGTACCAGAGCAGAAAGAAGCTGATTTGCCGCACCGAAGAGAGGCCATATATTCGCATAACCTGCAAGGCACAAAGTATATGCGAATGCTAAAGTGATTACCGTTGAAACAACAGTCTCAATGAATCCCTTATCGCCGCCTTCAGCAGGTGAGAAGAATTCCTGAAGAGACATTCTGCCGATTCGGGTAACTGCATCAATGGTAGTCATAGCGAGAGCAGAAACGCACATCATGATTACGCATGAGGAAACGTGAGCGGGAAGACCGAACATAGTGAAGAATTCACCTACAGCACTTCCGAATATCTGAAACGGATTGCCTGTAGGAAGTCCGCCGCCTTTTACTGCTGAACATGCAATGACCAGCGCAACAACACCGAGCAAAGTTTCAACGATCATTGCACCGTAACCTACAGTGAGCATGTCGCGTTCATTTGCGATTGACTTCGATGATGTACCTGAAGATACGAGGCTGTGAAATCCCGATACTGCACCGCAAGCTATAGTGATGAAGAGCATGGGGAACAATGGCTGATTTTTCACTGTCCATCCTACGAACATTGGTGCCTCTATTGTCGGGTTAGCTACGATGATTCCGATTGCTCCTCCTAAGATCATTCCAAGAAGTAGGAATACGCTCAGATAATCACGAGGCTGTTTCAGTAACCACATAGGCATAACGGAAGCTATGAAGCAATACCCGAAGACGATATAACGCCATGTCTGAGCATCATAGTACAATGGGTTCGCAATGCCTGCCCATAACATTGCGATAACGAGAACGACACCGACTATAAATTTTGAGAGTTCACCTGACTTTGAGAATCTCATGAACACTCCGAAGATCATTGCTACGAATATATATATCATTGAGATTGAAGCCGCTGATGCACCGGGAACATTCTGACCTCCGTCTTTGGTGAAACCGTTGAATGTTCCTGCGAGAATATCAGCGAAGGCAGCAATGACCAGCAGCGTGAACAGCCAGCAGAATAACAGAAATAATTTTCGTCCTGTCCTTCCGATATAGCGTTCAATAATCAGTCCCATAGATTTGCCTTCATTCTTGACGGAAGCGTACAGAGCTGTGAAATCCTGAACTGCACCGAAGAATACGCCTCCGACTAAGAGCCATAAGAATGCGGGAAGCCATCCGAACATTACGGCGATAATTGGGCCTGTAACTGGGCCAGCACCAGTGATTGAGTTGAACTGATGCGAGAATACAGTGAATCTTGATGCAGGTACATAATCCTGTCCGTCCTCGAATCTGTAAGCAGGAGTTTTAGCAGTCTCGTCGATTCCCCAAGTTTTAACGAGCCATCTTCCATAGAGGATGTATGCGAGTAACAATACGACTATGGCGATAGCTACGAGAGTTAAACCATTCATGAAAACTTTTCCTTCTTTCGTGTTAATGAATTCAGAATTTTATAACACCGGAAAAATTTTTGTCAATTTCGATTCAATCAGCGCACAAAAAAAGACAGCTCCGTTTTTTCGGAACTGCCTCTGACTTTGCGAATGAGTCTTCAATCACGTACACGAATCTTCAGATAGCGAAGAACAGAAGCATCTTCAGATCTGTCTTCTCGTTTGTTGGACAGTTTAATGTAATAATCTCCTGTTCTTGCCGGTATTGTTCTGCCTCTGAGTGATTCAAGCCGTCTCTCGCCTTTGACCCTGCGAATCGCATAGACACCTTCAACTCTTCTTCCGCTGACTTTGAATGAATTTGTTTTTCTCGATACTCTGACAGACACGCTTGCATTCTGTCTTGTGTAACCTTCATCCACTAATATCTGAGCGATGACTGAAGGATTATCATCCTGAGTTTCGATTCGTATTTCCGAAGGCATAGAGATGGTTTTGTTTCCCTTCACGCGCATTGTTTCATCGCCTACGAGCAGAATGAGATCGCCTTCAAAGGTAATTGTGTCTCTTACTGGCTGAGGTTTAGGAGGAATTCTTTTTCTTCTGGAAGCAGAGGATGCCATGCTTGCGAATATCATTATTGCGATGAGTGCGCATAAAACTTTGAATAAAATTGAACGCTTCATGAGTGAATCACCTCGTAAAAATTAATTTTTGGCAATAATACCATAAAGACGCTTTGATACTATACGATAAACATACGAAACGCTTTGAGAATATATTATTGAATTAATGTGGGATATTAATGGTGGACTGTGAGGGACTCGAACCCACGACCCGCTGATTAAGAGTCAGCTGCTCTACCAACTGAGCTAACAGTCCTTTATTTGATTGTCATGTTACTTCTGACGCGCCCGGCAGGATTCGAACCCGCTGCCTACAGATCCGAAGTCTGTCGCTCTATCCAGATGAGCTACGAGCGCATACTTTACATTGCTGGGGTGAGTGAAGGGACTTGAACCCTCAACCGCCGGAACCACAATCCGAAGCTCTAACCAATTGCGCTACACTCACCATCTTGCTATGTTGCTGACAACTGGCGCGCCCTGCAGGATTCGAACCCGCGGCCTACGGCTTAGAAGGCCGTTGCTCTATCCAGCTGAGCTAAGAGCGCGTATACTACAATACTGTCTGTCAAATTACTGGAGCGGGAAACGGGATTCGAACCCGCGACCTACGGCTTGGAAGGCCATCGCTCTAGCCAACTGAGCTATTCCCGCATATTTTCATTCTGGTCGGGACGAGAAGATTCGAACTTCCGACCCCCTGCTCCCAAAGCAGGTGCGCTAACCAGACTGCGCTACATCCCGTTGTTGCTTTTGTGCTTTCAACGATTGAGTATTATATCGCTTGCACTCATTTTGTCAAGATTGCCTGTTCTTGCTTTTCTCGTTCTGCTCTCACTCTCAGATTATGTTCCCGCATCTTGTCTATGTATGGTTTGCCTGGCCTAAAGCGTGAAAAATCTGTTGCTTCCGGAATGTCTGAAAGGTCTACTTCACGTCGCTTTGCATCCATTCGCATCAAAAATCTTTTACGTATCTCCTCGCGTTCTTGAGTGTCTTGAACTGCCGCGAGAATATCATGCAAGCCCATAAGCATAAAATTCTGCCTCCTCTTTTGTCGCATTTCTTGCTGATATTATACGGATTACATCTTCGTTGTTCAACGTTATACGTTCAACATAAACCATATACATTATATCGCCGTAAACTACGCCGACAGCCTGCAATCTTTCTTCACCTGTGTATTCGTCGTATGAATTTACTTCTATCCACATATTTTCGTCTAAGAATATTGCTGCTGCCTCAGCGAAACTTACTCCGTGTTTTCGCAAATTAATCTCTGCTTTCTTATCGTCCCATGTGAATAATATTCCATTAACCTCAAATTTAACCTTGCCGTATTCAATCATTCTCATATTTTCACTCTACCTCCTTCAAGATGTCCTGACTGAGAATATAATACAGGCCTCACAGAAATTATCACACGAGGATATATTTTTTTACGGTCGTTGTCTTTCAGTGATAAGTTTTGTTCCAAGAACGTATCGTCCGGGAATGGAATCGCATTTACTACATAGCAAAAGATTCCTTCTTCCGTTAGCAAGCATCTCAGTGCGTATCTTTCTGTATTTTTCTGATGTCCACACTTCTGCAATGCTCTGAACATTCAAATCACCTAACGTATATTTTCCGAGTGCATCATTGCAACACAAGCTCACTTCACCCGTTGGCCTTATGACTAACTGCATGAATGGAAGCGTGCAAAGCATATTAACAGCTCTTTTATCATTAGTGCCTTGTTTATTAGGGGCTTGGCCTCCTCGAGATGAGAGTACTTCATTCTGAAGCCTGAAAGAAAAATTCACACGTTCGCCAAGTTCATGATGTTCCTGAAGGTAATCATAAATCTTCTGGAGTTCAGGAGAATTTATTTCTTTGTTGTCGTTGTAGTTATCGATTATGAGTTTATCAAGATATGGCATGATTTCAATGAACTTCTCAAATGTAAGCAAACTTCCGTTTGTGTAGAGCCAGAATACAGCTTTGGGAAGTTTTTCGTTTGCGTACTTGTGGAAATTTATTATGCGTTCATCAAGGAAAGGCTCGTTGTTGGAATAAAGGGATATTCCTCTTGTATAATCCATTTCTGATAGCTCATCAATTATTTTCTTGAAAAGCTCTTCCGTCATTTTTGCGTAAGGTCTTTGCGGTTGATTCACATTTACGGGGCAGAAGGGACATATACCGTTGCATCTGTTCAATGTTTCAATTTCTATTGTCTCAATGTTTACCCCCCCCCCTCATAAATGATTGATTAATCCATTTTCGAATATTTCTATCGTTTTTACGCAATTTTAAATCATGATAGCAATCCAACATAAAATTCGGACACACTTTTTTCACTGCCTGCTTGATGGCATGAAAAATCATTCTGCATTTACCTCCTTATAAAAGTTTTTGTTATTGTAACATACTCATGATGAGATTCGATAATTCTTCTGGACTGCCATTCTCATTGAACATCTCCGCTTTCTCTGACAGTTTCACAAATTCACACGCATTCTTGTACTGGTGATTGTCCATCGCTCCAGGCCACGGAATTGTTATCGCAGGCATTCCCCACTTCAATGCCTCCGCTAATGTCGATCCTCCTGCTCTGCATACTAGTACATCAGCAACAGAGTAGAACGGATTCGTGTCCCATTGAGGAAGAATGTAATGTGCATTCCCATCATCGTATCTCTCCTTTGAGGACAGGAACACAAATTCGCATTCTTCACACTTGGCCGCTGTCTTCGTGAGTAAATCTCTCAACGGCCCGCTCCCTAATGAACCTCCTGCTACACATACTATCTTTGCGTTCTCGTTTATGCTCTCAAGTCCAAGACACTTTAATGATTCTCGTCGTGAAAGTCTTACAGGTTCTCTCACTGGAATTCCTGTGTACGTGAAATTCTTTATCCCCTCGCAGACTGGCCAGCCCGTTATTATTCTCACTCCTAACCTCGATGCTAGACGCGCTACCCGTCCGGCTACCGTGTTCTGTTCATGAAGCGTTACAGGGATTCGTCTTAGCAATGCAATCATCATAGGCGCAAATGATATGTACCCTCCAAACAGATATACCTCGTCAGGCTTGAAACTCTTCATGTATCGTGATGTGAATCTTAATGAACGAATCACATCGGCTATCCTCAAAAAGATTTTCGTGATTGAACTTGTTCCCATTGGTGAACCTTCAAGAGGCAATATCACAGGCTCAATTCCTGAGGCATTATATATCTCGCGCTCAAGTTTTCTTGTCCCGCATAACCAAGACACAACTGCTCCGTTATTCTCAAGGTCTCGCCCGAATACTATCGCCGGGAATATATGTCCTCCTGTTCCACCTGAAGCTATTATTACCCGTTTTGATTCATTCTTCTCTTTCATTTCATTCATTCTTCTTCTTCTTCCTATTCTCATTCTTGATTGACATCAATAGTCCTATTTTAGCCCACATGAACATCATCGAACTTCCTCCCGCACTTATGAACGGCATCGGTATTCCCGTTAAAGGCATAAGTTTCGTTACTCCTGCAACATTGACGAACATCGGATATATCACTGACGCTGCCAGGCCAAGTGCTAGTGATTTTGTGAACGGTGTCTTAGCATCACGGTAAATATAATACACTCGCCATGTCCATAACGCATAAAGCATAAGCAGAAACATCGTTCCTATTAAGCCGAACTCCTCGCCTATCGCAGGAAATATATAATCCGTCGCTGTCTCTGGTAAAAATCTCTCGTCCTGAAGTCCCTTCCCAATTCCTACTCCCATTGTTCCGCCGTTAGCAAATGCAACAAGTCCCTGTATTATCTGAAAACCTGTGTCCGTAGGATCAGCCCATGGATCCCAGAAGGCATTAAATCTTCTCATTCTGTATGGCGCAATCAGAATCAATCCAACTACTGCCGCTGCTCCCGCTACTATTCCCATCAAAGGATACTTCCAGCCTCGACGCTCTATGTGCATCGTGAAACATATCGCTGTAACTAGAATCGTTCCGCCTAGATTGGGCTGAAGAAGCAAAGGTACTGCCATCATGGTAATCACACTCAGTGTAGGACGTACAAATGAATGCAAATCTCCGCGATTTAACGAAGATTCTTCATCAGTTAATCTGTCAGCCATGAAGATTGGAAGTGCAAATAGCGCAAGTTCAAGAGGCTGGAATCGTATGAATATCAGGTTCAGCCATCTTCTTGCACCTCCGACTTTAATCCCTATTCCGGGAATTGCCGTGAGTATCAATAGTATCACTGCCGCCGCAAAATATTTCCCGCTGTCCTCCCTCACTGACCTCCTGCTGTATATCCTGTAGCATAATATCATCATAGTGATGCCAATTCCGATAAACTGAAACTGTCTTAACGGTGCTGTATACGGATTACCTCCTGCCATGCTTTTACGCAATGACAACGATGAAATCATTACGATCCCGCAGCTGCTAAGTATCAGTGGGATTATGGCTTCAATTGATGTCAGAAGACTTATGATTTCCATTGAGAGTCTATCTTTTCACGGACGATATTGCAGAAGTCCTCGCCTCGTGCCTTATATGACTTGTACATGTCCCAGCTCGTACATGCGGGTGAAAGAAGAACATACATTCCAGATTTCGCGAGTGATTCTGAGATATTCACTGCATCACGCATATCTTTCGACATGTGAATCTTACCCTCTGGATACCCTGAACTCTTCAATGCATTCTGAATCTTCTCTGCTTCTTCTCCAAGCAGTACAGCTTCATCACATTCTGATTTTACTGCTTCAGCAAGAGGCGCATAATCTTCACCTTTACCCTGTCCACCCAAGATAATAATCTTCCGTCCGTCTATGCTCTTCATGGCCGTTACACTCGCGGCTACGTTCGTCCCTTTCGAGTCGTCGATATACTTCACACCGTTCAATGTTCCTGCATCCTCGCACCTGTGAGGCAACGGTTTGAATCCTTCAAGAAGATATTTCACTCCGAATGAAGCTGTATCGAGGCCAAGCAATTTTACTGCGCATAGAGACATAGCTACGTTCTCGAAGTTATGCATTCCGATTAGAGTTGTGTCCGAATACCTGAAGAGGCATGATACGTTCTCTCCGAGCGTCAGTATCGCTTTGTCATTGTCCATGAAGATATGACCTGTCAGTTTGTGTTCGGGAGTTCGTGAATTGCTGAGTGTGATGATGTTTCCTGATGCATTGAGTGATTCTGCATCTCTGTCCTGAATTATTCCCCAGCCGTTTGGGTCTCTCAGTGAAAGTATCTTTGCCTTCGCTGAAACGTAATTCTCATAGCTTCCATGCCAGTCAATATGATCTGGTGCAAGGTTCGTTACTACTGCAACACATGAATGCATGTTCTGGGTTGCACGTTCCAACTGAAAACTGCTGAGTTCAAGCACAACTGAATCAAAATCTTCCTTAGTGAATGTCGATGATGCTGTTCCTAAATTGCCTCCTGCACCTGCCTTCATTCCTGCTCGATTCAATATGTGTCCTATGAGTGATGTTACTGTGCTCTTTCCGTTACTGCCTGTTACGCAGATTAGTTTCTGAGTTCGTATGTGAGGAATTGAGAAGTCGAGTTCACCTGTCAATTTTACGTCTCGTGATTGTGCCTTCTGAATAATTTCTGACTTCGGAGGAATTCCTGAACTTATGAGAATTTCACTTGTACCTTCAAAAACTTTCTCTGAATGTCCCTCTTCATATGCGATACCGTTCTTAGTGAATCGTTCTTTGACATCATCAGCTATCTTCTTCTGTTCGGACACAAAGACTTCTTCACCGAGATTATGTGCCAGCATTGCGAGACCTTGACCGCTCACTCCTGCTCCTATGACTGTAATTTTCCTGCTCAAATAAATTTGCCTCCTGTTTATTATTTCGTGTAATTATAGAACAAAAAAGCAGGCTGCACTCTTAACATGCAACCTGCCTCGTGAATCGTATTCGTGAGTCTATCTTACAGTCCTAACCCCTTGAGCCACGAATCAACACTTGCCTCTGCTCTCGCTTTATCCCTCTGTGCTGTTGATCCACGAACTGATAACCCCTTCATCACTTCCGCACCTTTAAGCGCACGTTTCAAATTTCCTTCTGTACCTGCAAGACCACTACCCTCATTAGTGCAGAAGGGAATAATTTTCTTTCCGTTCCAGTCATGAGCCTCAATGAATGTGTAAAAGCACATCGGCAAATCTCCCCACCATATTGGATAACCGAAAAATATTGTGTCATATTCGCTGATGTCTTTGTCTTCAACAATTGCAGGACGGGCTTTAGCATTGAGTTCCTTCTTTGCGACATCAGTGCACTCATCGTAACCTTCGGGATATTTCTTCACGGGCTTAATCTCGAAAAGGTCTGAACCTGTCTTCGAGGCTATCATCTCGGCAACTATCATCGTGTTACCCTTCGTGATTCTTCCGACACTGTAATTCTCATCTGTGCGTGAGAACACAACTACGAGTGATTTTGCTTCTGCCGACGATGATGAACTGAACACCGCCGTAACGATTAATAGTGCGATAACTAAATTGCGCATGTAAATTTTTCCTCCTTAAAGATTGAATGCTCAACAGTGTACTATCTTAAAGTACGGTTTATGTCAATTCGTGATAAGAATCGTTCTGCAAGTTCTGAATTTCCGAAGAAGTTCACGTGAAGATACGAAGCTAATATATTCCCATGTGTATAGCCTCCCGTGTATGCTTCTCCTGTTCTGCGTCTGGTCATCATGAATGCAAATTCATCTTCCTGATTCACCCTCGAATAATGGAACTCATGACCGCGAATAACATCTCCTTCACTGCACATGATATTATCGCTCAGTGATTCAGCTTCAATGTATCCTATAACGGGTCTGTCAGTCATGAATGAATCATAATGAATTACTCCGGCCATGCTGAATTTATTTCCGTGTATGTCTGTCATCGAATCGCAGAGATACATGAACCCTCCGCATTCAGCAAGCATAGGTGCACCAGAATTCGCAGACTGTCTCACACTCTCACGCATTGATTCATTCGCTTCAAGTTCTCGTGCAAATATTTCAGGAAATCCTCCGCCGAATATATATCCGTCAGCTTTGGGTAATTTATCATCATGAATCGGACTGAAGTATGTTATCTCCGCTCCAAGTTCTCGAAGTGTGTCTATGCTCTCAGGATAATAGAACGTAAACGCTTCATCTCTAGCAATTGCAACACGGACTTTATGATTCACACTTGGCCGCGATGATTCACATATGCATTCGCGAACATCATCTGAAATATGAATCATTTCATCGACATCAACACACTCTTCAATAATCGCTCTCACAGAATCAAAATCATAGTTCGTGTTCTCAGTGAACGGGAGAAGTCCTAAGTGTCTTTCTGGAATCATGAGAGCCTCATTGCGTCTCAATGCCCCGAATACTTTTATGCCGATTCGATTCAATTCATCTGAAATGATTCGTATGTGTGAGTCTGAGCCTGCATGATTCAGAATCACTCCTGCAAGATTAACTTCACGGTCATATTCACGGAGGCCAAGTGCAATTGATGCGGCAGTCTCACCGATTGATTTCACGTTCAGGACAGCAATAACAGGAGCATGAATCAATTTCGCAATCTCCGCTGTACTGTTCATACCACCGTCATATAATCCCATTGCACCCTCAATTACGGCTATATCCTTCCCTCCTGATGTCCTCATGAATAACTCGCAAACTCTTTCGGGATTCATAAGCCATGTATCGAGGTTATATGCTTCACATCTCCCTGAACGTCTCAGATATTCCGTGTCAATGTAATCAGGGCCTGTCTTGTATGCACATACTTTGAGACCTCGTTCACGGAATGCAGAGATAAGACCGCAGGCAATCGTTGTCTTTCCGCAATGACTGCCCGCTCCGGCAATTACGATTCGCTTCAATTATTCTGAAACTGGAAACTCACGCTCAAGTACCTTCCAGAGAATCAATGCGGCTATTCCAGAAAGAATATACTTCATGCTTTCTACGGTACATTGTACGCAAGTGAATATACCAACGGGCTTTGTCCTTCCGGTGCATACTCTGCAAAGAATATTACGCCGGATAAAACGTGACATGCAATTTTTCCTATTGCCGATACGATGAGACCAACGATTCTTGGATGCATTGCTGTTAGTCCTACGAAAGCATATGCCAGAATGTAATCGAAAATCGCCTGCAATGGATTGTAGACGTATCCGCCCAATAGAATGCGAAGAAGACCGGATACAATTCCTGCCTGAACTCCCCATTTCAATCCTCTTCTGTATGAGAAGATCATCAACGGCATCAGACTGAAATCAACTGATCCTCCCTGAGGCATTCTGAAAAGCTCGAAATACGACAGCACGATAGACAGAGCAATGCATAATGCACCCTCAATCATGACAACAACGCTTTTATGTTTTGAAGGCATAAGAATAAATCCTCCTGTGTGTATGAAAGATTTTCAGAGGGGCAAAATGAAACTCCCTGCGCCGGTATTATCCGTGTCAGGTTCAAAGGGTCGATGCACGTTAAGCATCCTCTCAGCAATTAAGCTCCCCTGATTCAAATTTATTATACAACTTACCGAAGTTATTTTATGTTACAATCTCAGAAAATCAAACTTTTCTTCTTTAAGGAGGCAAATGTTCTTATCATGAAAAAATTTCTGCATTCAATAGTTTTTATGTTTATGGCTTTGATGGTTTTTATGTTCGCAGGCTGCGGTGGAAGTGATGATGATGACGGCCCTGCAAAAAACAGGTTAATGGTTATGACATCATCGGTCTTCAGTATAGGCGAGTCATACAAGCTCTACAGAGGCGATAAGGTCAGTGTTAGAGGAACTGACGCGAGATATTACGTTGCTCCCATTGAGGGTACTGATGAATTTCAGGTAGTGCTCAACCTTGAGTTCAAAGATGTACTGAGTGATGATGTTCCATTCGTGATAACTACAGCAGATAATGATTCGGC
Organism: uncultured Synergistales bacterium; assembly: GCA_905235735.1. Classification (GTDB taxonomy): domain Bacteria; phylum Synergistota; class Synergistia; order Synergistales; family Aminobacteriaceae; genus JAFUXM01. The sequence continues at coordinate 13,327 of CAJOMU010000012.1, forward strand.
AGTAGTCTTCTCATACAATCCCAAAGGCATACTTGAGTCTGATACTTCGACTGAATACGGCAATGTCATACGTTATGGAGGAGCTACACAGCAATTGAAGTATGACGGTCTGAATGTATCAGGTGCATCTGCATCTTCAGTTTCAGATTCATCGGTTTCATCATCAATCTTGGCCTCAGCGATTAGTCTTGATAGATCAGAAGAGATTGTGATTACGCTTAACGGAAACAAAGCAACTATTTCAGGAGATGATGTTTCTGAATATAATTACGTCTGGCATGCAGACCAGAATCACAGAGACGAATATTTCACAGAAGGAAGCGAATCAAAAGAACTGACCGAATCCGAAATGATTGAAGGTATATATGAAGCTGTATACATAGCTCATGATGTCAGATACACCCCAAGCACAATAAGTTTCTCAAGCACTGCACGCAACGATGAAGACATAGAATATGTATCGTATTATTCTTCGTCAGTACAGAATAAAGCAGCTGAAGAACTCGGTGCAGGTTTTGAAGGCCCGTATATATTCGCGACATTGCCGGTGAATCAGAGGAGCAGAGGCCAAGATCAAATATCAAAGCCTAACAGCAACAGTGAGATTGAAGCATATTCATCAATGACACATACAGCAAGTGAAGCATATTCAAATCCTGTTCTGCATATCGTTGAAGGCGGCGTGTATCGTCTCAAAGGAACATGGAACGGTCAGATATGGATTGATGTGGGAGAAGATTCTGATGTCGCACTTATCCTCGACGGTGTAAACGTAACATGCACAGTTGCACCTGCTATTGTGTTCCGCAGTGCAAGGGAATGCGGCCCGACTGAAGATGTCGTATCATTTGATGTCGGAAAGAATTTGCTCGGAAATAATGAAGCTCTTCATGCAGGAGCTGTAGTGATGATTGCGGACGGAACTACGAACAACATCAAAGGTTCGAATGTATATAGGATTCTGAAAGCTGATAAGAAGAGTTCAGCCACAAAAATAGACGGCACTGACATATCAGCTCAGAAGAAGATGTACAAAATGGACGGTGCATTCTATTCGTTCGTATCACTTGCAATAGGTGCAGAGAATAACAGAGGAGGCGGTCGTCTGAATATAACATCAACGACATATGAAGGTCTTAACTCGGAGATGCATATGTTGATTGACAGCGGAACTATAAACATTACGGCTGAAGATGACGGCATAAACGTAAATGAGGATGACACATCGGTCTTCACGATGAACGGAGGAAGCCTGAAAATTATTGCGAAGAAAGGAGACGGCATAGATTCAAACGGTTATGTAGTAATCAACAACGGTACGCTTGATATTACTGCGGTAAGGGACAGCAATAGTCTTAACGCAGAGGCAGAAGGCCCAATTGATGCAATATCGGGAGTGTATATGTCAGACAGCGTAACGTATACGCATCAGGCATACGATCCAAGAACGGCTGAAGAAGATGATGATGATGATGAAACAGGAGGTGATGAAGACGACAGTGAAAGTACGAAGAAAACAGTTACGATTTACAATAACGAGAACGTTGCGGTAATGAGGATAAATTACACAACTCCCGTTAAAGATGATAACACGTCATCACGAACAATAAAGGATTCAGATGAAGTATTCAGACTTCAGCACAGGGTCAACAATTTTTCAGGAATAACATATAAGGAGAGTAACTAGAGCATGAAAAAATTTTACGGCGCATTAATCTTCGCGGCTCTCGCAGCATTCGTATTTTCAGTTTCAGGATGCGGAGGCAGTTCGAATTCATTCAACGGCAACATCAACACGAATACAGGAACGGTGAAACAGGTAGCAGTATTAACATCACCTGCATTCGAGATAGGGAAAGACTATCAGATATACAGAGGCTCAAAGCTAACGGGCATGAACGGTTCAAAGTATTATGTTGCAGATACAGGCAGTGAATCGAACAAGGCAACTTTGAATCTCGGATTTCTTGATGAGATTGGCGATGACACGCTTGCATTCGTGAACAACGGAACGGTAGTATTCGCATATGATCCGTCAGGCACGAGTGATACTCCCATAACATCAGGGACAGTAACACGCACAGACGGAAAACTTCTGAGCTATAACGGACTTACGATAGCATCAAGTGCATTCTTCACGGCATTGAATGTTGATACGTCAAATGCAAAGACGATTGTGCTCAACGGTAACACAGCGACATATGAAGGTACAGCAGTAAAAGAATACAATTATGTGTGGCATTCAGACCCAGACCATGAGGATGAATATTACACGGAAGGCATTGACGGCATAATTGAATACGATGAAGACGAAATAAAAGCAAAGGTTTCGGCTGATGAAGTGTATATTGCACATGATATTGTGTACATGCCCAGCAATTTGGAATTCACATCGACAGTGAAAGATGATGATGAAACAGAATATGCTGCGTACTATTCATCAAGTGTACAGTCGAAAGTAGCGACAGAACTCGGAACAGGGTTTGAAGGGCCGTATATCTTTGCGACACTTCCCGGTTCAATGGGAGGAGGTATGCCCGGCGGTGGTGGAGGTTTCACACCTGGAAGCGGGGATTTTGGGCCAGGCGGCGGCGGTACACCTCCAGATATGCCGAGTGGAGACAGGCCAGCATTCCCCCGTATGAATTCAGCGAGCTACAACGATCAGATAGCATCAACAATATCTTCAATGACCCATACATCAGCTGATGCATATGTGAACCCTGTACTGCACATCACGAAGGCAGGAACGTATTCGCTAAAAGGAACATGGAAGGGACAAATCTGGATTGATGTAGGGGAAGACGAATCAGATAAAGTTGCAATCATTCTCAATAGTGTAGATGTAACTTGTACAGTTGCCCCTGCGATAGTGTTTCATGACCTCTATGAATGCGGCCCTGATGATGAAGATAAAGTTGCGGCTGCCTCAATGGATGTCGGAAAAGATCTTCTCGATGATGCCGGAGCTATGGTAGTGATTGCTGATGACACAACGAACAATTTCACAGGTGCTAACGTCTACAGAATGCTCAAAGCGGCCAAGAAGAAAGACAGTGTAACGAAGATAGACGGAACTGACGTATCACAGCAGAAGAAACGTTATAAAATGGATGCGGCGTTCTATTCATTCGTGTCGCTTGCAATTGGAGGCGGAGAGAAAGCTAACGGAGTTCTGAACATCACATCAAGCACGTATGAAGGTTTTGATACTGAGATGCATTTGACCATTGAGAGCGGAACGATAACGATAACTGCTCCTGATGATGCAATCAATGTGAATGAAGATGATATTTCTGTCTTCACTATGCTTGACGGAAGCATGACCATTAGCTCAACGAACGGAGACGGAATTGATTCTAACGGTTACGCTGTGATACTTGGAGGTTCACTTGATATAACGGCGGGTAATCAGTCGGAGGCGGTAGCAGGTGAAGGAGGAATTGATGCTGAATGCGGAATATACATAGACCCTTCAGCAAAGTACACACATCATTCGACAAGTGGAGGAGGCAATGGAGGCGGAGATGTTCCTTCAAGACCCGACAGCGGAGATGTACCGTCAAATCCTGACAGTGGAGATGTACCGTCAAATCCTGACAGTGGAGATGTACCGTCAAATCCTGACAGCGGAGATGTACCGTCAAATCCTGACAGCGGAGATGTTCCTTCAGTACCTGACAGCGGAGATGTTCCTTCAGTACCTGACAGCGGAGATGTTCCGTCAAATCCTGACAGCGGAGATGTTCCTTCAGTACCTGACAGCGGAGATGTTCCGTCAGACATTCCGGCACAATCAGATGATGTTATCCCCAATCCAAACACGGACACACAGCCCGAAGTTGATACTTATGTTCCGCCAGCAGACGCAGAAGAATCAATGAATGTTACTACGAGCATAGGCACAACTACATTCAACATGGCAGAAGGAAGTACGGCAAGTTTCATTGCAGAGGACACTGACACATCAGCAAGAAATATACCTGCGTCAGGAAATGTATTCCCTCTCAGAAGAAAGGTTAATACGTTCTCAAGAATAGAGTAAGTCAATCTTCAAATCGTAAATCGTAACTGAGGTTCTCCTGATTCATTTCAGGGGAGCTTTTTTTAATGCATGTGAGATAATTTGACGGCCAAATTAAAATATTGGAGGTTAAATCGAAAATATGAATGAGCATTTGAAAGTTTTGATTCGTATTATTCTCGCAGGTCTGATTCTCTTCTTGGCCTCATGCATTAACATTGAAGGCTACGCAAAGATAATTCTATTTCTGATTCCGTTCTTCATTGTAGGTTATGATGTCCTCACTGACGCACTTAGAAATATATTCTCGAAGGAACGTGAACTCTTTGATGAAAAATTTCTGATGAGTATCGCATCAATAGGGGCATTATGTCTCGGTGAATACGTTGAAGCATCAGCCGTAATGATTCTCTATCAGACAGGAGAACTCTTTCAGGATTACGCATCAGAACGAAGCCGTAAGAATATCATCGCACTAATGGATTTGAGACCAGAATACGCGAATGTAGAACTCAATGGCAAACTTGAAAAGGTAAAACCCGAAGACGTTCATGAAGGAAGCATTATAGTGGTGAGAGCAGGAGAGAGAATTCCGATTGACGGAGTGATTGTAGAAGGACATTCAAACATAGATACAAGTGCACTGACAGGTGAGAGCATACCGAAGAACGTTGCAGAGGAAGAAGCAATAATGAGCGGGTGCATAAATCTTTCAGGAGTTCTCAGAATCAAAACGACATGTGAGTTCAAAAATTCATCTGTGTCAAAGATACTTGCCCTGATTGAGAATGCAAGCGATAGAAAATCTCATACTGAGAGATTCATAACGAGATTCGCAAAAGTATATACCCCAGTCGTATGCATATCTGCACTGGCACTCGCAGTAATACCTTCATTGATTTATCCGTCAGATTTTACTGTATGGTTTTACCGTGCAATCACATTCCTGGTCATAAGCTGTCCATGCGCATTAGTCATAAGTATACCGTTAGCATTTTTTGCGGCAGTAGGCGGAGCAGGCAGAAGGGGAATACTAGTGAAAGGTTCAAATTTCATTGAGACATTATCAAAGGCATCATGTGTACTCTTCGATAAGACAGGAACATTAACACGGGGAGTATTTGAGGTTGTTGCTGTTCACCCTGAAGTGATAGATGAGAATGAACTGTTACACTTGGCCGCTCACGTTGAGAGATATTCAACGCACCCGGCAGCGGAAGCATTGAGACGTGCATATCCAAATGAAGCTGACAACTGCATAATTGAATCAGCGGAAGAGATTGCAGGTTACGGAGTGAAAGCTAAAGTGAATGGTGAGACTGTCTGTGTAGGAAGCTCAAAGTTAATGGACATGATGAATGTTGAATGGCATCCGTGCACCAGGTCATCAGGAACAATAGTTCATGTCTCAATAGGGAATAACTATGCAGGCCATGTAGTTATCTCTGACATAGTGAAGCCTGCCTCAAAATCTGCAATTGAATCTTTGAAGTCTCAGAATGTGAATCGAATCATAATGCTCACAGGAGACAGAAAAGAAACTGCTGAAGATATAGCCGCCTCAATAGGGATTCATGAAGTGTACAGTGAGTTATTGCCTGCGGATAAAGTTCAGAAGGTAGAAGATGTTATTCGAGACGGTGAATGTGCTGTGTTCGTTGGCGACGGTATCAATGACGCTCCAGTAATTACACGTGCGAATGTAGGGATTGCTATGGGAGCATTAGGTTCAGATGCGGCGGTTGAATCCGCAGATGTAGTTCTGACTGATGATGATCCTCTGAAAGTTTCAGATGCAATATCAATTTCACGAAAGGCAATGAGAATAGCGAAGGAGAACATAATATTTTCCATAGGCATTAAAGTTTTATGTCTGGCCATGAGTTCAATAGGTTATGCTGATATGTGGCTGGCAGTATTCGCAGATGTTGGTGTTATGATACTTGCAGTAATGAATTCATTGCGTTCAATGTTCGCATATAAAAAAGACCGGGCAATTTAATGACCCGGCCTCATGATTTCATGAATTAACGCTCAAGTCCTAAGAACGGATATTTTTCCTTCGTGAAGTGCATCGTCTGATACTCCACAGTCCATGCAGCCTCGTGTAACAAACCTGATTCGAAATCGAAATCAAGTTTGTTCTTACCCGCTACAGGATAATTCGTGAACCTCCTGTGTCTGTCGTAGTCGTAATAGTAAATCTCTGTGTTGACGCTGACGTAACAGAAAACGGCATCAGTTCCTCCGTTTGAAGTTTTCGCAGTGTATGACGGTTCTACGCCATCCACGTTATGCTGCGAAGTTCCCCAGTGACGCAAGCCTGCACCAGGAGATTCAGGTTTACTGAACATTTGTTCGCCCTTGAGCGTAACATTTACTCCTGCATTTATGTCTGAATTTACAAAACCACTCATAAGGAATTCTTTGTAACCTGTTGAGCCTCCTCCTTTACCTCCGAAAGGCTGACCAGTTATATTTTCAAAGCCTGCCTCATCTTGATCTGCATGGTATTTAGTGTACATCTCACGTTCTCTCTGCTGTGCCGCTACAAGCATATTGTAGAAAACATAACGGTCTCCCAGTGCTTTAAGCTCCAATGAAAGCATCATTATTGTATACTGCGTTTTCGATAATAATGATTCGTTGTTGTAGAAGTACGGATCTGACGTTATCGTGTTGACTATTTCCGTATATCTTGTTTTATAACTATCGCGTACCTCAGCGTCTATCTTCGAGTTGTCCAATCCTCCTATGACTTCGTAATATGCTCCGAGCTTCGCCAATGAGCTGTTGAAATCCCGAACCAGAGCCTCAGTCAACGGAGCAACTGGTATAGTTCCGTCATTCTTCTCTTTGTTCATTTGGGCAATAACGGGCGATAACTGACTGTAACGTCTCAGAACTACGTGTACAGGTGCAAAATCACTGGGAGATTGTTTAGACAGAGCAGAACGGAACTTCATCAGCTCAACTACTACATCACCAACAGAATCTACATTGTTCTTGCCTTGACTGGGCGTTATTGATTTTATAGCCGGATCAGATGCACTTGAACCTGAAGTTATGATTTCAATTGAGATTGAAGCATTATATTTTTTCAGAATGTCTCTCGTCTCATTCGCTAATTCTGCACTTGCCTTAGCTCCTTTTTCGTTGAGACTCTGATATTCTGCCAGCAATTTTTCTTTTATCTCAGTGAGCTGTTCTGTCGTCTCTGTCGTGATTGAAATATATGCATCGTATGTTCCTCCGTAAGTGTAGCCTGCCACAAAGTAATCACCGTATACAGTCCTGAAGTTATCAATGCCTTCTGCAAGCTGTGTCGCTGCGTCATCAGTAAGCTCGTATTGAGAGTCGTCGAGCGTTCTCGCTTCTGTTTCAAGTTCATCATAGTGAATAACCAGAGTTGTAGATGACAGACCGAACTTGTAACTGCTCAGATGCGACATAATTGCTTTCAATCCGAAACCTTGAGTTGAGATTGATCCGCTTGCTATTGTCTTTGCGAATCTCTCCTGTCCCTCCTGTGATGAAATGAACTCCGCCTTATAATTTGGGGAAACTTTTTTAGTGTTCGGAACTGGAAGCGTGAAATCCTGTATTGCATGGCCTGATGCCTGATAGCCGGTTATCCCTAAGAAACCTTTTCCCAAATCATATGTATCGTCATAAGGTATTCCTGATACAGTAGTTGGAATAATTGATTTAGTGGGCCACAGCACAACTGATCTCCTGACAGTTGAAGCTGACGACACTTCTACATCCTCATCAAGGACGTTTGTGTCTTCTTCATGAAGGCCGTAAAGACCGTTATATTCCTGCATAAAATAGAGCCATATACAGAGTGCTGTATATTCTTCGTCTGTCAGTTCTTCAGGTTCGCCTTCATAACCAGCTTCACCGTAAAATTTCTTCAGATAATCAGGTCTAAGCTCAAGATAAATTTTACGCAGCTCTATGATGTCGCTGAGGTCTATTGTTTCAGTCGTATTCCCGTAATCATCCGCGAATTTGAACCTAGTGTAATATCCCGTCTCGCCTTTTTCGTTCCTGAGTTCCTTATAGATGAACAGAATGCATGATCTGTCAGTTTCTTTTGCTGGTGCTGGTTTTGATGGGCCGTCTCCGTAAGTTCTATCGAGAGAGTCAGCTTCTTCCTGACCGATTGCCGCAACGATCCTGTTATAGTATTCCTCAGTTTTATCATCTTCTGAAGCTTCTGCATCATCAACTGTTCCTTCTGTTTCAGATTCAGATTTATCTATATATACACCGCTTATCCTCAGTGTATATTCACCTGTTACTGATGGCTTTAGAGTCAGACACATAAGGGAAGGTTTCTCTTCGGGGTATACTGAGAGCTGAATTTTGTCGTATGGCAATTCAAAATTGGAGGCACCATCAACATCATCAGTGAAATATTTGATAGGTTCTTTGCTCACAGGATCAAGAATTTCAATTGAGGGGAAAACTGTCTCTAGTGGGCTGGCGAGGTTCTGCGAGAATTCAAATGTGTATTCTGTGCCTGCCTGAAGATTCACGGATACAGTATCAGGTTCATCAACATAGAATGTTTTAAGTTCCTTGAAGAATATCATAGACGGAGCTTGAACATTAATTGATGAAGGAGATGATGATTTTTGAACGTGTACTATAGAAACATCATCGAAGTCAAGAAAGTCAGGTTTGCCGTTGCCGTTAATGTCAAAAATAGAATTGCCAAGAATGGTATCGCCACCGATAACTACACTTCCATTGCTGCCACTTCTACCGCTGAGTGAGCTTCCGCTGCTTCCTCCGCAGCCTTGTGATGCAATGACAGCAAACACTAAGAGTGCAGAGAAAATGAGAGTGAAAAAACTTTTTCTGTGCATAAAAAATACACTTCCTTTTTGTTAATGTTAATATAGTGAGCAATTATACAAGATGTAAAAAAAACTCAAAACATAGGAGGATTATCATGAAGTATGATTTTGAAACTGTGCATAGAAGATTCAACACAGGCTCAGGAAAATGGGATGAGATGATGAAATTCGGAGTGAAAGAATCCGATGACATAATTCCGTTTTCAGTCGCGGATATGGAGTTCGTAACTGCACCAGAAATCGTTGACGCATTGAAACATGAACTCGATACATCAATCATGGGATATGCTAACCCTACAGATGAATATCTCGATTCTGTTTGCTCATGGATGAAAGACAGACACAACTGGAATGCAAAACCTGAATGGATATTGCCATCACATGGAATCGTTGATGCATTCTTCGAGGCAGTGAAGACATATACGAAAGAAGGAGACGGAATCATTCTCACGACACCCGTTTATTACCCAATGTATATGGCAGTAAACTTCACTCATCGAACGCTCATTGACTGCCCGATGATTAACACAGGAACACGTTATGAGATTGATTTTGACGACTTCGAACGAAAAGCTGAAGACCCAAATGCAAAGATGCTCATACTATGCAGCCCTCATAACCCATGCGGAAGAGTATGGACACGCGAAGAATTATCACGGATTGCTGAGATATGCATGAAGAATCATGTGCTCGTTGTCTCAGATGAAATTCATTTTGACCTCATCATGCCCAGACATAAGCACACGGTTTATGCTTCACTAAGTGATGAAGCTGCAAACAACTGTCTCGTTCTCACCGCACCGAGCAAGACGTTTAACATTGCAGGACTTCAGACATCAAATATATTCATTCCGAACCCCGAACTCCGAAAACAATTCAGCGATTCACTCAGGCTATCGAATCCGAATCCGAAATGCAATATTCTCGGTTACCGTGCATCAGAGGCAGCTTACAGGAATTGTGCGAACTGGCTCGATGAATGTCTGAGTGTAATTGACAAAAACAGAAACGTAATCGTTGAGTTCATTGCGCGTGAACTTCCAGAGATTCGAATCACAAATCTTGAAGGTACATATCTCTTGTGGCTGGACTGCAATGGATTGGGGATAGACTATCGTGAACTTGAGAGAATCAACCATGAGGAAGCAAGGTTATTCTTCGATGAGGGATATATCTTCGGAAAGCAGGGAGAATGTTTCGAGAGGTGGAATATAGCATGTCCGACGAGATACATTCATGAAGCACTGGAACGAATGAAGAGAGCATACAGGAAATGATTTAGCTGTATAATCTGAAAAATTTTCATGCAAATATAAAAGGAGAGAGATTAATTTTGCTGATTAGTATTATAGCTTTCATTATAGTTATCGCTGTCTGCGTTGTCGTTCATGAATACGGACATTACATTACGGCACGCATTCTGGGAGTACAGGTTCATGAATTCTCATTCGGAATGGGGCCTGCAATCTTTCAGCACAGAGGAAAGAATAATATGCTCTGGTCGATAAGAATATTACCGCTTGGAGGTTTTTGCAGGCTTGCTGGAATGGGCGAAGAAGAAGACGATGAACAAGTAATATCGGGAATGGGATTCAATGAACAATCTGCATGGAAGAGATTCTTGATTCTGCTCAACGGTTCACTCTTTAATCTAATTCTTGCTGTAGTTCTAACTGCATTCTTCTTATGGGGACATGGCATATTAGATATGGAACATACACGCATAGGTGAAATCATGAAGGGCTTTCCGTCAGAACAGGCTGGTCTTATGGTCGGTGATGAGGTTCTGAGCGTCAATGATGTGAACGTTACGCAATGGCGTGAGATGTCCGAGATGATTCGCACTGAGAGCATGAAGAATGAGAGCGTGAAATTCGGAATCAAACGCGGAGATGAAACCTTAACACTAACTGTGAATGTACCAATGAATAGCGAATACGGAAGGCCAATGCTTGGAATATCACCGTCATTCACGAAATTCACATTCATGGAGGCATCGAGACGTGCAGCAGGTTACACATACAGAATGAGTTTAGCGATGCTCAAAGGATTTTATGACATGATAACGCGAAGGCAGGAAGTAGATGTTACAGGGCCAGTTGGAATAGCATCAATGTCGGGTCAGGCGATGAGTTCAGGAGTATGGAACTTCATAATGTTCATATCGATTATCGCACTCAATCTCGGAATTCTGAATCTCTTCCCCATTCCTGCACTTGACGGAGGAAGAATACTCTTTGTGCTTCTTGAGATGATAACGAGAAGGAGACTTCCTGAAAAAGTTGAGAATTGGATTCATACGGCAGGTTTTGTAGTGTTAATCTCGCTCATCATTCTCATCACATGCAAGGACATCTACAACCTGTTCTTCACAGCATAGGAGAATATTATGAACAGTAAGAGACAGGTGAACATTAACGGACTGACGATAGGCGGAGATTCACCCGTGAGAGTTGAGAGTATGCTGAAGGTATCACTCGATAAACGCGATGAATGTCTTGCACAGTGTGATAGATTGCTTCATTCAGGCTGTGAAATGGCAAGAGCAGCATTACCAGAGGCCAAGTATGCAGATGACTTGAAGTATCTTGTTGAACATACAAGTCTTGCAATCATGGCGGACATTCATTTTGATCCTTCACTTGCAATTCTCGCAATGGAAGCAGGGTGTCGTGCAATTCGAATCAATCCGGGCAATATGATTCTTGAACGCCTCAATGACGTAATCACAACGGCAAAGAATCTCGGTGTTGTGATTAGAATCGGTGCAAACGGAGGTTCAGTTTCAGAAGCACAGCTTAGGCAGGCTGAAGGCGACAGAGCAAAGGCACTCTTCATAGCAGTGTGTGAACAGGCAGAACTGTTATTGCGAAATGATTTTACGAACATGATTTTATCTGCAAAATCATCAAGCGTGAATGAATGTGTCAGAGCTAATGTTCTAATCTCAGAACGTTATCCTGAATTCCCAATGCATATAGGACTTACTGAAGCAGGGCCAGGAGACGGAGGCATCGTAAAGGGTACAGCATGTATATCGCAGTTGTTATCGCGAGGAATAGGCGACACATTGAGAGTATCACTGACTGATGAACCAGAACGTGAAGTTAAAGTAGGCTATGAGATTCTGAAAGCTCTTGAACTTCGCACACGGGGAGTGAATTTAATCTCGTGTCCGACTTGCGGAAGAAGACGCGCAGATATCATGAAGCTGGTGCGAATCGTTGAACCTATGCTCGCAAATCTTCCTGACGGAGTGAGTGTTGCTGTTATGGGCTGTGAGGTTAATGGGCCGAAGGAAGCGAGACATGCAAAATACGGTATTGCAGGAACACCTAAAGGAGCTGTATTATTTCGTGAGGGAAAAGTTTTCGGTGAATATAAATTTGATGAGCTTGAAAGTATTCTGCCGGACTTTTTGAAGTAATAATCAATCAAACTGGAGGATGATCATATGAAGAAATTTATTCTCTGCGTTATCTTCTGTTCAGCGGTTATATTAGTCATAGCCTCGTCTGCATTCTCAATGACACCGGAAGAGATTAAAATTCTCGGACAAATGGAAAAGGGAACATATACGAATGATACATTAGGATTGAAAGTATATTTTGATCCTGAAAAATGGAACGTAATGACCGAAGAGGATATTGCAAGCCTCAGAAAAATAACTCTGCCTTCCTCGCCTGACGTGGGAGAATTAGAGAAAGTAATCAAATATAATTTTCCTGTGTTTATGGTTATCCAGAAGAAATATGGAATCTTAAACGTCAATCTCACATTAACGGATGTAGGCAAGTTAGGAGAAGTTCTTGCTAAACAGCAGCCCGAAAAATACATTGACGGTTTTCTGTGGGGGCTTTCCGGCAAAATTTCAAATAGTATGCAGAATATGGAGCTTGACGAATTCAGCGTTGATGTTTCAGAGACATCATCATTCCTGAATGCAAAGCGTACCTGCATATTTACAAAATCAACGTACAAGGGCGTACCCATGTATCAAAAGTTAGTTGCGTTAGTTTCCGGGCATTATGTTTACCAGATAACTGTTACGACGCTTTATTTGGACAAAACAGATGATATTCTTGAAATGTTCAGTAAGTATGACAGCAAGTAACCTGTGAATCAAAAAGCCCTGACGCATTCAAAAGTGTCGGGGCAAATTTTTTTATCCGTTTTCGATTTCCTTTATCACCTTACACGGAACACCAGCCGCAAATACATTTGAAGGTATATCACGAGTTACAACACTTCCTGCTCCGATTACACTTCCTTCTCCTATGTTCACTCCTCCGATTACAGTTACATTTGATGCAAGCCAGCAGTTATTACCAATCGTAATTGGCTTCGCGTATTCAAGCACATATTCTTCTCCGTTCTCATTCACTCTTGCATTTCTCTCCTGCCAACGTAATGGGTGAACAGGTGTTACGAGTGATACGTTCGTGCCGAGCATAACATTATCGCCTATGTGAACAGGACATACATCAAGTATCGTAGTGTTGAAGTTCGCATAAAAATTTTTCCCGATGAATATGTTCATGCCATAATCAAAGTATATCGGCCCCTGAAAATATATCTCTTCTTCATCGAAATCCGGCAGTAAATCTCTGAGTATTGCGCATCGTGTTGCTTCGTCAGTCTCAAATGTCATGTTGAACTGCGCGCATAATCTATGTGCCTTCTGTCTGAGCATAACAAGTTCCTTATCAGCTGGATTGTATAATTCTCCGGCTGTCATTTTCTCGCGTTCATTCATGTTATTAAGTCTCCGTCCATAATTCAAAGTTTATGCTGTAGGGTACAATGAATGCTATAATCTTTCAAGTTACCAGTTCAAATAACAATTCACAAATTCATCTTGAAAGGAGAAATTTTTCACAATGGTTCAAGGTTCTATGCTCGTAGTTATTCTTGTCATTGCCATTATCTTAATGGTGCTCTTAATCTCTAAGTGCAAGTTTCATCCGTTCGTCGCATTGTTCGCTGTAGCTCTCGCAATGGGACTTGCTGTCGGAATGTCTCCTGCTAAAGTCCTCGATACGATTCTGAATGGCTTCGGAGGAACATGCAGAGGCATCGGTATAGTCATTCTATTGGGAACGATAATAGGTGCAATGCTCGAAAAATCTGGTGCTGCATTCACTATGGCAGACAGTGTATTGAAGGTTGTCGGTGAGAAACGTCCTGCACTCGCAATGAGTTTAATCGGCTGGGTAGTATCTATTCCTGTGTTCTGCGATTCAGGTTTCGTAATTCTGTCATCACTCAATAAGTCATTAGCACGCAGAAGCAAAGTGAGACTTTCAGTAATGGCAATTGCACTCTCAACAGGTCTCTATGCTACACATACTCTCGTCCCTCCAACACCAGGCCCAATAGCCGCCGCAAATGAACTCGGTGCAGATCTCGGAATGGTAATCATGTGGGGAATGGTAGTATCAATCATATCTGTCATTGCAGGTTACATGTATGCATTAATCGCAGGGCCTAAACTTCCTGTTCCCTTTGATGATAATCAGGCCGCAGGTGAATCATATGAAGAACTCAAAGCAAAATACGGAACTCTTCCTTCAGCATTCAAATCATTTGCTCCGATTTTGATTCCGTTAATCTTAATTGCATTCAGTTCATTCATCAGTTACCCTTCAACATTAGAGAAGATAGGCGGAAAAGAATCAACACTCTTCATAGTGTCATCGTTCTTAGGTAATCCTGTTATCGCTCTCTCAATCGGTGTAGTGTTATGCTTCTTCCTCGCACCATTCACGGAGGAAGTAACGAACGGATGGATAGGTTCAGGAGTGAAGGACGGAGCTAACATCATCATGATTACGGCAGCAGGCGGCGGACTTGGTGCAGTGATTGCGGCTTCAGGTGTAGGAACATACATCGGTGAGGCGTTATCATCGTACAACTTCGGAATCTTCTTACCGTTCATCATTGCGGCAGCATTGAAGACAGCACAAGGTTCATCGACAGTTGCAATCGTAACGACAGCGCAGATTATTGCTCCAATGTTAGGTTCATTAGGTCTCAGTTCACCTATGGGAGGAGTACTCGCTACACTCGCAATAGGAAGCGGAGCTATGGTTGTATCTCACGCTAACGATTCATACTTCTGGGTTGTAACTCAGTTCTCAGATATGGATCTGAACACAGCGTATAAGGCTCAGACAGTTGCAACATTGATTCAGGGTGTGGTTGCAGTGCTTGCGATTTATGCAATCTCACTGTACACGCTTTAAGCTCAGAAAGTAATCATAGGGAGCAGGCGTTAATGTCTGTTCCCATTTTTTATGTGCTAATATAGGCTCATTCAAAGGAGGCATTACTAATGAACATTCCAGCAAATATATTCCGCGAATATGATATACGCGGCAATGCAGAACGTGAATTGACAGATGAAACTGTAAAAGCGATAGGTCAGGCTTATGGTTCATGGCTGATTCGCAATGATGTAACATCAGGAATAACTGTAGGAGGAGATGCAAGACTTTCAACAGAACGAATCAAACACGCACTCACAGAGGGAGTTTTATCGACAGGTCTTGATGTCGTTGATGTAGGACTCGTAACCACACCTATGCTTTACTGGAGCCTGATACGATTCGGTTTTGACGGAGGCGTAATGATTACAGGTTCGCATAATCCATCGGACATGAACGGATTGAAACTTTGCTTTGAACGTGGCACATTATACGGTGAAGACGTTCGGAACATGAGACTGATTGCTGAAGGAGGAAACTTTGAAATAGGAACGGGAAAACTCACACACGCTGACATAAATGATGAGTATGTGAGAATGCTTGTGTCTAAGTTCGATGTTCCGTTCTCGAAAAAGTTCAAGGTAGTATGCGATTCAGGAAACGGAGCGGCAGGACTGACTGCAAAAAAATTCTTTGAGGGACTTGGCTGTGAATGCATATCAATATTCGATGAGCCGGACGGACATTTTCCGAATCATCACCCAGACCCTCAGAAGCGCGAAAACTTACAGGCATTGATTGAACGTGTCATAACTGAACATGCAGACGTTGGATTTGCATTTGACGGAGACGCAGACAGACTAGGAGTTGTAGATGACAAAGGCAATGTGATATTCGGAGACAGATTGATGACGCTGTACTGGAAGGACATACTCGCGAATCATCACGGAGCAGATGTAATTGTTGAACCTAAATGCAGTATGATACTTCCAGAACTCGCAGAGAAATTCGGAGGACACCCTTTGTTCTGGAAGTCAGGACATTCATTAATCAAGGCCAAGATGCGCGAAATAGGTGCATTGTTTGCAGGAGAATATTCAGGTCATATGTTCTTTGCAGATGAATTCTTCGGTCATGATGATGCGTGTTATTCCGCCGGTCGTCTTTTGCGAATCATGTCTGAAAGGCACGAATCACTTTCACGTTTGATGCTTTCAATTCCAGTTTACCCGTCAACAGATGAGATTAGAATTCCATGTGATGATGACACGAAATTTCAGATTACAGAACGTATAAGTGAGAAGGCACAGAAGGAACATAAGTGCGTTTCGATTGACGGAGTACGAATCATGTATCCAAATGGCTGGGGATTGATACGAGCATCGAATACACAGCCGATGATAGTATTACGCTGTGAGGGAAGAGATGAGAAATCGCTTGAGGAAATCATGAACGACATAAAAGCTCGAATACTTGAGGAGGGGCTTCCTGATTTCACATGGACATTCTGAGTGCAACCACACAAGCAAGACCTCAGTATGGAGTGATAATTTTTCCTGAGAGCGGAAAGTTTCTGCCTGTTGCGAATCATACAGAACTTGAAATAGGATTCGGCAACGGAGAATTCACGGTGCAATATGCGAAGTCCAACCCGAATATATTCCTTTACGGCATTGAAATCTCACAGGCATGTGTACTGCGATGTGCGAGACGTGCGGCAGGACTGAATAACCTTCGTATCATCAATACAGATGCAAGATACATGCTTCGTGAACTCTTTGCTGATGAATCATTCGACCGAATCATAATGCAGTTCCCATGTCCATGGCCAGGCAATAAGAATGCTCACAGGAGGGTAACGGCAAAAGATTTCTCTGACGGATTAGCGGCAGTTCTGAAAGTCGAAGGAGTATTCGAGATGCTGACTGATGACGAAGAATATTCGCTTGAAGTTCAGAGAGTGTTATCTCGTCATGAAGCGTTAGAGGCATTGAGCTATGAAGTGAATCCAGCGAGGACAATTACGACCAAGTATGAGCGAAAGTGGCTGAGTGAAGGCAAGAATATATACAGATTAAGATTCAGGAAGAGAAAATCATTTACGGCAGACAGGAGAAATTCAGAGGATATGCACATAAAGATTAGCCGCATGATTACGCGTGAGGACATAGAGAGCCTGAAGAACATTACGGGCAAGGATATACAGCATAAAGCATTCTGGAGATTTGGAAGATGCTTTGTTGATTCTAATGATAAGAACTACCTGCTTGAGACATTAACGAGTGATGATGAGTTCGAACAGAAATTTTATATCAGCATATCACCGAAGGCAGAAGGATTTATCATAAGGCCCGACAAAACAGCGGATGCATTCCTTACACCGTCAGTAAGAAATGCTCTCAATGATGCGGCGCAAAGATTATCATGAAAGATGTACGTCCGACATCAGGCAGAGTGTTATCGGCAATGTTCAGCATACTCGGCGATAAGGTTCAGGGTTCAGCATTCCTTGATGTATTCGCCGGTACAGGCCATGTCGGAATGGAGGCTTTAAGGAGAGGAGCAAGCAGTTGTGTCTTCATAGAGACTGTGAGGAGCAGAGCAGATGATATAAAGCGGAATGCAGGTGAAAATATTGTGCTGAGCCTTGATGTTCGCAGAGGCATATCATGGCTTGTGAAACGGGATATGAAGTTCAGCATTATATTTGCAGATCCTCCGTATAATTCCGGCTGGTGTGATTCATTCCCTGCACTTAAAGGACTATCTGAACTATTTGATGATGAATGCGTATTAGTGATTGAACATTCAGTGCGTGAACCCTTAACCCTGAATGATAACCCGAACAGACTAGAAATAATTTCCCGGAGGGATTACAGCGAAACATGTTTAACATTCCTGAAGAAAGCAGAAAGATTCACAGACAGGTAATATCGAATATAATTCCTGCCATTGTTGTAGAAATTATGCTTCTCATCTACAACCTTGCAGACACGTTTTTTATTGCACAGACGAATGACCCCTTACAGTTAGCGGCAGTATCATTAGCGACACCCGTATTCCTTGTTCTAATTGCAATGGGAATAATCTTCATGGCTGGAGCAATGTCATTCATATCACGTTCACTTGGAGCAGGAGAAACTGAACAGGCGAACTCTATAGCTTCATTTTGTGTATGGACGGCTGTATCTGTCGGTGTGATTATGGCAGTGATATTCATGTTCTTCATCGAGAGAATATTACGTGCGATAGGAGCAAGTCCAGAGACATTTAAACTTGCATATGATTATCTCACAATCGTAATAGCATCAGCACCGTTCATGTTATTCAGCATGGCCTGCGGAGGAATAATGAGAGCAGAAGAACACGCCGCAGGAGCAATGACAGGGCAGATACTCGGCAATATGTTGAACGTCATACTTGACCCTATAATGATACTCTGGTTAGGCTGGGGCATAAGTGGAGCGGCAATAGCAACGAGCATAAGCATAATTGTTGGAGCGATATATTGTGCCGGATATTTTCTGTCAGGACATTCATCATTGAGCATTCACATAAAGCACTTCAGAATCAGAAAGGGAATCGCATTCGGAGTTCTCGCAATCGGAATACCTTCGTGCCTTGATTTATGGCTTATGAGCATATCACAAATCATCATGAACTCTTTGATGTCTGCATATGGAGATATGGCACTTGCAGCAGCAGGAGTAGTAATGCGTATCGACCAAATCACCGGACTGTTTGCAATGGGAACAGGTCAGGGAGTACAACCGCTATTAGGTTTTTGTGTTGGTTCTGAGGACTGGAAGAAGTATCGAGCAATCTTGAATTTTGCATTGAAGTTCACAGTAATATTGAGCTTGATGATGATCGCATTGTGTTACATCTTCACAGGCAATATCGTATCTGTTTTTCTGAATGAGCCTAAAGCATTTGGATACGCTGTTGATTTCCTTCACATAAAGTTATCGAGCAGTGTACTCTTTGCAGTATTCTTCATCTACATCAATGCATTGCAGGCAATGGGAGCAGGAAGAGCGTCATTCATTCTGAGTGTGTGTCGACAGTGTGCGTTATACATGCCTCTGTTATTCATTCTGAATCACTTTGCCGGTGAATTTGGAATCATCTGGGCATTACCAGTTGCTGAATTGCTTTCGTTGTTACAGACAGTGATAGTTTACGGAAAGATAATCTACAATCCTAAGCACTTAATCTGCGGGGAGGCGTTACGATGAAGGTCAAAGCAATATATCCCGGATCATTTGACCCGATAACGAACGGACACATATACATTGCAGAGAGGGCAGCGGCAATATTCGATGAAGTGATAGTGAGTGTGCTTCTGAATGAACGTAAGACCTCAGTGTTCAGTGTTGAGGAGAGGTGCGAAATGGCACGTGAAAGTCTTGCGCATGTGAAGAATATCACTGTAGACAGTTTCAACGGTCTGTTAGTCGATTATGTTCACCAGAAGAATGCAGGAGTGATAGTACGAGGATTGCGTGCGATGTCGGATTTCGAGTATGAGTTTCAAATGGCATTAATGAATCGTCAGCTTGCACCTGAGATTGAGACATTCTTTATCGTTACAGATCCGAAGTATTCATACGTATCGAGTTCAAGTGTGAGGGAGATATTTCATTTCGGAGGGACAGTGAGAGATGTAGTACCTTCAGGAGTGTACAATAAATTGAGGGAGCGTTACGGTGTGAAATAATACTCCCTCATTTGCAGGTTCATATATCACGAAGCATTTTGCTGTCTTCTGTCTTCCAGTCAACATTGCCGTTTGATGTATGGCCAAGAACAACAGCCGATGCTGCGGAAGGGGAAGAGAACTCATAATTGCTTTGAAAAATATGCTCTGATATTATTCCGTCTTTTTCAAGCCGCATTCTTAGGTTATAGTATGCTTTTCCCCTCTCAATGAAAGAGGGAACGACATAATCAGAAACTCTTGAACTTTTCAGAACTGTAAAGCCTCCATTGCTCACAAAACCTTTTGCATGTGCTCCTGATTTTTTGCTTTCACAGAAAAAATATTGCGTGTTATCCTGAAGCTTTGGAACAGGGACAAAAACGTTATAGCTCATCGTGGCAATAATCAGTTTAATGTTATCTATGAATTCAGTCATCTTCGCAATATCTGATTCCTTCATTACGGTTTTGCTGTAAGTGTTCTTCGTGAGCAATTTATATCTTCCGCATTCTTTTGCGTCTTTCACGAGCTTATCCTCAAGATAACGTATTAATGCCTTGTTCAAATCATGTCCAGTGAAAGCAACTACAGCATTCCAGTAAAACTCTTCTTTCCCTGCTTTGTAATCTTGCAGATGCTGGCGAAGTCTCTCTAACATATCTTCAGACTCTCCTATGTAAACAGAATTAGACCCGTTATCATCTTGGCAGAACAGGAAGTACACACCTGCGCCGCTTATATCATCACGTGAATAATTTTGAATCTCAGAACGTGGAATCTTTACTGCTGTTCCGTTCCAGTTTGACAGGCTAGCTGTTATTACGCTGTCTGCAGTCCCATTCACCAAGAATAATTCTATTGCCTTTCCATAAATCAAATCTAAATCTCTTCCCTTCACATAACGATAACGCATGAATTACGCATATTATATAATCAATATAAGGAGTTGATAATCTTGAATGAATTTCTAAATTTTGCAGGCAGATATAAAATTCTCTCTTACGTTTCATGTCTGCTCTCTGCTCTCAGTGCATTAGCGGCAGTATTATCCCTCTGGTATGTCTGGAACATCGCATCATGCATAATTTTCAGTGAAGGGAAAGAATACATTTCAGATTATGCATTGAACGCATTAATCTACGCGGTTGTCTCAGTGTCCGTATATATTGCAGGTCTCATATGTGCACACATGGCCGCATTCAGAATCTCATCGAACATATGCTTATCACCTGATGTATTATTAGTTCCATTGAAATATATTACCTGTATAATGCCTGATTCATATTTTTCTTTCTTCTCGTCAGTTAGTCTCATCGCTTTACTCTTCTGGTCGGACTGGAGGTTAGCACTCGTAAGCATTGCACCCGTAGTACTTGGATTCGTTATCATGGTAATGACGACAATATCAGGAATAAAGAAAAAGGCAGCCATGCCTCAGAAAACATCAGGTTCGGTTATATGTTACACAGTTGCGGTGAACAGTGCATTTCTTTTTCTAATTGCTGTAGGTATAGGCATATCACGTTTAGGAGTATCAAAGGAATTCCTGAAGAATTTCATGCTTGCTGTATTCGCCGCTCCGTTACTCTCAATCAGACTTACACATACAATAAGACTTCGTGAACATCAGCTTGAACTTAATGCTTCACTTAAACGCATAAAAGAAACTCTGAATCTTAAATCAAAGGAGGAAAACAGTTTATGAAACAGCCTGAAAAAAGATTTGTGTTGTCTGAGAAGCCCGCATTTGATTTTATAATCAGCAGCCTTGCATGTGCAGTTCATAATTTAACTTTAATGTTTCCCGTCGGATTGATATATTCGTTCATCATGTACATGCTTCTTCTCTGCGGAACTGGCTATGACATTCAGCATCATAGTTCAGTGTTCTATCTTTCAACTGGTTTCGTATGTGCATTCCTGATTCTGTTTTCGTCATGGTTAAAGTACAGCACGACACACATGGCTTCATATCATACTGCTCAGATAACAGGTTCAATCATCTCAACAATATTCATGGTCATTGCATTAACCTTCATTGACTGGAGAATGTCTCTCTCTGCATCATGGGTACTGCCTGTATCATGTGCGTCTACATGGTTATCTGTTAAGGTTATGCGTTCTGAACTCTGGAGGACATTATTCATTGTGTCATCATATCTTGTATTGAGGCTGGGCATTGTTTCAGTTGCTATGACGGGTGCATTCTTATACGCTCATGATTCACTGAGTGCGAACATCTTCATTATCTTCCTGCTAACTGCATCAAGACTATATGATCCTCTTGAAGTATCGTTACAGAATCTAGCAGCACATTCAAACGTTGAGCGAATCAGAGAGATGAAATAATATAAAACAAGAAGTCAGCGGACAGGGCATGTACTAAATTATAAATCACATTCCTGACCGCATTAATTCTTTCTTACTCACACTTAGAAATCGCTTCTTCTGCCGTTGAACCCTTGAACATTACATCAAGAAGTCCAGGTGAATAACGTTCAAACATCACTGACGGAATTACTATACTTCCTCTCACAACTTCTCGTGAGGGCAGCTGATTATCACAGTCAACGAATACTTTATAGCGTATCTCACCGTCTCTCACATCAATTTCAAAGTTCCCGTTGCGTAATCCATAATTGGCTCTGTTGATGAATTCATTCATTTCACGCATTACGTCTTTGTCATCATTGTCAGCGTTAATTGGTGAGATTGCATACACAGTGTAACCGTCTTCTCTGACAGGCACAAAGTATCTTACGTTCTTTAATTTGCTGTCGAGGTTCACTCCGAATCTGAATATGCCTCTCTCTTCATCAAAGTCAAAGTTCCAGTCATCATCAACAAGGAATTCACGAATACAATCAACTATGTCCTGCGAATATTCTTCTCTATCGTCCATTGAGATAAAGCTCCTTTCATGAATTGAAAAATGTACATAAAATTTTACACTATAGTGCAACGTGAGAATTACTCACTGAGAATTTCTTTTGCCTTCTCGTATTTTTCTCTGCGTCTCATGAATTCTTCAATGAGTTTCGGATTATCTTCTATGCGTGTGATGTCGAGATTATGATTCAGGTCAGCGAGTTTAACTTTTCGTGCAATTGGATTTTTCTTTATCTCTCGAACATAGTCTAAGTAGTCTATATTCTCTTTGTGAGTTAAAACTCGAATTGCGTCAGTAATTTCTTGTGGGAATTCGCGTTCAAGTTCCTCAATCGTAGTGTTTGTGTCTTCAACTACATCATGAAGAAGTGCAGTGCATATCTCATATTCAGAATCCATCTGTGAAGCAACGATTACGGGATGCATGAAGTAAGGACGGCCTGCTTTATCGAGTTGACCTGCATGTGCTGAATATGCTAAATCAATTGCCTTGTTGATTAATTTACTGTAGAACATTCATATCATCTCCTAATATTCTTAGTATATGAACATTGCATCTCCGAATGAAAAGAATCGCCAGTCTGAACTTGCACATTCTTCGTAAATCTCAATGAGCCTCGATAAGATTCTCTCTTCTTGGCCATATGCATTTGCCTTATTCGACGCAAAAGAAGCTACAAGCATTAACAGTGAGCTTTGCGGAAGATGAAAGTTAGTGATGAGTGCATCAACTACATTGAATTTGTATCCGGGATAAATGAATAGTCCGGTATCACGAATACCGAATGAATCTCCGAACGTTTCAAGTGTACGTGCCGCAGTCGTACCTGACGCTATCACTCTTCCGCCTCTCTGTTTGCATTCACGAATCATTCTCGCTGTCTCTTCAGGAAGTTCACAGTGTTCCGTGTGAATGTTATGCTCCCGAATGTCATCCGTAATCACTGGTCTGAATGTTCCTAATCCTACATGAAGAGTTACGTATGCAATTTGAACTCCCATTGAACGAATGCGGGATATAAGCTCAGGCGTGAAATGCAAACTCGCAGTAGGTGCTGCAACTGAACCGTCATTCTTCGCAAATACTGTCTGATATGCACTGCGCATATTAGGGTTATCATTCCTGATATACGGCGGCAATGGTACACTTCCTGTTTCATCAAGGAACTTCATGAACTCATTGTGATTTTTCGCATCGAATTCAACTATGCGGATACCTTCAGGCTTCTCATCGAGGACATTTGCAGTCAGGCCATGAACATCAATTGCTGTACCCGCATGAATCTTCCGTGCTGGCTTAACGAGAACTTCCCACATCAAGCCTTCTATGTTCCTGAGCAGAAAGATTTCGCACTGTCCTCCAGTTGAACGAGTACCCTTCAATCTTGCAGGAATAACACGGGTATCATTGAGCACCAACAAATCATCAGGACGAAAGTAATGCACAATGTCCCGAAAAATATTATCCCTGTGAACTATATCGTGTTCAGCATTCCACACAAGCAATCTCGATGAATCTCTTGGGTCTGCGGGAGACTGTGCAATTCTTTCAGGAGGCAGAACATAATCGTATGAGCTTAAACGATATAAATCCTCGTGCGTTATGATTCTGCTCACCTGAATTTTCTCACCGCTGTACCCGGATAATAATGCATTAGTATCTTCTCCGCCGTATATCCCTGTTCAGCCATTGCCAAAGCTCCCCATTGGCATAACCCTACACCATGACCCCAGCCGCGTCCGTAAAACACAAAATCATTGCCTGACTTCTCAATTGAATATCCGTATTTACTTTTCGGCTTCACTGTCTGAACTGGTGCTTTCGTTCTCGTACTTCGTCCCAATCCTGTCTGGTAATAACTCTTCTTCTTGTCGGGATTCGTCAGCATGTCTACAAGTTCTGTTGACGTAAACACACCTTCTGCTGTCATCTGTGCAAGACTCTGTTCTTCCTCGAAGCTCAATCCTCCTGATGAAGATGACGATGATGTATTTCTGGTCTTTGGGCTTACTAGTCCGCTGGGAGTTAAGTCATTATTGATATTGAACGTTCCGCCTGAAGGTGTAAACATTGTGCTCTTTAACGTTCGAGGGTCTAAATTCGTTCGGAACTGACTTGCTTTGATTGTCTTATTTCCCTTTGAGCCGATGAACGTCATCGTTACTGCACGTCCTCCGTCATCAACCTCTGAGACCTGAATCTCTGTTATGTTCCCAATGTCTGAACCTGTTATCTTCTTCACGACAGCTTGAATCTTTGATGTTGGAAATCTTGCGCTCCACGTTGACACCGGCGATTTATAGCTCACTACTTCAGGTACTCCCGTCAGATATGGAACCTTACTGCCCCATACATCTGCAATATTTGCCGTATGTCCTCCGCTGTCAGAATGAAAGTATGTTTGTGCGATTTCATTTCCGTAGGTCAGAATCTCTCCTGCTGTACTCGATACTGCCTGATTCGTTTTCGCTGTCTCTACTCCTGCACCTTTGTACACCTGGTCTGAATCAGTATCAACTACATCATAGCCTTTTTCTGAACGATTCATGCTCTGCTTTATCACATATGTACGTGCAGAAATTGCCTGTGCCCTTAACGCTTCATCAGGCCATGACGCTCCGACTTCCGCAGGCAGTACACCGCAAAGATACTGTTCGACATCAAGAACGTTAAGCAGTCCACCTCTCTGCGTAATCAGGAATGCACCTCGATACGTCTTCCCGTTAAACATCAGGAAGCCCTCTCCTGTAATGCGTACTGGCATCATAAAAGCATGTCCCATTATGACGGCATTATTCCCTGATACTTTGATTGCGGTACTGTCTCCGAGATTCGCAAGTCTTCCTTCCGAATCTGTCATCACCAGATTCCCTTGCGTTATTCCGATTGAATATGAACCTGAACCTGAAAGCCTCACATATACATCACGTGCATGAGCTTCACATGAAGACAGCAGGAACGCCAGAACAATCACAAATATTTTTTTACGGCATAGAATTAAAATCATCTCCCATCATACTTAATCCTGTTATCGCAGCAGCTAATGCATCAGCTGTATCATCTGGTCTCGGAAGTGTCTCCAGATTCAGAAAGCGTTGAACTGTCTCCTGAACTTGATGTTTTTCTGCTTTCCCTGTTCCGCAAATTTTCAGTTTTATCTGGTTAGGCTTAGGTTCAATCACCGGAATATTCTTCATGGCCGAGAGAAGCATTACTACACCACGTGCCTGATACACATATTCTGCTGTCGTTGTATTCCTTCCGAAGAATAAACGCTCAACTGAAATCAAATCGGGACTGCACAAATCAATCTGTTCAAGCACTGCATTATAGATTATCAGGAGGCGTTCAGTAAATTTCATCTTGGGAGTCGTCTGAATACACCCATAGTTCAACGCTCTGAAATCCAATCCCGACTGCGCAACTGCTCCATAACCTACGCGTGCGAGGCCGGGATCTATTCCGAGACATACAATATCCGGCAAAATTTCTATTCTTATTCGTCCTCTATCTGTGATGCAACTTCGTCTGAAATCTCAAAGTTCGTGTAGACGTTCTGCACATCATCATGTTCTTCAAGGACATCAACGAGACGCATAACTTTACGTGCAGCTTCAGCATCAGAAATCTCAACGGGTGTCTTCGCAATCATTGAGACCTCTGCGTTATCGACTACATACTTGTTATCCTCAAGTGCTTTCTGCAATGTATCAAGGTCAGACGGTTCACAGTAGAGCGTGAAGCCTTCATCGCTTTCTTCCATGTCAGACATTCCCGAATCCAGTCCGAGCGTCATTAATGCATCTTCATCAAGTCCCTCGCCTTTAACCTCAATCACGCCTTTACGGTCGAACATCCATGCAACCGAACCTTCTGAACCCATTTGTCCGCCGTTCCTCGCAAGCAATGCACGAATTTCAGGTGTCGTTCTGTTTCGGTTATCCGTCATGACGTTTACGAGTATTGCTATTCCTGAAGGCCCGATTACTTCATATGTGAGTTCGTCATATGAGATGTCTCCGAGTTCACCTGTACCGCGTTTGATTGCGCGTGTTATGTTGTCATTGGGAACACTTACTGCCTTTGCACGTTCGATTGCGGTTTTGAGCCGCATGTTCATTGCTGGATCTCCGCCGCCGTCTTTAGCTGCGATTATGATTGCACGCACTAACTTCTGAAACAGATTTCCTCTCTTTGCATCCTGTGCTGCTTTCCTGTGCTTAATGTTCGCCCATTTTGAATGTCCTGACATGGTTTAATATCACTCCTGTATTTTAATTTGCTTTGAATATTGGAATTGGTTTGCGTTTATGTTCGCTTCTTCTTCGCATTACGTCTATGCGTCTCTTTGCTTCTTCGTCCTCGATACGTCCTGATGAAAGATACTCATCAAGTGTATCATACGTGAAGCCCATATCACTCTCGTCAGTCTGACCTGCATATAGTCCTGCACTGGGAGCTTTCGTGATTATCTTCTCTGGAACATGAAGAAGTCTCGCTATCTCTCTGATTTCACGTTTAAGAAATCCTGCAAGAGGCATTAAATCTACTCCTGAGTCGCCGTATTTCGTGAAGTATCCCGTCTCGAATTCTGACTTATTGCTTGTTCCGCAGACAAGTAAATTCCTGGCCTGTGCAAGTGCATACAGTGTTACCATTCGTAAGCGTGCCTTCATGTTAGACCGAACGAGTTCGATTGTATTTCCTGTTATCGATTCGATTCGTGAATAAAGAGAATCAAATGTATCTGACAGATCCACTCTCTCAAATGGAATGTCTAACTCACGTGCTAACAGTCTTGCGTCATCTTCATCATCACTAATGCTATGACACGGCATGATTACTCCCAGAACGCAATCACGGCCAAGTGCTTCACGTGAAAGAGCGGCAAGAACAGATGAATCGATTCCGCCTGAGAGACCGAGAATTATTCCCGATGCTTTTGCTTCTTCAACTCTCTCATGCAGCCATTGTTCACACTGAATGATTATGTTTCGCATGTAAAAATTTTCCTCTCGTGAGAATGCATGTATTATACACTTATTGTTTATTGCCATGAGGGCAAACTTTAAAAGATATATGCGGTTACAATTTGCATCTTGCATCAGAAAAAAATAAAAACAATAAAGATGTTATAATAAGCAAATCCCATTTTTAAGCAGTAAATTTTTGGAGGCATAAAAATTATGAAGAAATTTATGATTGCGTTGTTAGTAGTAGTGTTAGCAGCAGGCACAGCTTCAGCATACAACCTGAATTTCACGCTGAGCAATGAGTGCAATTACAGTTTCACCGAGATTTGGCTCAAGCCTTCAACAAACCTTGAGTGGAATCAGCAATACGACAGGCTCACCCAGAAAGGAAATAATCGACCGTCAAGGCTGGATAAAGGAAAACGAACAAAGATAACGTTCGATAATGTAGGAGAAGCACGAAAGAATACGGCAATATGGGATCTCTCTGTGAAATTAACAAACGGAGAATATAAAACATGGACAAAAATAGATTTGTCTGGGATCGTTATGCTCAGGATAGACAAACAGTATATGCTTCATAAGATGACAGCAGCAGAGCTGTTGGATTTGTTCTAGCAGAAAGTCAAAAATGCATAAGAAGGCATGTTATGTTTTAGAGTTTCTTGCCATAAAGGCGAACTTGAAGAGAGAATTGAAGTGTAACACATAGATATAGTCCTCCGGCATAAAGTCGGGGGGCTATTTTCAATTTAAAGAAGACTTGAAACTATTCGTACACCTTCCATTGCATCTCGCGCATAGTAATCCGCACCGGCATACTTCGCGAGTTCCGGCGTTAATACTGCACCTCCTGCAATCACCTTCACATCAGGACATGAGGCTTTAATCTTTTCAATCGTTTCCTTCATGCTCGCTACTGTTGTCGTCATTAATGCACTCAATCCAACAACATGAACATCATCTCGCTTCACTGCCTCAACAACTTTATCAGGCGGAACATCTTTTCCCAAATCAATCACATCAAAGTTATAGTTCTCGAAGATTGTGCGGACGATATTCTTCCCTATGTCATGAACATCACCGTAAACAGTTGCAAGTAACACCGGGCCTTTCGATTTTCCCGATGAATCTTCTTTGCTCATTGCCTCAGATAACACTTCAAATGCTGACTTGGCCGCCTCCGCTGATTTTATTAGCTGAGGAAGGAATAACTTTCCTGATTCGTAATCCTTGCCTACAGAATCAAGTGCAGGTACTATATTTTGTTCGATAACCTCAAGGGGCTTCTTTGTCGCTAACATATCACGAGTGAAATTCGCTGCGTCTTCCTTCAGTCCTTTTATGATTGATGAGTTTAAATCATTCACTGAGCTTTCAGTTTTGGATTGCGAGACGAAAACACTAACTGAATTTGCATTTGCAGGGTGAGCTTCACAGTATGCGATATAGTTCTGCATGTCCGATTCATCCCCTGAAAGAAGATTCCATGCATATAAACTCTCTTTAAGGTCTGCGTCTCCAGGATTGATGATAGCCGAATCTAATCCGTTCATTATGGCGGCAATCATCATCGTTCGATTCACGAGCGGCCTTCTTGGAAGTCCGAATGATACGTTACTCAGTCCCAATACTGTGCATACTCCAAGTTCATCTTTCACCATGCGAATAGCTTTCAGTGTTTCAGGTACGAGTTTCTGCTGTGCCGATGCGGTGAGGGTCAGGCAGTCAATCAGTATGTTACGTTTTGGAATTCCTATTCGTGATGCCTCATTGATGATTCGTTCCGCTATTCTGAATCTCTCTTCTGCTGTCTCTGGAATGCCATTCTCATCAAGAGTGAGGCCAAGTATGCAAGCTCCGTACTTCTTTGCGATTGGAAGTATATTCTCAAGGCTTGATGCTTTACCGTTCACCGAGTTCAATAACGGCTTACCGTTGTAGATTCTTGCACCTTCTTCCAGTGTCTTATGGTCTGACGAATCAATCTGAATTGGAAGATTCGTTATGCCCTGAATCTGAATCAGTGAATGCGTCATCACTCCTGCTTCATCAATATCAGGAAGTCCAGTGTTCAAGTCAAGAATATCTGCATTCTGTTCCTGCTGCTTTAATGCTTCCTTCAGAAGATAATCCGTGTTGCCTTCACGCAGTGCCTTCTGTAACATCTTCTTGCCTGTTGGATTCAATCTCTCACCAATCACGACAAATTTCTTCCCGAATGTTACGGTCTTCGATGCTGAACATACAACGGTATCATCAGGTACATTTCGTTTCACCGAATGAGCAAATGAATTCGTAACTGCATTCTTCATCTTCGAGATATGAGCAGGAGTTGTACCACAGCACCCTCCGAGTATACTCACTCCCATAGAAGCAAACTCACGTGCAATCTCCGCAAATTCATCGGGGGTAACGTCATGATGTGATTCACCGTCGCGCATTACAGGCAATCCTGCATTAGGCTGAACCATTACTGGAATATGTGAGAGTTCGCATATACGCTTAACGATTGGGACTAACTGTGCTGGCCCTAACGAACAGTTCACACCGAGTGCATTTATACCGAGACCTTCAAGTGTCGCTGTCATGGCCTCAACTGATGTTCCGAAGAACGTATGCCCTGATTCATCGAAGCTCATTGTCGCGAATACAGGCAAATCTGAATTCTCACGTGCGGCAAGAACTGCGGCTTTGAGTTCGTATAAGTCCGTGAATGTCTCAAGAAGAATGGCATCACATAAATCCTTTCCTGCATTCACCATTTCAGCAAACGCATCATAGACCTCACTGAATGACGCATCACCTAAAGGGGACATTACGCGTCCTGTTGGGCCTATATCGAGAACTGAATATGAATCATTATGTGATTTCGTGATTTCATTTGTGATTCGGAGTGCGGCCTGAATTACGTCTTTGGGATTCAGATTTGATTTTGCGAGTTTGAATCTGTTTGCTCCGAATGTATTTGCCGATATAAAATTTGCTCCTGCATCTAAATACTCACTGTGAATTGTGCGAATGAGTTCAGGGTTCGTGAAGTTGAGTGATTCGGGAAGCTCACGAAGTTTCAGACCATGTGCCTGAAGCATAGTTCCCATTGCACCATCAAAGAAATATATTCTGTCTTGATTGAATTTGAACATGAAATAACACCTCCTGTTTTTAGGCATTGTGAACTACTCCGCCTACAGAGGCTGGAGCTTCCTAATTCTACGAGGCTGCACCGCGATGTTCTGCCTGTGTCTTACGTCCTCTCCAAAGGCGTTAATT
>CAJOMU010000013.1 GCA_905235735.1 uncultured Synergistales bacterium
GTCTTGAACCATGACGGCAGTGGATCATTCAGAATCTTGTAACGCCATATATGCTGCCTCGCTGAATACGATAGCAGTCTGTCCCAGATAAGAGCATCCATAGTTTCGGCTACTTTAGTCTGATTACTCTCCTTCGTTGCGTTCGTTGTCGTCTTGTCAACCTTGTCCGTGAAAAAATCCAGTATGCTATTCGTAACACTTGCCGCAGTTTTGATTCTCGCATCGAAGTTTCCTAAGATATTAGCTCCCATTGTCTGGAACTTCAGATAGCCGTGAACGAAATCACCTGCACCTCCAAGAATCGATATTGTCTCTGTCGTTGAGGCCATTCCGAATGATACATCTTTGGTCGTTAAGATACTGCCCGCTTTCGAGTAGGCGACTTTCATTTTACCGTTGCCTTCATCACCTTCAAATCCGCTGAAAGTATAATTTATAGGGCCAGTAGTCAGATTTCCATCGATGCTTACGTTATCGATGTGATAGGGCATTGCCTGAAGTGCCACTGTGTAACTCACATCATGATCATCGAATGTGTGCGTAGGCTTTTCGAGCATTAAGGATTCATTAGCGAAATCAGCCGTTATAACCGCAGCTCTCGCATATTTCCCGCTGATTCCTACAGGCTGATCATAAATCGTCTTGCTTGCTCCGAATCCTGCAAACTGTTTATTGCTGTCTAACTGCGTTGGGACAACATATACTCTTCTATCCGTATCTGTCCAGCTTATTGCAACATCATCAACAAGTTTCACAGTGCCTTTTGTGCCTGTCAGAGGGCCTGCTGTGATTGATATTCTTTCATCGAAAAAATAAGGGGTATTTACGGGATATACTATTTCTATTCCGTCTAAGTCACTCACATAATCACGTTTGGGGTTTATGCTTCCGTAATCGCAGTACACTCTTCCGAGTCGCGCCCGATATCTGTTTCCGCTTCCTCCGATATAAACGAAATTAAGAAGCGCAATCTCATCTTTACCATCGCCGTCCAAATCTGCCCTTGCAGCTTTACATGTTAGGTCTGAACGATCATAGAAGAAGTTATCACCACGAACACTCCAGTTTTTGGAAGAAGCATCATACTTGAAGATGTTGATTCTGATTCTATCATCAAGAAGAATACGATTCCCTCTGGTCAGTGTTGCAATTTCTGTCTTGCCATCGCCGTCAAAATCTCCCGCAATCACATTAAAGCCGACATGGCTGTTGAAAAGTCCATCAATGAGGCTGTCATTAAAGCTATAATTATATTTTTCCTCAAATCTGAAATCGCCTACCCCGTGATACGTTAACGTGTAAACACGAAGCCAAACGTTATTAAGGTAGCCTCTGAAGCATACAGCGAGGTCATTCCTGTATCCGTCGCCGTCAAAATCTCCTGCCGCAATTTCAACTCCGCGAATACCGTTAGAGAAAGTAAAAAGGTTACTATACCAAGAACCATATACGCTATATTCGGTTTTAGCGTGCATGCCAATCCTGACAAAACCATTGTACCCAATTGTATCTGTTACAGCCGTAACAAAATATTCTTTGTACGGAGCACCCTTGACTGTCATAGTATCAAGACCCCAGATAATTTTCTCAATCAGGTTATTTCCTGTTAAGTCCTTAGCTGTAATATTGCCATTCTTGAAATCCAAATCCTGAGCCATATACGGAATTTGATTTGCCTGGCTTCCTCCCGCAAAATATACAGCAGTGCGTGCTGTACCAGAAGGCTGAGAGACCGCGACCTTCATCATCTTCACGACAATACTGTCATTACCTGTTTGCATCTCCCCGACGTTGTTGATTTGAGGCAGAGTATATTCCTTTGCGCGTGAACCGTCATTGTTGATCGTGAATACATGAGGCAAAATGTAACTGTTGTTGTCGCTGGTTGGAAGTCTCTCCACAAACATCAGTGAATGCTTCGGTATCTCCGGGAACTCTGAACCTGTCGCCTCCTTCACTATATCTGAAATTGATCCCAGACTTTTACCCTTAATCTGAACATCTCCAGATGCAGGGCTTCCAATGATAATATTAAAGAAACATGAAACTACAAACGCGAAAAATAAAAACGCTTTTATCTTTTTCAAAATGTTTCCCTCCTTGATATATTATTGATAATAATGTTAATACAAAAAAAAACATTTTGCAAGTGATATAGAATAATTCAAACTAATTCGGAAAGGTCGAAGCATTTCATGAATACCTCGAAAAATTTTGTGCTTCATTCTCAGTGGCCGCCTTCTGGTGATCAGACTGAAGCAATTGAAACGTTAACTCAAAGCCTCATTAATAAGAATCGATTCCAAACGTTAATGGGCGTTACTGGAAGCGGAAAAACTTTCACAATCGCAAACGTAATCGCTAATCTCAATCGTCCCGCTTTAGTCCTCGCTCACAATAAAACTTTAGCCGCTCAGTTATATTCCGAGTTCAAGAATTTCTTCCCTGAAAATGCAGTCCGCTATTTCGTCAGCTATTACGATTACTATCAGCCCGAAGCATATATCCCTCAGAGTGATACTTACATCGAGAAGGACGCTTCAATCAATGAACGCATTGAACGTTTGAGACTTGCGGCAACGAAAGCTCTCATTGAACGCAGAGATGTTATTGTCGTCGCAAGTGTCTCATGCATATACGGACTTGGCCAGAAAAAAGCATACGAGGACGCAATAATCTCATTCGCAGTTCATGACACAATAGACATGCGGGATTTCCTTGAACGTCTCGTTATGAATTACTATGAACGCAGCGACTTCACTCTTGAACCTGGAAAGTTCCGCGTCAGAGGCGACACAATAGAAATATTTCCGGCATATGAAGAGGACTTCTGCATTCGAATCACCTTCTTTGATGATGAAATCGAACGCATAGACATAGTTCACCCTTTAACAGGCCATCTCATTGAACGCGTTAATAAGGCATCAATATTCCCTGCACAGCATTATGTTACTCAGAATGACGCAATTGAAAGGTCTGTACCATTAATTGAGACTGAACTTTCAAAAATAGAGAATGAGTTCAAAGCTCAGGGAAAAGTTGTTGAAGCTCAGAGAATCAGAATGAGAACATTATACGATTTAGAGATGTTACAGGAAGCAGGATACTGTTCAGGCATTGAGAATTATTCCGTGTATCTCGATGGAAGAAAACACGGTGATCCTCCGGGAACATTGGTTGATTTCTTCCCTGAAGATTACATCTGTGTAGTCGATGAATCACACATCACTCTCCCGCAGGTCAGGGGAATGTTCAACGGAGACAGGGCACGAAAGAAAGTACTCGTTGAGAATGGATTCAGATTACCGTCATGCATGGATAACCGTCCGCTTGAATGGAGTGAATTTGAAGCTAGAATGCGTCAGGCAATCTTCGTCTCTGCAACTCCCGGAGACTATGAGCTTAAAGCCTCGTCAGTAATCGCTGAACAGATTATACGACCTACAGGCATTCCTGACCCTGAGGTTGAAGTTCTTCCTGCAAAGACACAAATTGATGACCTCATCGACAAACTCAGAGACATAACAGAAAAAGGTGAACGTGCATTAGTGCTCACACTCACAAAGAGAGGTTCTGAGGATTTAGCTGACTATCTGAGGGATTTGAAGTTCAAGGTGAAGTACATTCATTCGGAGCTGAATACATTTGAACGTGCAGAACTGATTCGTGATTTGAGATCCGGGAGCGTTGATGTTCTCGTTGGAATTAATTTATTGCGTGAGGGAATGGACTTGCCTGAAGTTACTTTCGTTGCGATTCTCGACGCTGATCGTGAAGGCTATCTGCGTTCTTATCGTTCACTGATTCAGATTATGGGACGTGCCGCAAGGAATATCAACAGTCATATAATACTGTATGCAGATGAAATGACTGACAGCATAAGCAAGGCAGTTAATGAGACCAAACGAAGACGCGATAAACAGCTTGCATTCAATAAGGAACATAATATAACTCCCAGAAGCATACGCAAAGAAGTAGCTGACTTACTGCCTCCTGAACTCGCAGATGCATTCGGAGATGATACACATGATGATTCACCGAAGGCCAAGACAAAGAAGACGAAGCAGAAATCACGAGGAAAGATGAGCATAGAGGAACTTGAACGTGCAATGTGGGAAGCAGTTGAAGAATTGAACTTTGAGAGGGCAGCAGCAATCAGAGATACAATCGCGGAAATTAAATCGTTAGGCTGATACAATTATACGCAAATGAAAAAGGGAGCGTGAAATATATTGTCTGAAAATGAAAACGTAACAGGTGTTCTCGAAATTCTTCATTATCCGAATCCTATCCTGAAGAAACAATCAGAAGAAGTGAAAGTTTTCGATGATGAACTTGAAGACTTCGTGAAGAAACTCTTTGCAACAATGCGTTCACATGACGGTGTTGGTCTCGCTGCACCACAGGTAGGAGTACTGAAGAAGATAGCAGTTATTGAATATGAAGAGAAGAGTTATGTGCTGATTAATCCGAAAGTAGTTGACCAGCACGGCATACAGGAAGGTGAAGAAGGCTGTCTGAGTTTTCCGGGACTTTATGCGAATGTAACCCGTCCTGAATGGGTCAAGATTGAGACTTATGATTTGCATGGTGAGAAGACATTCATTGAGGCAAATGGATATACAGCACGTGCATTCCTTCATGAAATGGATCATCTGAACGGAAAATTATTCATCGATCATTTATCGAGCATAAAGCGCAATGCAATCAAGAAGAAGGCAGCGAAACATACAGGAGGACATTTCTAATTGAATATCTGGTTTATCGGTACAGGCCCGTTTGCTGCATTATGTCTTGAAGGACTGACCAAACGAGGCGTAACCTTCACTCGAATCATCACAGGACTTCCGACACGTTCAGGCAGAAACGGAAAAGAAAACCCTTCACCTGTTGAACTCAAAGCCATATCACTTGGCCTCAGTGTATCACGAACAGGAAAGCTCAATGATAATCACGAACTGATTCAGGAACTCGAAGTGAATAACCCTGACGTAATTTTTGTGATTGATTTCGGCCAGATAATCCGTGAACCTTTCTTATCGCGTATGTGTCTCAATATTCACCCGTCATTACTGCCTGAGTATCGCGGTGCAGCACCAATTCAGAGAGCACTAATTGAAGGCCATTCGAGGACAGGAGTTAGTGTGTTCCGTCTGGTTAAGGCAATGGATGCAGGTGATGTGATTGCACAGCGTGAGATTGAAATTTCACCCGAAGATAATGCTTCTGATTTATATGTTCGTCTCGCAGACATCGGAAGTGAACTCGCATATGAATCGCTGAAGCACATTCATGAACTCAGATTCACACATCAAGATGAAACACTTGCGACCTATGCACATAAACTCGATAAGAAGGAATTTGAAGTTTCATTTGATATGACGGCAGACAGAATCATAAACACTGTGAGAGCACTGGCCATGTCAGGTGGAGCATATATAATGATTCGGAAGAAACGGGTTAAATTATGGCGTGTATCATTGCGTGATGATATGAGAGCTTCAGAATGCGGACGTGTAATGAAACTTGATGATTCACTTGTGGTTTCGTGTGCCGATTATGCGATTGAGATTCATGAAGTTCAAAGCGAGGGTAAAAATGTAATGTCCGGAATAGAATGGTCAAGGGGATTACGGCTCAAAGAGGGCAATGCATTGAATTGTGTGTAAATTAAGATTTATGCGTTATAATTAACGAAATTCATGTAGACATATAATGAAAAGGGCAGGTGTTCTTATGCCGCAGGAAAAAGAAAAAACACTTGAGGAACTTCAAGAGGTCTGCGTAAAAGAGAACAGAGTATTTGACGGTAAGATTCTCAGTGTTCGAAGTGATGATGTACGCACTCCGTCAGGGCATATTGCAAAGCGTGAAGTCGTTGAACACAAAGCCGCAGTAGGAATGATTGCACTCACTGAACGAAAGACAGTGCTGCTCGTCAGACAGTACCGCTATGCAGTGAATGAGATCATGCTCGAAGTATGCGCAGGTCTGATTGAAGCAGGGGAAGACCCAGTGCAGGCAGCAGAACGTGAAATGCAGGAAGAGCTTGGGGTGAAGGCAAAAACTCTTCAGCGTGTCGGAGAATTTTACGCTTCACCTGGTTTCTGCACGGAGATGTTCACGTTGTTCCTTGCCACAGGTCTTGAAAAATCATCGTTGCCACAGGACGAAGACGAAAACGTTTCGGTAATTGAACTTGCATTAAGCGACATACCGAAAATGATTCGTGAAGGAAAAATACGAGACTCGAAGACATTTGCAGCTCTTTCGTGGCTTATGGCAAAGGAGGGGATTCTGATTGACCCCTGAGAGATAAAAGCTGTAAGTGCGCAATAAGGGTTAGTTTTAGTTTCAATCACAGTTCAAATCTATTCAAACAAACAGGAGAGAGTATTCACAATGTTAAACAATTTCAAAATTACGGGTAAACTCACAATAGGCTTCGGGATAGTTCTTGCACTTTTCGGAGTCGCAGTCTTCTTTTCATGGACGAGCATATCAGGAGTACAGCAGGATGTAAGGTTCCTTCAGGACGTAGCGGGCGGAACGGTGAAGATCGCCAACGAACTCAATCTTACGGTTAGCTGGATACGAGCGGGAGTAAGAGACCTTAGGTACTCAGAGAGTGATGAGGACATGGACAAGTTAGCGGGATACATCACTACGCTGAGGACATCGATTGAGAAGGGCAAGAGGCTTTACGCGGAACAGCCCAGACTGACGAGCCTTTCAAATCTTGCTGAAATGGAAAATATTCTGAGGAACATCGAGACCACGATGAACAGGACATTCCAGATGATACGCACGAAGCGAACAGTTTCAGCGACACTCATCAAAGAAATCGACAAGATGATTGCACTGCTGGAAAGCGTAATCGACATGCAGTACAAGATAACGATTCAGAATCTCAAGACGAATCTTGAAGGGCATGATTACGAGACGGACATTAACCGCATAAGGGCAGTTGAGTCATTACAGCTTGCTTTCTGCAACACAGCCAAAAATTATGCTGTTGCAATGTGGTACAGAGATGCGAAGATGATGAATGACACGACACAGCTGATAGTTGACGGAGAGAATGCGTACAACAGGTTCTATGAGAATACGACCTACAAGGAAGTGAAGGATCTGATGAACGCAGGACGAGGCTCATTCGGGACTCTGAAGTCAGGATTTGCTGATGTTCTGAATTCATTCACGCAGACGGATCCGGCATTCCAGGCACTGCTTGCTGATGCCCTAAACCTGGTTAATATCTCCGACAAAATCACAGAATCTGGAATTGAGACTATCGTAACGCTTTCACAGAATGCATTTGATGCGCTTGGAAGCACAATGACACTGGTGATAGCACTTGCAGTTGTAGCAATAGTAATCGGCGTTGGAATAGCACTCTACATAGCGAAATCAATTTCAACTCCTCTCGGACGTGTTGTAGAACTCTGCAAGGAAGCCAGCAACGGAGAAATGGCAATTACACGAGGGGACTTCAATTATGAGGGTAAAGACGAACTTGGCAACTTAGGCGATGCACTTACAGAGATGTTCGCTGCATTGAGCACTGCAATCGGAGACATTCGCGGTCTTGCAATACAGAGCCATGAAACATCAGCCAACATGAAGGAAGATGCGACGAAGAACACCGATTATGCGAACAATGTACGTTCGAACGTTGCCAATGTCGTGAAGCTGATGGAAGGCAATGCATCATCACTTCAGGAGAGTAACGCAGGAACAGAGGAAATGTCAGCGGCATCAATGACGAGTGCACAGGCTGCAACGGACTGCG
The DNA here is from genome assembly GCA_905235735.1 of uncultured Synergistales bacterium. Lineage (GTDB taxonomy): Bacteria > Synergistota > Synergistia > Synergistales > Aminobacteriaceae > JAFUXM01. The sequence goes on from CAJOMU010000013.1 coordinate 7,793, forward strand.
CGGAATTCATCTCGAACATGACGACAGTAACGAACAAGGCAGTCGAGACGGTGAAAGAAGCGATTGCGAACATAGTAATCCTTCAGAAGAAGACGCAGGAGAGCGGAGAAAAGTTACAGGAACTTGTTGAAAGCGTAAACAAGATAAGCGAATTCATCGGAGATATTACATCGATAGCAGATCAGACGAACCTGTTAGCACTGAACGCCGCAATAGAGGCCGCAAGAGCAGGAGAAGCAGGCAGAGGATTTGCAGTTGTTGCGGAGAGTGTACGTAAACTCGCAGAAGAATCCAGCCGTGCCGCAGAGAATGTCAGAGGGTTAATCGAATCACTTCAGACAAGTGCGAGAGAGACCAAGACATCGAGTGATGAGACGGCAGAGATTCTCACTGAGACGACCGGAAAGGCAAACAATGCGCAGGATTCACTTGCTGAGGCAATCGGACAGATCGACAAGGCGAATGACAGAATTCAGAACATAGCGGCAGTTGCACAGGAACAGGCAGCATCAAGCCGAGAGATAGCGGCAGGGATCGACAATGTAACGAAGGCGACTACGGAGATTCTGGAGAACCTTGAGAGCATAAAGAACGATATGGACGAGACAGCAATGATAGCTGAACGAGCGGCTCAGGGTGCAGTTGATCAGACGGGGCTTGTTGAATCAATCACGGAAGCGTTATCGCAGTTCCATATTGAGGATGAAGGCTCGGCACCGAAGAAGGGCGGTTCATCACGGAAGGCACTTCCTGCGAAGGCACCAGCGAAGAAGAAGTAATTTAGCACGAGAACTCATGAGGGGAAGCAGTTTTATGTTTCTCCTCATTTTTTATGGCCATGTACAATAAATACGAATCAAACTTTGACATCTACATTCATGATTTGCTGAAGGAAGCAGGAATCGAATCAGAATATCAGCATACGGATACAGCACAGCTTAACGAGGCACTGAATACCGCATCTAAATCTCAGACAGGGAAAAACGGAATGCCTGATTTTATTGCTGTCGTTGATGAATATCTTCTTGTGATTGAGGACAAAGCCGACCGTGATAAATTATGCCTGAAGGATTCAAACGGAGAAATATCACAGACAATCGAAGCAACCAGAGATTATGCGGTGAACGGTGCAGTATGGTACGCAAGAAAAATTCTTGAGCATGTATCATTCAGAAAGATATTTGCGTTCGGGAATGCAGGAGACTCTAAGCATCATACATTGAAGCCCGTATTTGTCGGTGAAGAATGTGTGAAGGAACTTGCAGAGGTTGAGACGTTTGAAAATTTTTCACATTCAAATATCGATAGCTATTATCATCATGCAGTGCTTGGAGAAGAATCACCCGAAGAGTTACAGCTTGATGAACTTATCACTAAGGCAAAGACACTTCATGAACATTTGCGGAATTACGGTAAACTTGGCGACACAGAGAAACCTTTAGTTGTCTCTGCGATTTTACTTGCACTGAGTGAACGCAAACACGGATTCAGTCTTGACCTTCTGAAGGGTGATACAGTAGAAGGGAACACTGACGGTGATCTATTATACAGGTATCTTGTAAACAGCATGACCCGCGCGAAAGTCCGTCCTGAAGTGAAACGCGATAAAGTTCTGAATCAGTTCACAATCATAAAAGACAGGCCGGTACTCAACACCATACGGTCGGATTTGAAAATGACTCCGCTGAAATTTTTTGCTGATTACCTGAACAGGGAAATATATAATGCAATCGAACTCAACAATTCATCAGAGGATTATCTTGGAAGATTCTACGGTGAATTTGTGAGGTATTCAGGAGGAGACGGTCAGACATTAGGGGTTGTGCTTACTCCCTCACACATAACGGAATTGTTCTGCGACCTCGTGAATCTGAAACCTGATGATGTTATCTTTGATCCATGCTGCGGGACTGGAGGCTTCCTCATTGCGGGAATGCACAGAATGCTTAATGAAGCAGAATCAGAATCACAGCGCAGACATATCAGGGAGCATCAGATTTTCGGAACGGAGATTCGCAATGACATGTTTGCGATTGCAACTACGAATATGATTCTCAGAGGGGACGGTCAAAGTAACCTGACGTGTGAAGATTTTCTTGCGAAGACTCCCGATGAGTTACAGCTTCAGGGAATAACTGTAGGCTTTATGAACCCTCCGTACTCACAGGCCAAGAATAAGGCAACGCAGAATCTTTCGGAATTGAATTTCATATATCACCTGTTAGAGAGCGTATTGGAAGGCGGACGTGTAGCAGTGATTGTGCCTGTATCCGCGATGATAGGGAAGACGAAAGATGATAAGCAGCTCAAGGCGGATATTCTGAATCATCATACGTTAGAAGGAGTAATCAGCCTGAACAGGCAGACGTTCTACGGAATCGGAACTGTTCCGTGTATTGCTGTCTTCACTGCCGGAGTGCCGCATGAATCTGAAAAGCTAGTTAAGTTCATCAACTTTGAGGATGACGGCTACGAAGTGAAAATGCATCGTGGACTTGTCGAAGATGAATCACGTTCAAAGGACAGAAGGCAGTATCTTCTTGACTGCTGGAGGGGAGAACGTAAAGATTACCCTTCAAGGTTTATGGTTGAGTCTACAGTTGAGGCATCTGATGAATGGCTTCACTCATTCTATTACTACAATGATGAATTGCCTGCTGAAGAAAATTTCGTTGAGAGTGTTGCGGACTATCTGACATTTGAGGCGAACATGATATTTCACGGTCGAGGATATTTATTCGAGGGGAAGAAGGAAGAGTGCGGTTGAATATCTAATGAGGAAGATTTGACGCTTGAAGGTAAACGCTGGGGTAAGTTTGCGATTGGTGATTTGTTCCATATTTCGCCTGGTAAACGTCTGCGTAAGGAAGATATGACGGAAGGCAATACTCCGTTCATAGGCGCATCTGATTCCAATAATGGGGTAACAGCTTTTGTCTCGAATACCAACACATCAGAAGACAGTAATATTTTAGGAGTGAACTACAACGGAAGCGTAGTAGAGAGTTTCTATCATCCGTACAGGTCTATTTTTTCCGATGATGTTAAACGCTTCAGGCTCAAGGTATACGAAGGTAATAAGCATATATACATTTTCATGAAGACAGTGATAACTCAACAGAAAGAGAAATATACATACGGCTACAAGTTCAACGAAGAGAGAATGAAGAAACAAACGATAATGCTTCCCGTTGATGAAAATGGCCAGCCGGATTATGAATTCATGGAGAGCTTCATTCGCCAGAGAGAGCAGAGAATGCTTCATGATTACATAGAGTACATCTCCGCGAAGATTGAACAAAACAAACGTGAAGTTCTCAGTCTCTCATGTGTAAAATGGTCGTCATTTTTCATTAGTGATGTTGCAGAAATTCTTTCAGGACGGGACATTTACGAAGATGAAAGAGTTCCAGGTCTTACGCCATACATCGGAGCTTCAGCATTCAATAACGGCATAACTCATTTCATCAACAACACAAACGAGACTAAAGAAGCAGAATGTATCTCAGTCAACCGCAACGGCTCTGTAGGTTATGCATTCTATCATCCATATGAGGCTCTTTACTCTAACGATTGCAGGAAGATACGCCCCAAAGTAAACAACAGGTACATAGCTATGTTCCTTGCGCATCAAATTACAGTTCAAAGAGGAAAATACAACTATGGCTACAAAATGGGAACTGAAAGATTAAAACGGCAAATGATACAGCTTCCAGTTGATGAATCAGGTCAACCAGACTGGGAATTTATGACACAATACATGAAATCAATCGAATATGAATTGCTTCTGCGTTACCTTAAAAGCAGAACATAAAAAAATCGGCCGGGCATTAATCTATACCCGGTCGTTTCTCCCTTTTTCTTCATGAATCAATTTTTTTCTGATGGCTTGCCGTCAAGATACTCAAGCAATAACGGACTTAATATCTTTATGTACGTTCCCTTCATGCCCAAGCTCCTGCTCTCAATCAATCCGGCACTCTCAAGTTTACGTAACGCATTCACAATTACACTCCTCGTTACTCCTACCCTGTCAGCTACCCTCGATGCTATTGCTACACCTTCAGGCCCATTAAGCTCGGCGATGATATGCTTCATACTCTCAAGCTCCGAATAAGACAGTGCACGTATTGCCATCTGAACGCTCAGTCTGTTTCTTGCCGTATCTTCGAGAACCTTTGCACGCTCATTCAGAATCTCAATTCCCGCAAGCATACCAAGATATTCAGCGAGCAATACATCATCAACTATGAACGGAGTGTGAAACCTCACAAGCATAATCGTACCCAGTCTCTCAGCACTCGCTCCCGTTATCGGAACATACATTAAGTGCTTCTCTGGTTTCTTTCCTGAATACGCATCATCGAACAGAAACGCATCCTCATCATGAATCTCTGAATCACGGCAACGATTCATGCGTATAACGAACTCTTCAGGCATAACTCCATCACGGAAACTTTCGGACAATGCTTTTGATTTATATTCAGGCAGCCAGTAATAGCCCAGCAAATGCCCTAACTTATCAACAATATAGACATTTGCGGTTGAAAATTCAGAGAGCAGTTCCGAAAGATGAAAATAATTCAGAGGTTCACCTTCATGTTTTGCCTGAAGTGCACGACCTACCTTACGCGTCTTTTCGAGGAGCTTTCGTAATCTCTTCCCTGTATTTGATTCCTGCTGCTCCTGCGATAATATCTCACTCATAATTCACTGCCTCCTGTCTTAGAGCAGATATCGCCGAATATCTCTGTTCTCCACAAGTCCGCTTAACTTCTCGCGTACCATTTCGGGAGTGATTGTTATCTTCTCTGTTTCCATATCGCTGACGTTAAAGCTGATTTCCTCTAACAGCTGTTCCATCATCGTATGAAGTCTTCTTGCACCGATGTCTTCCATTTCTGAATTCATTTTGTGTGCAAGACGTGCAATTTCTTCTGTAGCTTCCTTCGTGAATTCTAATTCTGTTCCTTCAGTCGAAATTAACGCCTCATACTGTCGAATCAAACTGTTCTCAGGCTCTGTGAGAATCTGCTGCAAGTTCTCAATCGTCAATGGCTCAAGCTCAACGCGAATCGGGAATCGTCCTTGCAGTTCTGGAATCAAATCTGACGGTTTAACTCCGCTGAATGCCCCTGCTGCTATGAACAGAATATGATCCGTCTTCACAGGGCCGTATCTGGTCTGCACAACTGAACCTTCAACAATCGGTAACAGATCTCTCTGTACACCTTCTCTGCTTACGTCTGGGCCGTGAGAACTTCCTCCCTTCACTACAACTTTGTCTATCTCATCGAGAAACACTATGCCGTCCTCCTGAGCCATTTCTAATGCCTCTTTGCCCATTGCATCAGAATCAATCAACTTCTCTGCTTCTTCCTGCTGAAGGATTCGCAATGCCTCTTTCACTTTCATGTGTCGTTTCTTGGTCTTCTTGGGCATTATTCCTCCAATCATCTCCGTTATGTTTATCCCAATAACATCCATTCCCGGAGTGCCGAACATCGGAAGTGAATTCATGCTGTCGTTAATCTCAATCTCAATATCTCTTCCGTCGAGTTTCCCGCTTCTGAGCATTTCAAGTAATCTCTGACGCGTCTTGTTATTCTCTTCAGCTTTTGGTTCATAGTCTTCTTCGGGTTCATCTTCATTCTTGTTATCGTCTTCGCGGTTCGTGAAGGCTTTCATGAGGTCAGGCATTGAGAATTTCCGTTCTGGTCTCGGAAGCATTGCATCAAGCAGTCTTTGTTCTGCACGTTCGAGCGCGGGTTTCTGAACATCTGCGAGCATTCTTTTGCGTACCATTGAGGCGGCAAATTCTGTTAAGTCTCGTATGATCGTCTCAACATCACGCCCAACGTAACCCACTTCGGTGAACTTCGTCGCTTCAACTTTGACGAACGGAGCGTTTGATAGTGTTGCGAGCCTTCGTGCAATTTCAGTTTTACCTACACCTGTTGGCCCAACCATGAGAATATTCTTCGGCATAATCTCATGTGCAATCTCTGGTGGAAGTGCGCGTCTTCGCAATCTGTTTCGCAATGCAATAGCTACAGAACGTTTAGCTTTGTCCTGTCCTACGATGTATCGGTTCAAGTGTTCGATTATCTTCGATGGTGTTAATTCCGATTTTACTCTGTGCTGTGTGTTGTTCATGATTATTCAAGTACCTCAACGATTATGTTTTTGTTCGTGTAAATGCATATCTCCGATGCAAGTTCTATTGACCGTCTTGCAATGTCTTCAGGGTTCATGTCAGTGCTCTCACGCAATGCTCTTCCTGCGGCAAGTGCAAATCCTCCTCCTGATCCTATTGCTGCAACATCACCTTCGGGTTCAAGTACATCACCTGCACCGCTTAATAGTAATGTCATTTCGTGATTGGCGGCTAACATCATGGCCTCAAGTCTTCGGAGTGCCTTATCGAGTCTCCATTCACGGACAAGTTTCACTGCACCCTTCATGAGATCACCTTTCTCCTGTTCGAGACAGTCTTCGAATTTCTCAAGGAGTGTCATTGCATCGGCTGTACTTCCTGCAAAACCTGTTAGAATTTTTCCGCGAAGAAGTGTACGTACTTTCCTCGCGCCTGACTTTATGACCTGAGAACCTAATGTTACCTGACCGTCTCCTGCCATTGCGACGCGTGAACCTTTACGCACACATATAATTGTAGTTCCTTCAAACATGAATTGATTTATCCTTCCTTTCGTAAGTTTATGATATTCTTTCTGCTTGTGAATATTATCTCATTTGCATACATTTTTGAAATAATTCGATTAAGTTAAAATTTTCTGTGTAATTATTTTTCGAGGAGGCACAATAGAATCATGTTACCGAATCCTGAACTCATGCATCCATTAGCGAACTTTGAGAATCTAATCTATGCTAAACCTTCAATCACTAACCCGGATATCATTGTCGGAGATTTCACATACATCACTGATTCGGATTTTGAGTCTCACGTTCTGCATCACTATCCCTTCATCGGAGATAAACTCATCATAGGTAAATTCTGTCAGATTGCCGCAGGTGTGAAATTCATCATGAACGGTGCAAATCATCAAATGAATTGTGTATCAACATTTCCGTTTTACATCTTCGAGGGCTGGAAAGAACATGCACATGAACCTGAACTCTCTGAACTGCCTCTTAAAGGTGATACTGTCATCGCAAATGATGTGTGGATAGGTGAGAATGCAACGATATTGCCTGGTGTTCACATTGGGGACGGAGCAATTATCGGAATGAACAGCACAGTAGGAAGCGATATAGACGCGTATTCAATTGCTGTTGGGAATCCTGCGAGGGTTATACGAAAACGCTTTGATGACGAAATGATTGCTCTGCTGGAAAAATTATGCTGGTGGGATAAGAGCATTGATGAGATTCTGAATCTGATTCCAATTCTTACATGCAGTGATACAGAATACGTAAAGAATGAACTTAAACTTTCTCTCGGAATGATATAATCCCAAATATAAAAGCACACACAGCAATTATATTTATATATTGGCATTTATGTTTTGAATCCAAGTTGTGCTTTGACTTTTAAAGGCGCGTACAGCAAATCATTCATAGGGCTCTAAACTTTATGTATTTTGCGCCTTGTCTCTTCTTCAAATATATCAAGAAATATATCAAGGAGGAAATATTTCATGCTTGAACATCTCAAGAACGAAGCTAACAGAACCCTCACCGAAAATCTTGCGGCAACACATAAATCAACTCTCTCATTCTGTCTGGATTTATTCGCCACAATCGGAGCATTGAGAAACCAGACCGATGACGAAATCATAAATCGATTCATACATGCATTCACAGAAGACCCTGACATTGCAATGAAGATTTTGTTTTATGCGCGCGATATTCGGGGAGGAATTGGTGAACGGAGAGTTTTCAGAGTAATCTTGAACTGGCTTGCGGATAATCATTCTCCTTCTGTCATCAAGAATCTCTCAAGAATTCCTGAGTATGGACGCTACGATGACCTTCTTGTGCTCATGGATACGAAGTGCGAAGACTTAATGCTTGGCCTCGTGAAATCACAGCTCGAACAGGATATAACTTCCGAAAATCCTTCACTGCTTGCAAAATGGCTTCCTTCAGTGAACGCATCGAATAAGCTCGTCAGACGTAAAGCTAAACATGTCGCATGGTTCTTAGGCATGAATGATAAAGCATACAGGCAGATGTTATCACGCTTACGAAAGAAGATAAGCATAATCGAGAACAATTTACGCATGAGAGATTACACGTTCGACTACTCAAAGCAACCGTCAAAGGCTATGTTCAAATACAGGCAGGCATTCATACTCAACGACAACGAACGCTACAGGAAATTTCTTCAGGATGTTTCAGAGGGTAAAGCGAAACTTCATACCGGGGCATTAGCACCGTATGAAATAATCATGCCGATATTTGAAGGAAATCCTGACGAAGAAGCAAAGAAGGCACTTAATGTAACATGGAATGCCCTTGAGGATTTCACGAACAATGAGAATGCACTTGCTGTTGTTGACGGTTCAGGCTCAATGTACAGCGGCGTAGTGATTTACCCGATAGCAGTTGCAGTTTCACTCGGAATATATTTCGCTGAACGTAATACGGGAATGTTCAGGAATCATTTCATCACGTTCTCTGCATCTCCTCAGCTTGTTGAGATTAAGGGTGATAACATTTTCGATAAGGTTCAATACTGTGCATCATTCAATGAAATTGCCAACACGAACATTCAGAAAGTATTCGAGCTTATACTGAACACCGCAGTGAAGCATAACGTTCCTCAAGATGAAATGCCTTCACGGATATATATTATCTCTGACATGGAATTTGATTCATGCACTAAAGATTCAGACATGACTAACTTCGAATACGCAAAGAAAATCTTCGCCGAACATAACTACACACTTCCTGAAGTCATATTCTGGAACGTGGACAGCAGGAATAATCAGCAGCCCGTAACGATGAATGAACAAGGGGTATGTCTCATCAGCGGAGTATCACCTCGAATATTCTCAATGATAAAGTCAGGGAGATTCTCGCCGTTAGAATATATGCTTGATATTCTGAACAGTGAAAGATATGCGGACATAAGAGCATGAGAGCTTGACAGAATAAATCATCGCATGTAAAATCATTCTTCGTTGAAATATTGAAGCCGGTGTAGCTCAGTCGGTAGAGCAGCTGACTTGTAATCAGCAGGTCGGAGGTTCGAATCCCCTTGCCGGCTCCAGTAAATTGAAAACGTAGTATGGTGGAATGGCCGAGTGGTCAATGGCAACAGACTGTAAATCTGTCGACGGGAGTCTACCATGGTTCAAATCCATGTTCCACCACTTAAATTTTGCCGATTTAGCTCAGCCGGCAGAGCACATCCATGGTAAGGATGGGGTCTTCGGTTCAAATCCGAAAATCGGCTTCACGAACGAAAATAATAGTCTCGGAGGGAAAATACTTCGAGGCTTTTTTGATTCAAATTCTAATCCTCAAAATGATATAATCACACGAAAATTAAATCTCACATCACAATATACAGATAACATTATGAACAGAAATTTATATATGGTCTTTGCAGGAATATTTTTCACTTCGTGTTTCGCATTAATGTTCGCTGTCTGGTATTCAATTCATGTCCTCTATGAATACAGAACTGAATATGAAACCCTCGAAGCAGAACGAAATCACTATGCTGGCATGATTGAAAGTCTCGAAGAACGTAACAGAACACTCTCGCAGATAGCACGTCTCAATATTAACCGAACAGCTACAGCTTCAGATACAGTTGCGTTTTATTCGCAGGTACGTCTTGCAATCGAGACTACAGGAATGAATCTGTTATCGATGTCGTCAGGACAGAACGAAAAAGATTTAAGATTATCATTAAGTCTTCAGGGGAGTTATTATTCACTTGCACATTTACTCGCATCATGGAAAACTATGCCTGTCGCCGCACGAATCGTATCACTGAGACTTAAACGCGATAAAGATGCTCCCGAAGATTTCATTGACGCAGAAGTTACGATTGAGGGGATGAGCAATGCTGAATAATATTCATGATTCGTTCATGTACTTTTGGGAATGCATTACAGGAGTTCTTGAGGACAACAGAGCACGTTTGCTTCGTCTTGCAGCATTCGTTACACTCCTTATTGGGATAATGTGGGCAGCATGGAATTACTTTAGAGCCACTACAATCGGAAATACCAGCGAAGAAGGCAATTATCTTGAAGCAGAAATGAGAGCACAGAGAGCAATTGCAGAACGTGAAAACCAAACACTCAAGGAGATTGCAGAACTAGCTGCCACAGTTAATGTCATGAGGAACGGAGGATTTGCAATCGCAGAATCAATGAACGGAATGAACCGCAGACTCTTCAATATTGACGGCTTCAATGAGTTAGGCATGGAAGATTTATCAGGGACAGATGATGCTTTCGTTGATGCAATGAATGCTACAGCTTCACACCCTGCACTTGGCCATAAAGAAAAACATGAAGTTCATCAAGTTTCAGTACGTGCGATAATGCTCTCTGAGAAATCGAAACTTGCTGTCGTTGATGCTGGTGGCAAGAAGGGAATGATTATTCGTGTAGGCTCAGAGCTTCCCGGAGGAGCTGGCCGTGTAGTGAGAATCAAATCTAATAGTCTGACTGTGAGAAATCAAGTTACTAAGCAGGACGTTGAATATTTTATTAAGTAGAATTCTTGAGAGTAAAATCGTATAATTAAATCTACGTAAAATCCTTCCAAAAATCTACATTGCAAGGAGAATAGATCTTGTCAAAGAAATTCTGTTTTGTGTGTATGATGCTGCTTATGCTTCTTTCATGTTCATCTTCTTGTGCCTCTGCAAAAAAGCATACCAGAGATGTCGTGCCTCTTCTGACTAATTGCAGTTTCTATCAGCTTGGTACAGATGAATTTGTCATGAAATTATCCGGCAGAAAATTATCCGACCCTGAGACAGAATTCATTGACGACATCATACAGATAACACTTAACGGAACTAAAGCACAAAATCCTGCGGGCATAAACGCATCTGCACTCCTTCTTGCAGAGACTACACCGCTGATTTATCACTTTAAAGCTGAAAATGTATCTGAGGATAAAAATCACTTCCGCACAGTTATGACAATGAAGACTAATAAACCCATGAAACTTGATTCGATTCTCAGGTCATCAGATGGATATACGCTCAGAATGAAGACGCTTGAAGCTCAAAGTTCATTCATCAATGCAAATATTATTCCTAAGAGAACAGCAACTGCACCTGATAATATTCTTCCGTTCAAAGTAGACGCGAAAGTTAGTGTTGAATTCAGAGATGCGGAACTCAGAGATGTATTCAGGCTGTTAATGGCTCAGATAGAACGCAATATTATAATTGATTCATCATTCCCAAAAGATGTTTTTGTAACAATGTCCATTGAGAATATTCGCATAGATGAAGTTCTGAATCATCTGCTAAGGACATATGACATTGCATGTTTCCCCGCAGGAAAGAACACTACAGTATTCGGAACAAAGGAAGGATTATATAAGCTCTCTGGTGCTAATGAGATGAAAGCCTTCAAGATAAAGTATGCGGAAGCCTCACATGTAAAATCTCTTTTGGTGAACCTAGCAAATATTCCTGATGCAAATATCACTGTTGATGAAAGAACCAGAATACTCTATGTGAAAACTAATCCGGCAAAAATGGAAGAAGCAGAAGAATTCATAAACCGTGTAGACCTTCCGATGAAACAGGTTATGATTCGTGCAAGCATATTCGAGTTCACAGATGATGATTCAGAGCTAGTACAGAATGAACTGGACATAGCATATGATGAATGGCAAATATCACTCAGCGGAGGATTAGGCATCGGATTAATCAATATCGATTATGCAAGAGATACTTCACCTGTAAACAGTAATCCGAGAACAGCAAGAACGTTTCAGAATGTATTCTCTGCACTTGAGGCTCGCGGCAAGGGAAGGATTATAGCAAATCCATCTGTAACAGCAATAGACGGACAGCAGGCATCAATTACACTGAAGCAGGAGATAATGTATTCTGCCGGAATGGACGACAATAAAAATCCTAAATGGGACACAAAGAGTGTAGGCCCTGAATTAAGATTCACTCCTCGCATTGAAGATGAAGGGTACATAAATCTCGATATAAACATTAAGACAGGAGATTATATCGGAAAGGACGATGACGGAAATATACGCACGACAGACAGAACAGTAACGACAAAAGTGCGCGTGAAAGACGGAATGCCGTTTGTTATCGGCGGATTATTCTCAGAAAATACAGTAAGACAGACAAACAGAATTCCCATATTAGGAAACATACCGTTATTAGGACAGCTTTTCACATACAGGTCAACAGATAAGAACAATACGCAGGCTGTAATGGTCATCACACCGTATATTCTTGACAGCAAATAATCGCGATAATATATAATTAGCAGGCAAAACGCAAAAAAATTCTTAGGAGGTTTATATTTATGGCTCAGGTAGCAGATACCACTACGTTCTACGTTGGCCTGAAACTGCGCTGGCAGGACGGAATATGGGAAATAGTTGATTACGATCATCACAAAATGGGCAGAGGCGGAGCAGTCGTAAGAACGAAATTAAGAAACGTTGAGACAGGATCAATCGTTGAGAATTCATTCAAGCCCGGCGAAAAATTTGAACGCATAATATATGAAGATAAACCCGCACAGTATTCGTATCGTGACGGCGAAGATTATGTGTTCATGGATCTCGCAACATATGAAGAGATGAGATTGTCTCCGCAGGTTCTGGGTGATGCAGCAAAGTATCTCGTTGATGACATTGAGATTCAACTTGAGTTCTTCGAGGGGAAAGTTATGGGGATTGAATTGCCCAAGAGCGTAACAATGAAGGTCGTAGATACACCGCCTGCATTCAAAGGCGACACAGTAACAGGTGGAGGCAAACCCGCAACTCTTGAGACAGGTCTTGTTGTAACCGTACCTGTATTCGTTGAACCTGGAGAAGACATCGTAGTAGACACGAGAACAGGTGCATATCTCGAACGGGCAAAGAAGCAGTGATAAATGCCTGAGAATAATAACAGTCATGAAGAATCTGCGAACGGCGGAGCGATTCATATCTCAGAGGACGTAATTGCAGAACTTGCCAGAAAAACGATTCAGGGAATCCAGAACATAAAAGTTGCCGGAAAACTGCCGTCGAGATTTACGATAGGGCGCAAGTCAGGAGGAATTCGTGTATCAGTTGAACACAAGCAGAGAATGATAGCTGTTGATGCTAATATTCTAGTGAAATACGGTCAGAGGATTCCAGATCTTGCATGGGACGTTCAGGAGAAGATAAAAGACAATCTTGAACGCTACACAGGCTATGACGTTAAAGCGGTCAATGTAAACGTTCAGGGAATATACGCGGGTGCAGGAGATGACTTTCAGCTGAAGATTGCAGATTCAGAAACACCTGACCCAGATAATGAGGCAGACTAGCATGTATTTCTTATGGAAGAATACGCCTTACGGAATAATCAGAATATCATGCGAAGGTCTCTATGACTTTGCTGGCGACATGCTGAAGCCAAAATTAAAGCTCTTCAGTGTAACTCTTATGCCTTCAGGAAAGAAAGATCATGCTGATTTAACTATTGTGTTCTCTGATGATGATTTGAATCCCGAAAGCCGGAAGAAGATTGAGAAACATTTTGATGCTGTAATGAGGCCAATGGGATTAAAGCCTTCAGTTGTATGGGCAATGCCTGAACGAGGAATTATGCAGGTTCTGAGCAATTCGTATGTATGGGCAGGAATAGCGTCATCAAGTGCAATAATCATAACGGCAGGTTTCGCAGGATTCTTCTGGACTGTTTTCTGGGGTACATCTGCATGGTTTTTCATGCGGGGAATATCGCTGATTTCAAAACGCTTTAGGAGAGTATAAATACATGGCCAGACTTCAAAAACAGAAACAGAAACCGAAAAAATATATTGGCCGGAAATTTGGAGCTATTCACAGATCAAGGGAGCTTGCAATTCAATTCCTGTATTCACTTGATGTATACCCTGATCAAGATTTTGATGAGTCTCTTGAACTCTTCATGAATATCGATGAAATTGCGAAGGACGATAAGCCGGAAGTAAAGGAACGCTGCCGAAAACTTGCGGCTGATGTCTGGAATCACAGGAATGATATTGACGGCCTGCTTCTCAGAATCGTTACGGGCTGGAGACCTGAACGCATGGTTAGTGTTGACAGGACAATATTGCGTCTTATGGTGCTTGAAGGATTCATCATGAAGACATTGCCGGTTAAGTCTGCGATTTCTGAGGCGACGACATTAGCAAGTGATTTCGGGACGAAGGACTCGTCGAGATTTGTGAATGGAGTAATGCACAAGTTATCGGAGTATTTCAATGATAAGAAAGAACAAATCCCCCTCGCATAATTACAAGGGGGAAATTTTTATGTTCTTACTGTTTCAATGCCGCTGTTAATGCTTCAACTACTTCCTGAGGTTTTGCCTGACCCTTTGATTCTTTCATGACCAATCCCTGAAGGAATTTGAATTTTTTCCCTTTCGTGTCTTTGCCCGATTGAATTTCAGCTAAGACATCAGGATTTGCTTTTATCACGTTCGCTATTATCTCAACAAGTGCATTGCCTGCTACTCCGCCTTCAGTTATGCCGAGTTTCTTCACTGCATCATCAAGACCTGAATCATTCGCACACATGTAATCGAATACTTCTTTTGCCTGTGTAGTTGATAGCTTCCTATCATCAACACGTCTCACAATCTCCGCAAGAACTTCGGGTTTAATGCTGAACTCTGAAATCTTCTTCTGCATCTCATTCAGAACTCTCAATACTTCCGTTCGTACCCAGTTTGCAGCCCTCACAGGATTTGCTCCTGCTTTCACACATGCTTCAAAATAGTCTGCCGTGTTCTTGTCGTCAGTAAGAATATCTGCGGCCTCCTGCGTAAGCCCCATATCGTGAACATAACGATTCGCTCTAACGTCAGGCATCTCTGGCATCATTGCTGTTACACGGTCAATCCATTCCTGATTTACGATTAAAGGAGGCAAATCAGGCTCAACGATGAATTTCCGATAGAACTCTTTCACTCTTGAGGCAGTCGTTACACCTTTCGCATCGTTCCAATGCCGCGTCTCCTGCAAAACTTCTCCGCCTGACTGCAATATCTTTTTCTGACGCTTAATCTCGAATTCAATTGCACGTTCAAGCGCACGGAATGAATTCATGTTCTTCACTTCAACCTTACGTCCCCATCTGCCGTCTGAACATTTGAGTGATACGTTCGCGTCAAATCTCATCATGCCCTTGTCCAAATCAGCATCACTTGCTCCGGCATAACGCACACGTCTCTGAAGGTTCATTGCGTATTCGACTGCTTCAGCCGATGATGATATATCAGGTTCACTCACTATTTCTCCTAATGGCATTCCTGCTCTGTTATAGTCAACGTATGATGTCGATGCTCCCTCAAGCCTTCCGTCTGATGCACTGTGATGCATTGCTGCTGCGTCTTCCTCAAGGTGAAGGTGATTCACTCGAATCTTCTTGAGCTTGCCTTCTGCGTCATGTACCTCTATGTATCCGTCAGCTACAACTGGTAAATCACACTGGCTAATCTGGTGTCCTTTTGGCAGATCAGGATAGAAGTATGACTTTCTGAAGAACAATGAGCGAGGCTGAACCGTGCAATGAAGTGCCATACCCGCGAGCATTCCCTTTTCGACGACATTATGATTCAGTCTTGGGAGTGAACCGGGCAGTCCCATGCATACAGGACATATATTAGTGTTTGCAGGTGCGTCTGTGTCCGTTGAACATGCACAGAATATCTTTGTGTCTGTTTTCAGACGAATGTGTATCTCTATTCCTATTACGGGTGTAAATGTTAATTCTGACATGTTATTTCACTCCTCCATTCGCGATTTTAGGTGAGCCTAAATGACGTTCAAGTATCATTCCTGCATTCAGAATTTCAGAATCACTCCAGCGAGGCCCAATTAACTGCAAGCCTACAGGAAGTTTCGTTGCGTCATCATAGCCCGTGAAGAATGATAATCCAGGAAGTCCGGCCAGGTTCACAGGTAATGTGTAGAGGTCAGTCTCATAACCTTTCATTGCATCTTCGTCCTCTTCGCCTATCTTGTGAGGCAGTGAAGGCGTAACAGGCTGAAGAATGAAATCGCACTCACCGAATGCACGAATGAATTCCTGAGCAATCAATGTACGTACCTTCGTGGCGGCAACATAATATTCATCGCATCTTGACGGTTCAGTTAAGCATGTCCCCGCTATGATTCGTGATTTCACTTCGCTTCCAAATCCGTATGACCGAACACGTTCAAACATCTCCTTGATTCCTGCGGCATCATTCACAGTGTAACCGTAACGAACTCCGTCATAACGTTCAAGGTTCGTATGTGCTTCACTCATTGCGAGTGCGTAATAACATGCGACCGCGTATTTCGATACTACAGGCAATGATACTTCTGTTATGACTGCTCCGTTATTCTCAAGGACTTTCTGAGTTTTCTTCATGGCCTCAGCTATAGGTGCGTCTAACGTGAAGTTCTGAAATTCTTTCACAAGTGCGATTCGTTTTCCCTTTATGCTTGCGTCTTCATTGTGCGTAAAGTCGGGGTTCTTCTCGCGGAAACAACTTGAATCCATTGGGTCATACTGTGCGAGTACACTCATCACTAGCTGAAGGTCTCTGATTGTCCGTGCGAATGGCCCAATCTGATCTAATGATGAGCCGTATGATATTAATCCGTATCTGCTGACCATTCCGTATGTGGGTTTCATTCCGTAGACACCGCAGTAACTTGCAGGCTGACGAATTGAACCGCCAGTATCACTTCCCAATGAGAAGGGTACATATCCTGCACTAACTGCCGCCGCACTTCCTCCTGAACTTCCGCCGGGAACACGTGATATGTCATTTGGGTTATGTGTTGGCCCAAAAGCAGAATTTCCGCATGTATTTCCCATTGCGAACTCGTCCATGTTCACTTTTCCCATTAAGACAGCTCCTGCCTCACGAAGATACTTCCATGCTGTAGCGTCATACGGAGGCTTCCAGTTTCCGAGAATTTTACTTGCGGCTGTAGTTCTGATTCCGTTGGTACACAGGTTATCCTTCAGGACTGTAGGAACTCCGGCAAATATTCCGTTGGGATTCTCGGTTACGGGTGCTGTACCATCTGTACGTGTGATGAATGCATGTATCTTATCCTCGCATGAATCGATTCTCTTCTTGCATGATTCAAATAGTTCTTTGGGGGAAAATTTCTTGTCTTTGATTCCCTTTGAGGCTTCGTATAAATCAAGCTCATATAATTCCATTAAGCTAATCCTCCATTATTCGCGGCACTTTGAAATATGATCCGTCTACATGTTCACTCTCATTGAATATCCCCTGCGTATTCGTGAATGCATTCACTTTATCTTCTCTCAATGGACATTCAAGAGCTTCCGCAAAACTGAAAGGTTCAACGTTCGTCAAATCAAGTTCCTTGAAGCTGTCAAGAATATCAAGAAAGTTATTGATGTACTTAACAGCTCCGTCTAACTCTTTTTCTGTGAGAAGCAAACGTGATTCCAATGCAATATCATTTACTTCTTCTCTACTGAGTTTCACTGCTCATTTACTCTCCTTTATATTGTAGTATCTGTATTATATTACGGCATTGCGGCCAAGAAGATAATCTATATACTGACGCGCTGCTCTTCCTGACATTCCTCCGTGTCTTATCTCCCATGCATCAGAACCTTTCAGAAGCTCTTTGTCATTCACATCAAGCCCTGCATTTTTCGCTAGCGTCAGAACAATCTCATGATACGTTTTCCGTGATGGGCTGGAATAATTTATCGCAACTCCGAAACGTGATGCCAGTGATAATTTTTCTTCAACCGTATCTGACCTGTGAATATCTCCATCATGTTCCATGTCTGCACGATCCTTCCAGACCTCGCGCACTATGTGCCTGCGGTTTGATGTCGCATATATAAGCACGTTATCAGGACGCGATTCGATTCCGCCTTCGATTACTGCCTTCAGATATTTATATTCGCTCTCGTTCTCCTCAAATGATAAGTCATCAATGAACAGGACAAAGTAATAGTTCCTTCGTCTTAACCTCTCCGTGATGTGCAATATATCCCTGAACTGATGCCTGAAGATTTCAACTGCACGCAGTCCTCTCGATGCATATTCATTCAGGAGTGCCTTTATGCTCGTTGATTTTCCTGTGCCTCCATCACCGTAAAGCAGAACGTTATTTGCTGGTCTTCCTGAGATGAAAGCCTCAGTGTTAGCTGTGAGTTCTTTCTTCTGAACCTCATAGCCAATGATGTCTGATAGTTTTACATCGCCAACGTTCTCGTCAGGTACGGGTACAAATTCATCTTCATCACTGTCAAACCTGAAAGCCTTATTGAATGCTAGGTTGCCTGCACCATGACGCTTATAGAAGTTCGTAACGATGTCATAGATTTTCTGCGATGAATGAACTTCTGCTATTGCCTTGCTGATTTCACATATGGGTGAACCGTTCTCCTCATTACCAGTGAAGTTATTGACATAATGCATGTGTTCGTTTTTCAGGTTGAAGAGTTTCAGGAACGCTTCAAAGTCATGTAACGCTACATCCTTTAGTGATCCTGAAGGTGAATCTCTTCGTTCGCATGAGAGCGAGAAGAAATTTTCATTTGTGAGCATGAAGTGTGTCAGGTAATTCTGCCAGATATTTCCCGATGCATAATTATGTTTGTACGCCTGAGATATTAATTCGTGAAAGAGTATGTGAATCTCAAGCACATCATTATTGCTGAATGCCGTGCTCAATCTTACAATGAGGCTGTCTGCCGGAGCTTCATATGCGAGAAGTACACACATGTAATGAATCAATCCTCCATAAAAATTTTTTTCGTTATTCTATTTCGTGATTCTAATTTCACCAAGCCAGTAATATCCCCATGCTTTTGCCTGCTGTGCAAGTATCGGCATGTCCTGTTCGTACCATTTGAAGCCTGAGCCGCGTATGAATCTTCTGATGTTCGTGTATTCCCGTCTGATTGCGTTTACGGGTGTATGTGATTCCTGAACGTCCAGCTGATACCATGTTCTGCCTGTCCATATGTAAAGTACTTTCGGATTATTTCCTTTCCATGCAATCGGTGCAGTTGGGTTATTCAGCACTCCTATTCTGTCGACACTTCCCTTCCAGTTTCCTATGGCCATGAATGCATGGTTATATGTCCAGTCGGGAATATATGTTGAATGAGTTTGACCTTGTGCCAACTGTGAACGCGAAAGTCCGTTTTGACGTACAGCAAACATCTCTTCTGTTGGAAGTTTACGAAGCTCCGAAATCTGAACATCTGAAATCCATTTCGTTATGCCCGCCATTGAAGGCACAATTGATCCGACAACATAATTCGTTGCAACGAGATTAGGCCCTTCTGCATTGCCGTATACCCACATTCCATCGTGATTCTTCTTCACTGGATAACCGTCTAATGTAACGTACCAGCCTTTAGGCATATTGTATGGTTTGTAGACATAGAAAGTCATTCCAGAATATGCAGAGTTCGGAACGAGGAGAGGTTCAGTAACATAAAGTTTAGCTTCCGATTCGTTGCATACGAGACATAACACAACTGCGAATAAAAATATTTTCTTCATTATCGTAACCTCCCGTTAGGTATCACGAGACCAATCCATTGATAGCCCCATTGATGTGCGTATTGTGCGAGAACTCTCGAATCATCATCAGTCCAGTGAAGTGCATTCGTTCGGTTAATCTCAATCGTCAAATCATAGAGTTCACGTCTTAATGTGCTTATTGCTGTAATGTGCTTGCCCTGTGAATCAAGCTGTTTCCATCGCATACCAGTCCAAGCATAAATCACTTCAGGATAATCACCCTTCCACGCAACTGGTATTGAAGGTTTGCTAGTTACACCGATTCTATCTACGCTCTTCTGCCATCGTCCAATTGCCATGAAGTTTGTGTTACCGCTCCAGTTAGGCGCAACTGGCTCTCTGTATATCGGTGATTCAGGAGGGATATAGACTATCGTATTTCGGTCAACAGGTCTTCCGCTAACGCTAGCAGGAGATGTATTGAGTATTGGAGCAACTGAAGATATTTTCGTGTTATATGGCTTCAGTCTCACTACAGAAGGAATCACTGAACCCACAACATAACCTGTCCTTATTATGCCGTTTGATTCCGCAGAGCCATAATGCCATATGCCTCTTTCATCCTTGTAGACTAGATAACCGTCGTAAGTAACATAGAAGTCGCGGGGAACATTGACGGGTTTGTGAACGTAAAAGTTCATCGAGTGATAAGCAGGCTGATTGACGAGCATAGATTCAGCTCCGAAAGATGAATCACAAATCATCATGGCCAGGAATAACAGAGCAAATATTTTCTTCATGTCGAATCACCTCGCATTAATCTTGATTTCCTTGCCCTACAGGCGGAATTGATGTCTCAGATATAGTTCCCGGATCAGGTGCAAATTGTCCGACCGGCGGCAAATATTCCTGTCTCGGTATTTGCCTCTGAGGTTCACGTTCAGGCTGTCTCTCAGGTTCTCTTTGTGTCTGCTGTATTGGCTGAGTTTCCTGCTGTCTTGAAGGCTGTCTTTGAGGCTCTCTCCGTACCTGCGGCTGCACTGGTCTAATATCAGTCGATGTAGTTCGAGTAGTTGTTGAACTTCGTCTTTGTACCTGAGTTCGTATCTGTGTTCTAGGCTGTGTTGATACCTTTGCAGTCGTAGTCTTCTTCTGCTGACGTACAACTCTTCTCGGTACTTCCGGCTGTTTCTTGGGCTGTGGTGTAGCTGAAGATTTCTTCGGCTGTTCTGATACTTTCGGTGCAGGAGGAGTTGTAACCCTCTGGCCAGGTGCAGGAGGAGTATACAGAGGCAAATCAACACGAATAATTCTGTCGCGGTCATTGTTTGATGATATATCGCGTACATCTGGTTCTCTATGTGCAATCTCAATATCTATGCTCTCTCTGCGTTCTGCATCAAGCGGCCCTTGAGGAGGCACGTACACGAGGGATGTTCCGTCTTGCACATAAGGATCATTCGGTGAAGGAGGAACATACACGGCGGGATTCCATGAATCGCCATCAAGCGGAGTGCTTCCAGGTTCAGGAGGTGTGTACACTGGCACTCTGGGGATCACTGGGTCATTCGGTGCATCAGGAAAATTCGTGCTGTCCCGTCCAAACGGAGGAACTCTCGTAAAATTTCTGTCGCCTGTATCAACAGGATATACCCTCGCAGGACGTTTAGGATCCCATAACGGAGTCTTGTCGGGGTCATTAGGATAGTATGCAACTCTCGATAAAGGTTCAAATGAAGGATTAATCTTCAGTGCCTTTGTGTAATAATACTGCGCCTCATGGAAACACCCTAACTTCTCATGCCACACACCATACCAGTACCATACGTTTGCGTCATTCTTATCCGTGTTAATTGCATTGAGCAAATACGGTTTCGCCTCATTGTACCGTCCCTGATTGATCAGCGTTATTGCCTGCTGAAGTGAATTCGGTTTAGAAGGTGCTCTTGGTGTCGTCTTCTTTGGAGCAGGTTTCTTCGCTGGAGTTCTCTTCTTTGGAGCAGGTTTCTTCGCGGGAGTTTTCTTCTTGGGGGCGGGCTTCGATGGCTTAGGTTGAGTTTGAGACTGTTCGGGGTATGGCATGTACGGTGTACTGTCGTCATCTGCTGAGTATGACGGCGTTGCGAACATGGCCAGAAGCATAATAATCACTGCAATTCGTTTCATTCTAATATCACTTCCCTGCTATTTTCTTCGTCTTCACTACCAAATCCTGAAGCGTTACAGGTTCTTTCCTGTTATCCTTAATCACTCTCACTACCGCGTTATCATCATAGACCTTAATCACTTTCACTTTGCCTATCGTCTTAGGCAGGACTGCAATCGGATTCTCAGGGTCAACTGTAACATATGTATCCGAACGAATGACATCGAGAACTTCACCCACACGTACAGCATCACGATGACCGTTAGCGTATCTTCCAAGCGATATAATGTAGTCGCGCCGTCTGCGTGTAGAGTTTGCTGTTGGAGCGAGTATTCTTCCGACAGTCCGATATGAATCCGAAAAGTTATCGCGGGCTGTTAGTTCTGCATTCGGATCATTGCTTCGGATTGCATTGCGTACTTGTTCTATTGACTGACGATATGCTTCATTGATTGCATTCTTCAATGCCTGCCAGTAAGGAGTGCCTTGAAACTGTGCCCACGTTAAGCGGCTCATCTTCTGACCTGTGTATTTCCTATTCGTGAGGCCGAAAAGGTCTAAGCCTTCCTCAAATGGTATTCCTAAACCTGCAACTGCCGCAT
Source organism: uncultured Synergistales bacterium (assembly GCA_905235735.1). GTDB lineage: Bacteria > Synergistota > Synergistia > Synergistales > Aminobacteriaceae > JAFUXM01. The sequence continues at coordinate 30,228 of CAJOMU010000013.1, forward strand.
CAAAGAAGAACACATCCTCTGCTGAATCCAATGTGAAACGTCTATCTGTCCCTTTGACTGTACGAACCGCAAGCTCCTGAACACGTCTTGTGTCAAAAACTCTGAGACGAACAAGAAATTTCGCAGATTCCATTGTGCCGATAACATGCTTGTCCTTCATTGTCGCAGAATACAATTCAAGCTGTAACGCCATATCATCACCGCGTCTTGAACCTGATAACCATCGATTCATTGCTGCCTCATCGAGAACACGTGCATCAATCATCGGTGATTTCTTGCAGACTTCCTCAAGGTAATTCGACATCTTCTGTTCAAGAACGTTATACGGATAATATTTGCTCTCCCATATCTGAAGTTCCGTTGAATTTATCGTCGGGAATATCACCACCGAAATCCGACGCTGATTACCTGCCTCTGAAACTCCCAATGAGAGAAGCAGAATCAAAATTGCATACAGAAACTTCTTCATGCCTTCAGCCCCGCAAATTTATTCACGTACACTTTGATTGTCTCGTACCATTCCTTGAACTGTTTCGCCCACAACAAACGCGTAATCGTGAAGAAATCATCTTCTGTTCCGAACGTATCACTCTTCAAAGCCTTCTTGTATGTCTCAGTCGGAAGCATGATTATCATATGTCCTGTATGTCTTGCAGTCTGCATTCTCGGATCACATCCGAAAGCCGTCATTCCCTCATCAGGATTCTCAAAGAATGTTACTCTGTAGGGTACATCTCCTAAAGTGCCTGTGTTGAAATCAATTCGTCTTGAACGTGCAAATCCTCTCTCCTGTAATTCCTTCTCACTGTCCATAACGTAAAGTATCTCTATGTCATCGAGTATGTAATAATGTCTCACGTATGCGGTCATCTTGTGGCCAAGTTTGAGCAAATCTGCATCATGAAGTGAAATTTTCTTCACGGGAACTTTCATTGCTGTCTGTCCGATTTCCTTCGGTGGTTTCTTCTCGCCTTCACTCCATATTTCATCGGAGGTCTTTGTTCCGTCAGCACCGCAGAATGAAAATCCCAATAGCATTGCCGCAGCTGTAACTCGAATCGTATTGTGCCAGCGTTCAGGGTTCACTTCCTTCAATGCAACCGTTACACCTGTCTTCAGCAAACCGTCTGTGCTTCTCATTGCGGGACTTGTAATTTTCAGCTTATCCTCTGAAATAACCGCCGCTTCCTCATCGCTGACCTGAAAGAACGGCAGGAATTTATTTTTGTCTTTGACGGAACAATCTGCAATCCACAATGACGAACGTTTTTCTTCGGACATCAATGCAAGCTCTGAAGGTGTCATTATGGTCTCAGGTCGTGCGAGTGCTTTTTCGAGGTCGAGTGCGAGTTTCAGAAATTTGAGCTTGAAGTTCGTGCGTGCGTAATATTCCGTGAGTATCTTCTGGATTGCTGGTTCAAAGTCCTTCACTGTGTACGTGAAAGTCTCGCCTCTATCCTTGCCATTAATCGCAAGTGTTCGGTCTTGCTTCTCGACCCACGAAATATGAATCAATTTTCGTGAATTCTTGTTCTTATTCATGACTGAAAGACGCGGAGTTTTTCCTCTTGTCCACATTTGAAGTGCGAGATTTGAATCTACATCGCATGTACTGATTATCTTTCCTTGTTCTTCCATTTTTCGGGTATACTCCTTTGACTGTGAATTTGTTTCTTCATGACTGTTTGAAATTATATCTCACAATTAATTTCGCAAATATTCTGTATTGTCTTTAACACAAAAAATTTTTACAATGCAATTATCAAAATCAAAAAGGGAGTGTGTAAATATGAAACAGTCTGCAAAAATCATTTTCGCGTTCGTTCTTGTGTTCGTGTTATGCTCATCTGCATTTGCTGCTCTTCCTTCGATTACCATGCTGTCAACTAAAACGTGTCCTGCATGTGAACAGATGATGAGGGTTCTTGATGAATTGAAAACGAAATATGGTAATTCAATTGAAGCGAGCCTTATATATCTTGAGGAGCATCCAGACATCGCGAAGAAATATGATGTTCGTTATGTTCCGATGCTGATTTTCAAGAATGCCAACGGACAAGAGATTGCGCGTGAAATTGGGTACAAACCATTGAAGAACGTTCTTGAAGTATTCAGGAAAGCAGGAGTAAAGATTTAGGGTTTAGTGAATTGCGAATCAAAAAGCCGGAGATGTCGTTATGATATTCCCGGCCTTTTGCTTTCTGTTATTTCTTTTTAATTCCGATGTCTATCCGCATGTTATAGTATCCATTTTCGTAACGTGTAAAACTGATTTCAAAATCAACGTATGATATTGCGATGAGTATTGCGATGTTGAGAATGATTGCGACTAATGTCATTTACAACACATCTCCATTTCTAAGTTGATAAAAAGCTGGGAGATTATACACCTTACTAAAAAGGGAATGCAAATGCAAATGACGGCCAGGCAACGAACACCCAGCCGCCGCAAAAATTATCAGTTTTTCTCTGTGAAGTCTCAATCATCACATACACCTCTAATTCTCAGATGTTTTCATCATAGCACACATCGCCGCACCACAAGCTGCCTCCTCTGTATAGTCTGGTATGTGCACTTCCATTCTGAACATTTCAGACGCAATCTTCTGCATTAATCTGTTCTTCCGCAGTCCATTCCCTGAACCTGCAAGATATTTCGCCTCTCTTCCTGTCATAGCTTTCATTCTCGTATAGTATCCGTGAAGTTCATCTATGATTCCCCGAATCACTCCTACAGTAAATGCGCCGACACAGAAATTTTCAACTCTTATTCCCGATATACTTCCGCATTTCGTTGGGTCTGACCTCGTTCCCGAAAACGTGGTTTCAACTTTCCATGCGTCATTCATTCCATGCGTCTCAATGAAACTCTCTGCATTCGTCTGCATCATGCTGTAACATTCATAGCCGCACAGTGATTCGTAGAACCCTTGAAGCATTGCATACGCACGTCCTCCGCATAATCCTGCTCCCGATAGAATGTATTTGTCTTCTCCGAATGGACGCGTCTCAATGTCCCCTTCCGAATCATAGTATTCATTCGTTACGAGTGAAATCTGTGAACCTGTTCCGACATTCAACAGAACAGAATCATCTTTCGTGTCCTTCAATGATCCCATAACCGCCGCCTGATTGTCCCCAACTGAACTCACAACAGGCACATTCTCTTTCGTGTGTCCGATTACGTGATAGCCCCTCACAACTTCAGGAAGATATGAGACATCAACACCTGCATTTCTGAGACTGTCATACATGAATTCGTGAGTGCGAAGATTGAAACATCCCCAGCTTGCGGCCATGTCGGACGATAGAACAGGCGAATTCTTTCCGCATAACTTCATCGCTATGTAGTCGCTGATTGTCGTCATCTTCACTGCATCATTCGGAATCTTTCCGGCCTTCTGAAGATATAAATGCGTCGAAAGTCCATAACCTACAGAACATTTCATGCCATGTTCACGAAGAATTTTCACCGTCTCACTTCCGCTCTGATCCTGCCATGTGTAGAGAGGACTGACCGAATCACCTTTAGCATTCACGTAAAGCATTCCATGCATTTGTCCTGTGAAACCTATTCCTGAAGGAGTGCCGAGAGTTTTCATTATGTCATCGAGAATCTCATTCACGAAATTCAATATGCGTTCGGGATTCTGAATCTTATTGAACGATTCGCCTTTTATAAATGAAGAATGATTCAGTGTTCTGTGTTCGAGTAATTGCCCTGATGAATCAATTGCCGCTATGCTTATCGATGTAGTGCCGGTATCAATGCCTAAATAATATTTCATTATGAAACACCTCCTGAAATTTTTTATTTTGTGGTATATAATCTTAACATCCAAATTGTTTTATCAGTTTCAAAATTTATTTTCACAGGAGGTCTTCTATATCATGAAGAAACTTTTTATTCTTTTCCTCGCTGTTGTTGTAGTTGTATGTTCATTCAGTGCCGCAGGTGCTCAGGGCAAGAAGTTCGGAGCTACCTACATGACAATGAATAACCCGTTCTTCGGAGTCATGAATGACGCAATCAAAGCAGCAGTTGAAGCAAATGGTGATACACTCATCACATTAGACCCTGCACTCGATGCAGTGAAGCAGATTTCGCAGATTGAGGACTTGGTTGCTCAGGGAGTAGACGCAATCTTCCTTAATCCCGTAGACTGGCAGGCAGTTGCACCCGGACTTATGGCGGCTCATGAAGCAGGTATCCCAATTATCAACGTTGACGCGGCAGTCTATGATGAAGATTACGTTGCTTGCATCGTTGCATCAGATAACCTCGCAGCAGGTCAGGTATGCGGTGAAGACATGCTGAAGAGATTACCCAAAGGCGGAAAGGCAATCATTCTCGGACATCCCACAACGAAGACAGGAATCGACAGAATTGCAAACTTCAAGAAGGTTGTAGCAGAGAACCCGCAGTTCACTATTGCAGTAGAGGACAGCTCAGAAGGTCAGCTTGAAATCGCAATGCCAAAAATGGAGAACATCATTCAGGCTCACCCTGACATGGCCGTTGTAATGTGCGTAAATGACCCCACAGCACGCGGAGTAATTCAGGCACTCAAAGCAGCAGACATGAAAGGCGTATTGATTTACGGAGTTGACGGTTCACCTGATGCCAAGAAGGCAATCAAGGAAGGCGACATGACAGGAACAGCAGCACAGTCCCCGATAAACATCGGCAAGATTGGTGTCGAAATGGCATATAAGATTCTTGCAGGTGAAAAAGTAGACAAACACATTCCTGTACCCGTTCAGCTAATCACGATTGAGAACGTTGACCAGTTTGGTGTAGACGGCTGGCAGTAGACATTGAAACAATAAGGCAGGAGCAACAAAAACTCTTGCCTTAATTTTTTTGCGGAGGTGAAAAATTTTCATGGCAGAACAAGGAAAAATTTTGCTTCAAATGAAGAACATTCACAAGAAATTTCCAGGTGTGTATGCTCTCAAAGATGTAAACTTTGAACTCAAAGCCGGAGAAGTTCACGCGCTTTTAGGTGAGAATGGAGCAGGTAAATCGACACTCATAAAATGCCTCGCAGGAATATATATCCCTGAAGAAGGAGAAGTGATCGTAAACGGAAAATCTCACATCATGACGAGTGTCGCAGATTCACAGGCTCATGGAATAAGCGTAATACATCAGGAGTTATGTTTAGTTCCGTATCTTTCAATCGCGGAGAATATGTTCTTAGGTCGTGAACGAAATGTAGGAGGCATCATCAAACGTGCTCAGGAAAACGAAGAGGCCAGGAAGATGCTTTCAAGGTTAGGATTGGATTTTGATCCGAACACGCTCATTAAGGATTTGAGTATCGCACAGCAGCAAATGGTTGAAATTGCAAAAGCACTCTCGGTTAAAGCAGACATTCTCGTAATGGATGAACCTACAGCATCACTCACGGACAAAGAAACCGAAGTATTGTTCGAGACGATGAGACAGCTCAAGGCTGAGGGAATCGGAATCATATACATATCTCACAGAATGAGTGAGCTGTTTGCAATCACAGACCGCGTAACAGTCATGCGAGACGGTCAGTATGTAGGCACAGTGAACACAAGAGAGACCACGAATGACCAGCTGATTGCTATGATGGTTGGAAGAGAACTTACGCAGTTATACTTCAAAGATGAAGTGAAGCCCGGAAAGGTTGTTCTTGAGGTTAAAGACTTAGTGAGTCCGCCATTCGTGAACGGAGTATCATTTGCAATCCGTGAAGGTGAAATTGTAGGCATGTCTGGTCTTGTCGGTGCAGGAAGAAGCGAAACATCACATTGCATCTTCGGACTTGATGACAGATACACCGGTGAAATTTTCGTTGAGGGAAAGCCTGTGCATATACGTTCAGTGAGGCAGGCAATGGAAAACGGAATTGCACTTGTACCTGAAAACAGAAAAGAAGAAGGTCTCGTGCTGGTTAATTCCGTAGGCTACAATCTGACACTCACAATTCTTCATGAAATCTTCAGGGGGCATCCTCTCGGCAATCCTGCAAGAGAAGAAGAAGAAATCGCAAGACATATAAAGGAACTTGCAATCAAGACACCGTCAGCCGACCAGTTAGCGGAAAATCTTTCGGGAGGAAATCAACAGAAGATAGTTATCGCGAAATGGCTCGCAACGAAACCGAAATTACTCATTCTCGATGAACCTACACGAGGCGTTGATGTAGGAGCAAGGGCAGAGATTTACGGATTCATGAATGAACTTGCGAAACAGGGAGTAGCAATATTAATGATAAGCTCAGACCTTCCTGAAGTGATCAACATGTCAGACAGGGTATTAGTCATGCATGAGGGAAGGATAACGGCGAATCTTGGGAAGAATGAACTCAGTCAGGAAATAATAATGCGTTACGCAACAGGAAACGGAGGAACTAGAAATGTCGCTTGAGACGAACATAAAATCACAGAATGCGGTAATGCGATACCTAAAGGAAAATATGGGAACGTTAATCGGACTGTTCGCAATGTGCATACTCTTATCATTCACGACGAATGGAGTATTTTATTCACAGCGAAACTTAATCAACGTTCTTCGTCAGGTATCATCGAATGCATGTTTAGCGTTCGGAATGACATTTGCAATCATCACGGGCGGAATTGATTTATCAGTTGGTTCAATTCTCGCAATTTCAGGAACTCTCAGCGCAGGTTTAATCGTAAAGAGCGGTTTCAGTGTTCCCGGTGCAGTTGCAACATCAATCATAATCGGTACAGCACTTGGATTATTCAACGGATTTGTGATTGCGAAGACGACAATCCCTCCGTTTATCGTAACGCTTGCAATGATGCAAATGGCAAGAGGTGCGGCATACATATACTCGAATGGTCAGCCAATACGTGCAATGATTCCTGAATATCAGATTATAGGAACTGGTTATCTTGGGCCTATACCGTTACCAGTCATCTATATGCTTGTGTTCCTGATAATATCGATAATTCTTCTGAGTAAGACGAGGTTCGGGCGACATGTTTACGCAGTTGGAGGCAATGACAAGGCAGCAATATTCTCAGGTGTCAACGTTGCACGCACAAAGATGATGGTCTACACGATGAGTGGATTCCTTGCGGCATTCACAGGTGTAGTTCTCTGTGCAAGAATGGCATCGGGTCAGCCTACAGCAGGTCAGAGTTTCGAGATGGACGCAATTGCTGCTACGGTTCTGGGTGGAACATCAATGTCAGGCGGAGTTGGTAAGATTGGTTCAACGATGATAGGCGTACTGATTATTGGAGTTCTGAACAACGGATTGAACTTGCTCGGATTGAATTCATTCTGGCAGCAGATAGCTAAAGGTATAGTTATATTGCTTGCAGTGTATGTAGATATGCTGAAGAAGCGCAGAAAATAATACGAAGATAAATTAAGCCCCCCAGCTAAAAACTGAGGGGTTAATTTTTTGCCTAAAGTCTTAATGCTTCACTGTGAGTGTTAAGCCTGTCGAGATAGAGAACATCATCACCTTCAAGCCTGTACACAAGCAGAAGATCGAACAATATATGACATTCACGCCTTCCTTGCATATCACCGATAAGAGCATGGTCATGATAGGAATAATCGAGCGGTTCATCATTCGCAAGAGCAATAACAGCAGGTATAAATCTTTTCTGAATAGCCTCACCATATTTTCCGCTTCGTTCTATGCGTTTCTTATCACGTTTGAATTTACTTGTCTCTTCAATTCTCCTCATTTCAAGTTATCCGCCCATGCTATAAGTTCTTCAAGGTTTACAGGAGTAGTAAGTCCGTGCAAGTCTTCATACAAAGACGCTAATGTATCTCTCGTAGGGTTACCGTATCTGTCGTAAACAGGTTCAGGGTCAGCATCTTCATCGAAATCTTCAAGATATGCATCGTAATCAAAATTCTCTACAAGCTCTTGAATCTCTTCATCAGTCAGCTTCCTTGTCGGTTTCTCCCACGCCTTACGCGTTAATAGTGTCTTCATGTTTCTCACCTCCACTCTTCTAATGTCCGTGAGGCTTTAAATCTAACATGGCCTTTTCGTAAATCAAATCAGATCTCAGCATTACTATGAAACATATACTCAATGGGATAACAGCTAACCATATCGTATATTCCTGAAGATATGAACTTGCCGCTGTCATTATTGCTCCTCCGGTGAAGAATGCGAGTATGATATTTCCATGCCTTGATATTTTCCGTTCAGCTTCTGATTCGTCTTTATGCTGAATTCGTTTCGCAATATTTATCCCTATCTGACGCACATGATTCGTTACGAATGTAGTTGCCATTGGGATGCCTTCTGCCTGCCTGAACGTGTTGAACTGCATCGAACACAGAAAGCATATTATGACCTGAACAATCTGATGAGGCCATGTAAGCGGAATGAATCCTATTGCGAGGAGAACGATAATCTCAATTCCGACAAGCATAGTATCCCAGCGTATAAAATGTGCCTTACGTACTTTCTCCGGCAATATCTCAGATACAACTGTTCCTGCTATATAGGCCATAAATGGAATGAGATAGTATATGCATTCTCTGAAATTCCCGCGTCCGAATTCGAGAGCCATCTTCACAACGTTTCCTGTCTGGGCATTGCAGAAGACTTCACCGCGAAGAATGTACGTGTACAATCCCATCATACCGGCTGCAACAGTGAGAAGTTCAAAGATGTAATATTTCTCGCAGGTCAGATAGAATTCACGGTGCAGTTCTTTATGAAGCTCTTCTTTCTTCAGGTTACCCTTCATATTTCACACAACCTTTCCTGAACGGACATACTCCGCAGTTTTTGATGTCCGCATTATACGGCCCTGATGCACATACTTCAGATACATTTGTGATTCGTTCCCTTATTGCGTCAAAATTATCGCAGGCTCTCTGAGATATTATGCCTTCCCTGAGAAATACGACTGAGATATTCACGCTCTCATGACCGAATAGTTCATGCATGACGAGAGCGTAAAAGTCTAACTGTGATTCGTAGAGGCCAGGAGGCACATCATCAAATCTTGTTATCTTGTAGTCGATGATGTTGTTCCCGTAAAATGCATCTATTGCTCCGGCAAGTGCAGTAGACTCATTGAGCTTCAATCTGAATCTGAATTCACGCCTCACGTTTTCATTTCTGAGCCTACGGAATAATTCTGTCTCCGAAAATTTCATCAGCCAGTCATAAAGTTTCTTCCTGCCTTGCTTATTGCGCCATGCACCTCTCAGTCTCACAGGCAGACGTTCATATGTGCCGCTCCTTTCATTGAGAAGCGTAGCAAGCTCCGAAGCATAATCATCACCTTTAGGCCATTGCGATAATACCCAGTGTGCTAAACTCCCTAAATCTGCTCCTCCTGAATAATCATCGTTATCATCACTCCGAACATCAAGCTCCCATTCAAGATTTATGCCCTGTCGGTAGCTTCGTCTCCATGCGAACGGACAGAACTCAAATAATGCAAATGATGTAGCTGAAATCTGACGAAGTGCATTCTTCACACTCACAACATCAAGAACATGTTTTGATTCATTCGATTCATCAGGTGCGAGTTCAGGCATATCCGAATCATCAAACTCATCTGTGAATTCGGGCTTAATATCCTTCATGTTTTCGAGCATTAACTTAGTCCATGTGTCTTTATACGCCGAATTATCTTTTGCGTTCACCAGTCCGCAGAATATCAAACTGTCCTGTGCTCTTGTCGCGGCAACATAGAATAATCGTGTTTCCTCTTCAGCATCTCCCTGTTCGGACAGCAATTTTTCCCACAATATGCCCTGTGCTTCGATTGATTTACCCTTCGTTATTTCATCAGGCATATCTCTGAACACTACGCCGAGTTCTTTCGAGGGTCTGAGATTATCGCGGTCAACATTCTTGCTTGTTCTGTGCTCAAAGATCACCGTAACGGGGTATTCGAGACCTTTTGCTGAATGAACTGCACCGAGCCTCACAGCATTTTCATCTTTATCATGCCATGCAGGTTCTTCTATGCTGAGTTCATTTCTCACTGCACGTGTGAGCCATTCTGCACACGCAATCAAACCTGAAGTTCCTGTGCTCTGAAAATCTCTTGCGATTGAGATTGCATATCTGAAGTTACGCAGTACACGTATTCTGTCATTGATGCTGTAAGATGATAACCAGCTCCGATTTCTGTCGTATACATAGAGTAATCCTGTAGGGCCTTCAAGTTCACCGATGATAGATAGCTTTTCAAGTCGTGCATATGCATCGGGAAGTTTAGATTTGAGAATCTCTGAAGGTTTTTGTTCGTGATGATTCAGTTCCTCAAGGAATGACTTCACTGCGTCTTCTTCCTTCACATATGAGAACGGAGACATCACCCAGCCTGCAAGAGCAAAAGAGTCATTCATATCTGCGGCGGCTCTGAGCATACACACAATATCATTGATTTCACCTCTGCTGAAATATTCATCGCTCTTATCACGAACGGATTTAATTCCGTATTTCACGAATGCATCTTCAAGAATGTCAAAGCACGAACGTGAACGCGACAATACAGCAAAGTCTGAAAATTTAACCGGCCTTATTCGTTTTTCTTCCTTGTCCCATATCGTGAAGCCTTCATTAACGTATCTTGCTATTTCACGTGCTAATACATCAGCTAATTTCTTTCTGGCATTGTCTGATGATTTTGATTCCCTATGAGACAATATGATTCTGAAGTCCGGCATAGTTCCTTTGTCGCGTTCTGATTCATTCATGGCTGCTCTTAATGGTTCAAACTTCAAATTCTTCATTCTCTCGGATATTCCGTCAGGCCAGATTGATGCAAAGAGTTGATTGATTCGATTCAGTAACCGCTCTCGTGTTCTGAAACTCGTATCAAGATTTACGTTTGTGTCTGCATGGTCTATCATATCTGAGAACAATGAAGGTTCCGCATGTCTGAACTTGTAGATTGACTGCTTTGGATCTCCAACTGCGAACATCACGGTATCTTCTGACTTATGCGATAATGTTTCTATCATCTCATACTGCAATGGGTCTGTATCCTGAAATTCATCAACGAGAATGTGTTTGAAGTTTCTGTTTATGCCTCCTGAATCGATTATCGTTTTTGCGTGGCTTATCATGTCTGAGAACGAGAGAAAACCTCTTCGCTGTTTCATCATTGACCACATTCCCCAAGACAGTGCACAGAATTTCATCAAGACTTTACGCATTCGCAGTTCTTGTTCCGAAAAATCGTTTTCATAGCTGGAAGTTATTTTCTGAATCGATTCCGGTCGTTTTTTTCTCCATGTTCCGAGTGTCATCTTCAGAATCGATACCAGCGTTACAAATGGTTCTGTCTGTTTTCCTCCGGGTGTCTTTATGTTATTGCTGTCCATTATGCTGCTATAGAAATATTTCAACGCTTCCCTGTCTGGTGAATTCGATTTCTGCCACGATAGTAAATCGTTCAGTCTTCCTCCCGGCCCTTTTGGATTTTTAGCTTTGGGAAGATTGATTTTATTCCAGATGTCCCAGACTGCCCGCCATTCTTCACACAGTATCTTCTCAACATCCGGCCTCGTACTGTCAATCAGCGTATCATTCTCTGCCCATTCAAGCATATCTTCCCAGTCTGAATCCGAAGACGCATGAAGCTCCGAAACTCTCTTTGCGAACAAACTTAGATTACTGGACTTCCATTTACTTACTGCCGCACTGAAATCTTCATCAGCATCAAGTTCATTTGCAAGTTTCTTCAGCTTTTCATCTCCGTATGCCCTCGCAAGCATTCTGAGATTCGCAAACTCTGCCGCATTCTTTACGTCCTCCCAGAAGTTTTGTTCCGTGTGCATACTGATTACTGATGCCATTGGATCAATATCGAGTTTCAACCCAGACTCGCGAATCAATCTCGACGAGAATGAATGTATAGTCGAAATCCATAAATCAGAAAGCCCGTCTTCAATCTCACGTCTTCGTTCATCATCGAATCTATCAAGCTCTTTCTCAATTAGATTCTGTATTCTCTCTTTCATTTCCTCCGCAGCAGCTTCAGTATACGTTAGCGTGAGAATATCCTGCGGCAGAACATCATCATTCTCAACCAGAAGACGCAAATATCTCTGTGCCAATACCCACGTTTTACCCGTTCCTGCTCCTGCTCCTACCGTTATTAATTTCTCATTCGCATTCACTGCATCTCTTTGACCTTTGGGTGTTTCAGGTGGCAATAAATATTTCAATGTATAATTCCCTCCTTTGGATATAAAAAAACTGACAGGGTTTTATAGTTTTCCCTGCCAGCATAAAATTCTGAAGTTATTTTCTGTTCTTACTGTGAGATTGCGCCTACCGGGCATGTTGATACGCAGCTTCCACACTCTACGCATGTACCTGCATCAACGGTTGCTTTGCCGTCATTAACGGAGATAGCTGAAACTGGACATGCGCCTACGCATGATTCACATCCTACGCACGCATCCTGATTGACTACTGCCTTTGCCATAATTTTATATGTCCTCCCCTCGTGTAATCTTGCCTCGAATCGTTTTATCACAAAGCCCCTCTCGCTTTATGATGAAATGATTATACCATAACAACCGCAAAAAAATATCAAGTATAAACCCGCCACGTTAATCCATCACATAACCACGTGCTTCCTCCAGCAGATATATGAGCCTCAATGCTTCGTGAATCAGATTTGTGATTGATGACTGGAGCAACGAGATGAGTTATTCCCATTCGCGAAAATATTTCAGGCACTGCTGGTATGCCCGGTCCTTGAAGAAAGCATCCCTTCTTCTCACGCAGTATATTCTGTGTTGATAGGAGCCAGCGGTCTCTGATTGCTTCAGGAGAGAGCCATACCCATTCAGCTTCACATACTCCTCTTGAGAATTCATCTTGAGAATAACATTCATTTCTGCCTGCACATCTGTCATCGAATACTGCGATTCTCCATCCCCATTCACGCATGAAGGGAAGCAGATCACGTTCGTAACCCAGAACTGCAACCTTATCACCTCTTGCAGAAGTCATGACTGCATCAAGAGGCATTCCTGAATCATTCATGAATGGCACGAGAAGGGAACATGCAGCACTTGCGGCGGCGAATTCCTGCGGGAAAGGTGAGACATACAGACCGGCTAATTCCTTCAATGTTGAAGTCAATAATGCTTCCGTGTGAATTGGTCTTGCTGTGTGAGGTTCCTTCATTGAATCGGGAACGAATCCTGTATTGAATCTTCCATCATCAGTTAGAATGAAGCTCGCGTGCCAACCGAGAATTAAGCGTGAGATGTGCGAGTCTGTTTTTGTGTTAATGACATTCGATAAATCCTCGAAAAAATTATTATTCAACGTAAAATTCTTTTGATTGTGTCATATAGCTTCAACTTCTTGAGAATTCGGCTTATAAAACCTCGAAAGCTCATGTATACATGATACCTCATATATGAAGCAGTGTGAAGGAAATCTGTCTTTGAAGCAGTGCACGTAGTAGCCACAAACGGGAAATGTTTTGCATAATGCCTGCATAACTTATAGAAGTTGTAATGAAATGAAAGAGACACAGAACCAGAAGACATATGGAGCAACTTTGCATCGCAGATATATACGTAATTATGCCCC
>CAJOMU010000014.1 GCA_905235735.1 uncultured Synergistales bacterium
AATTAACGCCTTTGGAGAGGACGTAAGACACAGGCAGAACATCGCGGTGCAGCCTCGTAGAATTAGGAAGCTCCAGCCTCTGTAGGCGGAGTAGTTCACTCAACATGAAAGGAAGTATGAGTTACATGAAAGAATTTACGTACCGCATCACTGATCCAGTAGGTATTCACGCACGTCCGGCAGGTTTACTCGTCAAAGAAGCCAAGAACTTCAAGAGCACAATCACATTCATCAAAGGTGAGAAAAGTGCAAAGGCAACTTCCCTCATGAAACTGATGGGAATGGGAATCGTTCAGAACGATGAAGTAACAATCCGCGTTGAAGGTGAAGACGAAGATACCTGCGCCGCCGCAATCGAGAAGTTCATGAAGGAGCATTTCTAGTATGCAGACCTTCAAGGGCATCAAGATAGTAAACGGGATCGCAATAGGCAAAATCAAAATCTACAAAGTACCCGTTTACACAATCAATGAGGAACTCGTAAGCGATACAGCCGCAGAATTAGACCGCTTTGAAGCTGCACGCCTAAAAGTTCAGGAACAGCAAAACGCTCTTGCATGTAAAGTCAGCAAAGAAGAAGCCGGAATCTTTGAGGCTCACGCAATGATGCTCGATGATGATGATTTAATCGATTCATGCAAGGAAATCATTGATGAAGGACATTCCGCAGAGTACGCAGTTCGTGAAGGTTTCGATGCCGCCGCTAAGATGTTCAGCGAGATGGAAGATGAATACTTCAGAGCAAGAAGCGCAGATGTTATCGACCTGAAGAATTCAATGCTCGATGTCCTCTTCGGTACTGACACCGAAAGCCTTCAGGGTAATGAACCCGCAATACTCGTCGCTGAAGATATGACTCCTTCTGACACAGTGAAGCTCGATAAATCATTGCTACTTGGCCTCGTAACTCGTCAGGGAAGCTCGAACAGCCACACTGCAATCTTAGCGCGAAGCATGAACTGGCCGACATTGATTCAGTGTCATGATATTACTGATGACTGCGACGGAAAATTTGCCATTCTCGACGGATATAACTCATGCATTTACGTTGAACCCGACCAGTATCTGATCGATGAACTCTCAGCAAAGCAGGCAGAGGATAAAGCTCGTGAGGCCAAGCTGAAAGAACTGAAAGGTCAGCCAAGCGTAACGAAAGACGGCTACAAGGTCAGGCTCTATGCGAACATCGGAGGCCCTAAAGATGTTGCCGCTGTACTCGAAAATGATGCTGAAGGCGTTGGTCTCTTCAGGTCTGAATTCGTGTACCTGAACAGCAAGACAGACCCGACCGAAGATGAACAGTTTGCGGCCTACAAGAAAGTTCTTGAGGGACTTGCACCGAGATTAGTCATAATCAGAACATGCGATATAGGCGCAGATAAGACAATTGACTATATGCATCTCGGAAAGGAAGATAACCCCGCATTAGGATTCAGGGCTGTGCGAATTTGTCTGAACCGAAGAGATTTCTTCAAGCGTCAGTTACGTGCATTGCTCAGAGCATCAGCGTTCGGCAATCTCGGAATCATGTTCCCGATGATAATTTCACGCTGGGAAGTTCAGGAGTGCAAGGAGATTCTCGAAGAATGCAGGCAGGAACTCAAAGCCGAAGGGAAAGCAATGGGAGACGAAATCGAAATAGGCATCATGATTGAAACTCCTGCAGCCGCCCTTTGTGCCGATGAACTTGCAGAGGAAGTTGATTTCTTCTCGCTCGGAACTAACGACCTCACTCAGTACACATGCGCTATCGACCGTCAGAGTGCTAATCTTGAGAGATTCGCGGATACACATCATCCGGCAGTGTTGAAACTCATTCGCGAGACGATTGAAGCAGGCCACAGACATAACACATGGGTGGGTATCTGCGGTGAACTCGGAGCTGATCCGACACTCACAGAGGAATTCCTGAAGTGGGGCGTTGATGAACTCTCTGTGAACCCGAAGAGCATTCTGCCTCTGCGCGGGAATGTCAGAAATGTCGACTTATCGAAATATAAAACTGAATCCCCGAAGCCGAAAGCTGAACCTGAAGTACAAGCTGAAGTGAAGCCGGAAGTGAAACCGGAAGCTAAACCTGAAGTTAAAGCTGAAAAGCCAAAGGGATTTTTTGGGAGGTTATTCGGATAATGTTATACGGAGCATTAGAAGCCGGCGGTACAAAGATGATCTGTGCTGTCGGAAATGAAGACGGACAGATTTTAGATCAGGTATCAATCCCAACATTAACACCTGATGAGACTATGCCCAAAGTGCTGGAGTTCTTCAAGGCAAAACTCGAAGGCGTACCTGATGACGATAAAATTAAGGCAGTAGGTATAGCGAGCTTTGGGCCTGCGGATGTTCGGAAAAATTCAAGAACTTACGGAAATATCCTCAATACTCCAAAAATTGCATGGAGGAATTTCCCGATGCTAAAGACATTTAAAGATGCACTCGGTGATATTCCTTTTGGTTTTGACACTGACGTAAATGGCTCGCTTCTCGGTGAAGTTACATGGGGATGTGCAAAAGGTCTCACTGATGCTGTATACTTCACGATTGGAACAGGCATAGGAATGGGTGCAATGTCAGGAGGCAATCTCATTCACGGAATGCTTCACCCTGAACCAGGACATATAGCAATGTCAGTCATTCCTGGTGATGAGTACAAAGGACACTGCCCTTCACACGGTGCATGTTTCGAGGGTATGGCATCAGGGCCTGCAATTCAGGACAGATGGGGCAAGCCAGCAAAGGAACTCGCAGACAATGATGCAGTGTGGGAACTTGAAGCGAGATATTTAGCTCAGGCAATGACAGCTGTAACTTACATGCTCAGCCCTCAGAAAATTATTCTCGGCGGTGGAGTTATGTCTCAGCCTCAGCTGTTCCCGTTAGTACGCAAATATGTCCTTGAGAATATCAACGGATATATCGACACGAAGGAACTGCGCAATATCAACAGCTACATCACACCGGCAGCATTAAACGGCAATCAGGGCGTAATGGGGGCAATTAAGCTCGCAGTCATGGCCTCAGAGGAATAAGAAGCACATAAGCTCAAGCCCCCTGTTTTGATGTTAAAGCGGGGGGTTAATCTATACGCAAAGAAGGTAAAATCTTTTGGCAGATATTCAGAAAACAGATGCTACTCAGAAAGAAATCAATCAGGACTTCAGAGACATAGACGTAGAATCACTCGGTGAAGAACATATCAATCTCGTATTCACGCTTGGACGTGAGAACTTTGGCGTTGATGTAAACATGGTACGTGAAATAGTTCGCGTTCCTTCATTCATTACACGCGTTCCTAATGCACCGTCATACATTCGGGGTGTGATTAATCTTCGCGGCACAATAGTTCCAGTGTTCGATATGCAGATGAAAATAGGAATGAGTCATAGTCCGCTTACTGATGAGGCAAGAATTGTAGTTATTGCGATAAATGATGTTCAGTTTGGAATGATAGTGAATTCAGTTCGTGAAGTCCTTACGATTTATGATTCACAGCTTGAAGTTGCAACAAAGTTATCATCATCAATAGACAGGCGTTATGTCCTCTGGGTAGCTAAACCCGCAGATGACAGACTGATATTGCTTCTTGATGTGTCGAGTTTATTCGAGCTTGACCAGATACTTGAAGACAGCGAATAGAATGCATTGACTGATGCGTAAAATTTTTCTCAGCATATTCTTTCTGCTGATTCTTTCTGCATGTGCTTTCGCTGATGCAATGGTCTTCAGGGGTACAGGCAATATTGGTTCTGTTCCGTCCATCGATAATGCATCAGGATTATGCGTTCCGGTTGAGAATGTCGGTGTGCTTATGGGATTTAAATCTTCGCGCGTCGGTGATGAATTGATTCTCACAAGGGGTAATGTTCAGCTCAGAGTGATATTGAATTCTGCTGCTGCATGGAAAGGTTATTCAATCATTCCGTTATACTCCGCTCCGTTTGAACAGGACGGTAAAATATGGATTGATTCTCAGAGTGCAGCATCACTTTTTCATGAAGGAAGCAGATTGCGTTTCGTGAAGTCTTCAGGCAACTCTATGGTTGCAATCGCTAAGGATACATCAAAGAGTGAAGTTGAGTTCGGGAAGTTCAATGAAGAACCTAAACCTGAAGTTCCTGCACCAACTCCAACACCTGAACCTAAACCAACACCTGCGCCTGCACCTAAACCTGCGCCTGCACCGACACCTGAACCTAAACCAACACCTGCGCCGACACCTGCGCCTGAACCTAAACCTGCGCCTGCACCAACACTTGAACCTAAACCAACACCGACACCTGCACCCGCAGTGAATACTACAGTTACGGCAACAAGGAGTACGGGAGGGAAATCACAGCCAAGATACGAGACATTCAAGCCCGATGATAAGAAGACCGAACGAGGCGAAAATTACAGCGGAACGATTCAGGGTATCAGGTGGACTACATCAGAGAGTACACAGAAGAAGATACGTGCGGTAATCACTACGGATGAAAATGCAGACCCTCAGGTATTCATGAGTGATGGAAGTTTACACGCATTGTTCTCATCAAGTCTTGAGAGTTCAGCGGGAATAGCTTCACCGTACTCTAACATTAAGGCTGAGATTATACGCAGGGATAACGGCATAGAGCTTGTGTTTCATGCTGAAGGCATAACTAAGGCTGAGAAGTTAGTGCTATCATCTCCAAGACGAATCGCGTTTGAATTCTTTTACCCATTAAGCACAAATATCGTTCAGGTTAATCCCTCAACGAATCAGAAAGTTAATCAGGATACTATCACTGCACCCATTACCGCAAAGAACCCTGAGCCGCCTAAACCCAAAGTGAATCCTGTGCCTAAGAACTCAGACCCGATAGTCATCATCAATGATAAAGACGTGACCGTACAAAATCCGCCTGTAAAGACTAATCAGACCACAATTACGATTCCTACAACACCAACATCAAACGTAAGGAGTAATCTCACGGGAGGATTGAAGACCGTAGTTGTTGATGCAGGTCATGGAGGAAAAGATCCGGGAGCATCGGATAATGGTGTAACTGAGAAGAATGTTAATCTCGCAGTCGCTCTTGAACTTGAACGCGAATTATTATCACGAGGCTTCAATGTCGTCATGACCAGACGCACGGACGTTTATCTTAAACTTCAGGAACGCACTGACATTGCGAATCAGGTCAACGCAGACTTATTCGTTAGTATTCATGTAAACGCATTGCCGTCAAAGAAATCTACAACAGGAATTGAAGTTTATATCATGGCCCTTCCGACAGATAAAGATGCTATGAACCTCGCAAAGGTCGAGAACAGAGAATACGTTGAAGGAAAAGGTTTCGATACTGCGAACGTTGACAGAAGAACAGAAATGCTATTACGAATACTCGGAGATATGCAGCAGAACAATAAAATCTCAGAGAGTACGGACTTTGCTGCGGCACTCTATAATTCAGGAGTGTTGAGCGGACTTCCAATGAGACGAGTTGCACAAGCACCGTTCTTCGTTCTCAGGGGAGCAGGAATGCCGGCAGTGCTGCTTGAAATAGGATTCGTAACTAATGAGAATGAATCGAGACTGCTCACACAGCAGGCATATCAAAATAAAATCGCCAGATCTATGGCAGAAGGCATAACGAAATATTTGAACTAAAAAGGAGGAGTTTATGAATTGCCCTCAGTCAGACGAACAAGAACATCATCAGAAACAGCCTCATCATTAGCTGAACGTGAACAGCGTGTGAGAGTCCCAACACACAGACGAAGACAGGCACGTCAGGAAGCAATCAGGAGGCAGCCTGCAAGACAGAGAGTGAATTACGAAGATAATTACGATGATAACAAACCTACACCGTTACTCTTCAAGATATTAATGCTTGTCGGGTTAATACTTCTATTCTTTGTGGCAGGTTATATAGGCGCATCATGGGTTGTTGAGTTCTTCAACAGAAAATTACTGCTCAAACCTGAAGACAGAATCGAGAAGCAGGAAGACCTCTCAAGTTTCCAGAACGCAGAACATGAACGCGTAACTCAGAACGCAGTGAAAGCAGGTGAAGGAGTTCCGCAGATAACGATAAACATTTATCACGTTGAAGATGACGCACTTTCAGAGACGCAGAAGAAATTCATCTCACGCACTCAGGAAGACAATATCAGAGATGCAGTAACGGAATTGCTATCACTGAGTACAGTTCCTAACACAGATAAAATCAAACTGCTTCACGTATTCAGGAATGGTGATACTGCCTTTCTTGATATGTCGGGGCAGTTTGTCTCTGCTCTTGATTCAATGGGTCAGCGTAAAAGTCAGTTACTGCTCACGGGAATAGTGAGAACATTGCAGGAAAATTTTTCGCCGATTGAGCAGGTTAGATTTCTGATTGATTCAAAGCCTCCAAAATCAGGAGGAACAGTTGAACTTGGCCGTGCATGGAAGATGCCTAAGAAAACATCATGATGTTCGAGAAATTAATCATAGCGACGGGGAACGCAGGAAAGTATAAGGAGTTCAAAGAGATAATACGTTCATGCACAGATAAGTTTGCAAATGAGATTGTCTTTGCTCCTGATATTGCGAAGATGATTGTCGATGAAACCGGCAGGAACTATTCAGAAAATGCAATGCTCAAGGCCAAAGCATGGTCAGAACTATCCGGACTTCCCTGTCTTGCTGATGACAGCGGCCTTGAAGTTGATGCATTAGACGGAGCACCTGGCTTGTTTTCCGCGAGAATCATTCACGGGAATGACGTTGAAAAAGTCTCATGGCTTCTTCATGAACTCGAACACGAAGCAGAACGCAATGCACATTTCACAGCTTCACTTGCGCTTTCAGTTCCGAATGAATATATTCTCATCACTGAAGGTCATTGCTATGGAATGATTGCAGATTCCCCCAGAGGCATTAACGGTTTCGGATATGACCCTGTATTTATCCCTGACGGATATGAATTAACGTTCGCAGAATTATCGCAGGAAATTAAGAATCATATCTCACACAGAGCAGACGCTTTCAAAAAATTAATCTCATTCACACAGAATAAATATGCATGAGAATTATACATGTGATGAGTTCTTCAATGGGAGATTGAAACTCTTTCAGCCTCTCGAAGGGCCTCGCATTAATCTCGACACAATATTGTTATCATCATGGGTTAAACTGCGTTCTCACGATAAGCAAATCATTGAGGCTGGCTGTGCATCAGGTGCAATATCTCTCATACTGGCCATGAAATTTGGATTGAAGGTTCATGTTACAGGTCTTGAGATTCAGAGTGAGCTTGCTGAACTTGCCAGACGTAACGCAGAGATGAATTCAATCAGAAATGCAGAGTTCATTAACGGAGACCTCAGAGACAAAAATATATTCCCTCGTGAAGTATTTGATGTTCTCGTAATCAATCCTCCGTATGAATCGCTCTCAAGAGGAAGACTGAGCAGTGATACATCACGTTCAACAGCAAGGCTTGAAGTGTCATGCACGATTAATGATGTAGGAGACTTTGCATTTCGTGTGCTCAAGAGCAAGGGCAGAATGTTTTCGGTGTTTAGTTCTGAGAGATTAGACGCATTTATAAATGCAATGACTTCACATAGAATCATTCCCAAGAGAATCAGGTTTGTATATCCGTTCATGAACTATAATTCAGGAATATTTTTATCTGAATGCATAAAGAATGCCGGTGAAGGTGTAAGCATACTGCCGCCTCTGATAGTGCGGGATGAGAATCACAATTACACTAAGGAATTATTGGAGTCATATGAATTTTAAGGAGAAGATAGGACATTGGGAATTTTATTATTGTTGTCAGCATTTATTCAGTATTTTATCTACGGAAGGTTAAAGTCATCAGGCGTTCACAGGTCAATTATAGTTGTATTTGTATGCTGGGGAATATTCTGGTTCATTACTGGATGGCTTGCAGGATATGATTTTCATTCGCCGTTCATCGAAATTTTTCCGGGACGTTATGCTGAAATTCTTCGTTCACTCGCAATGACATGGTCAATCATTACGATACTGTCATTCTTTGCTTTTATTGCAGTTGATATTCTTGCATGGGTTACAGGAATGAAGCTGAAAAAGATTTTATGTTCCGTTATTCTGACTGTTATCGCAAGTATATACTGTATATGTGAAGCATATTTTGTTCAGCCACGTTATGTTACGATACCGACCAGCAAACTCCCCGAAGGCACAGACAGAATCAGAATTGCACTGCTTACTGATGTTCATATAGGCGGACTGTCAACGTACTCATACTTTCAGCGTTTAATGAATCTCGTGAAGGAAGCTGAACCTGATATGCTAATGCTCGGCGGCGACATAATAGACGGAAATATGTCTTATCGTGAACGTGAACTCTCATTGCTCAAGGAAACGATTCAGAAAATTCGTTACGGTTGTTTTGCTGTGAATGGCAATCATGAATACTATCACCTACTTGATGAGGACGTAGAACAAATAATACGAGACTGCGGAGCTAACCTGTTAATATTTGAACGCACAGAAGCTGCCGGTATCGTCATTATTGGTCTTGATGATGCATTATACGGCTGGCTTTCACCGTTCATGAAACCAGACGACAAAGATAAATTCGTGTTAGTGCTAAAACATCGTCCCGGCTTACCATTTGATTCGGAAGGGAAGTTTGATTTAATGCTTTCAGGTCATACTCACGGTGGGCAGTTCTGGCCATTAGGATATTTTAAGAGCATGTCCCAGAAGAGTACGCAGGGATTATCGAAGAAAGCAGGAGGATATGTATACGTAAGCAACGGTTCAGGTTTCAATGGGCCTCCAATGAGATTGTTCGCTCATCCTGAAGTTACGATAATAGACATCGTGAGGGAATCATAATGTCTCTCTCTCTTGTTCCGACACCAATCGGGAATCTTGAGGACATAACATTACGTGCACTGAGAGTTCTTCGTGAAGCTGATGTTATTGCATGCGAGGATACGAGGACATCAGGAATATTATTGCGTCATTACGGTATAACGGATAGGAAGCTGATTTCGTTTCATGTTCATAATGAGAATGATAAACTTGAATCACTTCTTGAAAGATTACGTGAGGGCAAGAAGATTGCAGTTATATCTGATGCCGGTACACCTGGAATTTCAGATCCCGGATGGATATTGCTGAAGCGTGCAATCGATGAAGGTCTTGATGCTGATGTTCTGCCCGGCCCTACAGCTGTTGTTCCTGCGGTCTTAATGTCAGGATTAAATCCTCAGCCTTTCATGTTCATAGGATTTCCTCCAGAGAAGCATAATGAACGCATTAAACTTTTTGATTCACTGAGGGATTTGAAGTGTACGTTATGCTTTTACATCTCGCCTCACAAAGCAGAAAAGGATATTGCAGACATGATTGATATATTCGGAAACAGGAGAGCCGCATTGATTCGGGAGCTGACGAAGATGTTTCAGGAATCGATTCGTGATTCTCTTTCTGGAATATTATCTCGTGTGATTGAAGGCGTGAAGGGTGAACTAGTTCTTGTTGTTGAAGGGTACACTGAGGAAGAGCATAATGATTCATGGAAGACAGAAGCCAACAGAATGATTGAAGAGGGAGCAAGCGTGAAAGATATTGTGAGTGAGATTGAGAGGCAATATAACGTTTCGAGAAATGAAATCAAAAAGTATATTCTGAAATAATGCTGCCCAAGATGAAGATGCAGCTCCTCATCTCAGGCAATGTTTGCGTGTTAGCTCTTTCTGTAGCCGCACTTCGGACATACACCGTCAACTAATGCTATTCCGCATAACGGACAACGGGGCTGTTCTCTGCATGGCGGGTTATATTCAACTGTTGCACCGTTTACACCGCTTGTGAAAGTGAGTTTTGCGATGTTGAGTTTATCCTTCAGAAGCTCATAGACGATTCGAATCATTCCCTCAACCGTCATTGTCTCCTTCGTAACGACTAATCTGCATTCAGGGTATGCAGTTGCGAGTTCAGTTTTGAATGCAGGGCCTTTCTGCTTATTGCTTGGAGCACCATCTTTGATGCCTTGTTCCTCATAGACTTTCAGGATTGCAGGTAAAAGCGGATCGTCTTCACGCAGGATCAATGCATGATCGAAATTCTGTAGAACTTCCCAAGCAGTCTTCTTGATTTCGTTGCAGGGGAAGACCATGTTTACGCCTTCGTTAATCGTATCTTCAACTTCAATCGTCAATATTCCTGTATGACCGTGAAGATACTGAGCTTCTCCCTGAAAACCGTAGAACCTGTGCGCATATTGCAAATCCAGAGTAGTGAAACTTCTCATTTGTTTTTACCTCCCTCATCATTGAAAAGTTTTCTTTGCGGTGGAGGCATTATAAGATGAAATTGTACAAAATTATAGTATCTTAAATGCGTATTTTATAATACGACATTGATATTGTTAATTAGTTCCGCATTCGTATAAAGTCTCAGGGCTTATGTCAATATTTCCGGGCCACGTTACAGTTCCGTATTCTGCCTTTGCTGACATGAAGACATTTCGTAGATTCCCGTACATAGGGAGGTTCAGCAGATGTTCAGCATTATAGACTTTGCGTTCTCCATTCGTGAATATCAAAGTCATCGTGTAATCTTCATGAGGTTCTACAGATATTACACGTGGAAGCAATGCCTCTTTTCCGTGAATGATGTCCATATTCCTAACGCAGAGGGTCAATGCGGAATGTTTCCTCGCCGCTGAGTGCAAGTGTCCAGTCCGTAGAACAAACTGATTATCGGCATTTTCTGCTTCTTTGCTCCTTTAGTTAAATTTGAATTTGAATTGTATCATAATCGTAAATTGATGTTAATGCGTGATTTTTTCTGCGCGGATGAGTAAAATATATCGCATTGACGAATACAGGAGGAACTTTAAAATTTGAATCAGGAAAAAGAATACTCTGTAATGATAGGCGAAGTACCGCTCGTATTTAAGACAGGGAAGTTAGCGAAACAGGCAAATGGTGCAGTACTTGCATCACAGGGAGAGACAGTAATACTAAGCACGGCATGTATGACGGAAGAAGCGAGGACAGGATTAGATTTCTTTCCTCTTGTTGTGGACTACGAAGAGAAATATTATGCGGCAGGAAAAATACCAGGAGGATACATTAAGCGCGAAGGCAAACCATCAGATTCAGGGATATTAGGTTCAAGAGTTGCAGACAGAGCTATACGTTCATTGTTCGATGATGATATGCGCAATGATGTTCACATAGTCAATACTGTAATGGCAGTAGATCAGGTGTATCCTCCGAACGTATTGGGCATAAACGCGGCAAGTGCAGCACTCGCAATCTCAGGCATCCCATGGAACGGGCCAGTAGGAGCAGTAAGAATAGGATTAATCGGCGGAAACTTACTCGTGAATCCAACAGAGGAACAAATGAACAATTCACTGCTCAATCTCGTAGTAGCAGGCCATGAAGACGGAATCACAATGGTAGAATCAGGTTCATATGAAGTTTCAGAGGAAATATTGGTTGATGCTCTCGAACTTGCACATCATGAAATACGAAAGATAATCGCACTCTTTAAGCGAATGAAGGAGGAAGTAGGCAAACCATTAATTGAAGTTCCGAAGCCCGAAAGAATTCCAGAAATAGACGACTGGGTACGAGAGAATCTTGACGGAGAAGTAGACGAAGCGGTAAGAATTCATGAGAAGAAGCCGCGAGAGAAAAAGATAGACGCAATCAAGACAGCAGCAAAAGAACATTTCAGTGAACTCATCAAAGAGAATCCCGACAAAGAAGAATACATTTCATCATATGTAGACAGCCGAGTAAAGACGATAATGCGCGGAATAATCATAAATGAACATATTCGTGTTGACGGCCGCAGAATGGATGAGATACGTCCAGTTTCATGCGAGACTGATATTTTGCCTCGCGTACATGGTTCAGCACTCTTCACACGGGGAGAGACGCAATCACTCGCGACAACGACACTGGGAATGATAGGTGAAGATGACCAGCTGCAGGACGGAATTAAACTGAATGAACCGGCGAAGAGATTCATTCTTCATTACAATTTCCCGCCGTACTCAGTCGGAGAAGTCAAACCTATGCGCGGGCCGGGCAGACGTGAAATAGGACACGGTGCACTTGCAGAGAGAGCGTTACTGCCTGTCATACCGAGTGAAGAAGATTTCCCGTATGTTATTCGAGTTGTGTCAGACATTCTCGAATCTAACGGTTCAAGTTCACAGGCGAGTATCTGCGGAGGATCACTCTCGATGATGAATGCGGGTGTACCGATAAGATGTCATGTCGCAGGAATCGCAATGGGACTAATAAAGGAAGGCGACAGGGTTCAGATACTAACGGACATTCAGGGTCTTGAAGATCACTATGGGGATATGGACTTCAAAGTTGCAGGAACGAGAGCAGGAGTAACGGCTCTTCAAATGGACAATAAAGCGGGAGGCATAACGCGGGAAATTCTTGAAGAGGCACTTGGCCAGGCACGTAAAGCAAGGTTTGAGCTTCTCGAAAAAATGGAAATTGCAGTACCAAGACCTAACCCGTTATCACCGAATGCACCGAGAATAATAACCTTCGAGATTGATCCTGATAAGGTACGTGATGTAATAGGTGCAGGCGGAAAAGTTGTACGCAGCATAACGCAGAGAACGGGCGTAAAGATGAACATTGAAGATGACGGTACGATTTCAATTTCAGGTTCGACTATGGCACAGGTTGAGGATGCAAGAGCAATAGTGTTATCACTTACGCATGAACTCACAGCAGGAGATGTATATCTCGGAACAGTTACACGCCTAATCAGCTTCGGTGCATTTGTTGAATGTCTTCCCGGTAAAGAAGGTTTACTGCACATAAGCGAGGTAAGTACGATAAGAGTTCCGAGAATTGAAGACGTATTCAAAATAGGCGACAGAGTTCTGGTAATGGTGAAGGAGATAGACGATCAGGGACGTGCGAACTTAACGCGCAGGAGAGTACTTGCGAATGAAAACAAGGTGAGGGAAGCAGGTCTTTCACATGCATTGCCAGATGAAAGAGAACGCGAGAATCTGATTGCATCATTATCATCACGTGAACGCGGATATTCTTCAGGATATGCATTCAGGGATCACGTAGGGTCAGGCTACAATGAACGCGGATATTCAGGTTCATCAAGATCAGGACGCAATGAATTCGGACGCACAGAGTTCGGCAGGAATGTATATTCAGACAGGGACAGCAGGAGACGTAATGACAGGAGACGCGACTATGATAGATGAGATAACGGTGAAGATTCAGCGGAAGGCACAGACCGTAGAGATACCGAAATACGCAACTCCAAATTCAGCAGGCGTAGATTTATGTTCAATGATGTACGGAATAATTCAGCCAGGAAAGCAAATGTTAGTTCCGACTGGAATTAAGCTCGCAATACCTGAAGGCTACGAAGCACAGATAAGACCAAGAAGTGGGCTAGCATTGAATCAGCACATCATAATTCCCAATAGTCCCGGCACAATTGATTCGGATTATCGCGGTGAGGTTATGGTCTTGCTGTTGAACATGGGCACTGAACCTTTCACAATTACATTTGGCGACCGAATTGCACAAATGGTATTTGTACCTGTAGTGCGAGCGAAGTTTCAGGATGTGAAGACGCTCGATGATACGAAGAGAGGTTCAGGTGGTTTCGGCAGTACAGGACGGTAGATTAATTTTTTCCCTCTTACGTAATGTGAGGGGGTTGTATATACTATATATATATAGTATAATACCATTATAAATTTTCTAGGAGGTCATACACATGACGGATAACATGAAGAAATTCGCTGAACTTCTCTCAGTTGATAAGGAAGTAATGAAAGAACTTGATGCACTGGTATCAGGTCTCAGCAAGGACGACAGAAAAGGTTTCGTCAAAGCAGCAATCAAAGTTGCGGCCCAGCACGGAATCACTCTGACGGAAGAAGAATTCAATGAAGAGAAAAAGGAACTAAAGGAACTTTCATTGGACGAGATGCAGGCAGTTGCAGGCGGTGTGGAGTGCAAGCATGGCTGGTTCAAAGGTGAATGCGATAGCTGGTTTGCTGGTAGATGCGACTCACTTTTTGATTAATGCCGCTGTGTAGAGTGTTCTCTCTGGCATTGTTTCAATTCCCCTGTTGTTTAATATACGGGGGATTTATTGTTTCACGGGGCATTAAATCAGAATGAAAAATTATTACAGACTAAACGGCAGATATATTCTTAGGGGCTGGGAAAAACTTCCGTATGCAATCGTTGACACTCAGACAGACAAGGCTGAATTCATTGATGCAGAACATATGAGCGCATTGAACTGGTGCAGCGGAAATATTGATATAACAATCCCGTTAGTATCTGACAATGAGAGAGCAATAATTCATGAATATGTTTCACGCGGAATTGTCGAACCATGTGAACATGGCCATGTCATAAGCAGGAATCAGGAATATAAATTTTATCCCGTTCGTTATGTTAAATCCGTTCAATGGTCAATAACAGGCAGGTGCAATTTCAAGTGTAAGCATTGTTATTTATCAGCATCGACAGCTAAATTCGGTGAGATTTCACACGAAGAAGCCATGTACATAATCTCTCAGCTTGAAGAGTGCGGTATAAGAGAAGTGAAACTTACAGGCGGAGAACCATTAGTGCGCAGTGATTTCTGGGAGATTGTTGATGCTCTTATTGAACACGGAATCAGAATCACTCAGATATATTCAAACGGTGCGCTTGTGAATGAGAAATTCATTGAAGGACTCACTTCACGCAGATTGCACCCTGCAATCTACATCAGTTATGACGGTGTTGGCTGGCATGACTGGTTACGCGGTGTTAAAGGTGCTGAAGCAATGGCTGAACGTGCAATAAAATTATGCACCGATAACGGCTTTCATGTTATAGCTGATATGTGCCTTCACAAGCATAATAAGCATACAATAAATGAGAGCGTTAAACGTATGGTTTCGCTCGGAGCTTCTCTTATTCGGATCGGAGGCATTTCGAACACAGGAAGCTGGAAGGAGAACAATGAAGCAGATAATGCATTGAGTACTGATGAACTCTTCAGTCTGTACTATGACTATCTGCCGCAGTTCTTCGGGAATAACCTGCCAATAGGCTTATGGCTCGCATCATTCTTTATCTACAATGACGGCATAAATGAGTTCTGTATACCTAACTACATGGAAAAATCAAATCCTGACAGCTGCATATGCGGTATAAGATCTGATATGTACATTTCTCCTGAAGGCCGCGTACTGCCCTGTATGCCTATGGCCGGAACTGTACTTAATGACAGAATGCCTTTCATTCAGGAAAAATCCCTTGCTGAATGCATAAATGATTCTGCGTGGTTCAATATCGTGAATCTAAGAGTACGCGATTACTGGGCGGCTAATGAGGAGTGCCGGAACTGTGAATATGCTTCTGTATGTTCGCCTGGATGCCGTGCCTCTGCTCTTGAATATGAACCTGATAACTACATAGCCAAATCGCCGGTATTATGCACACTAATTAAAGGCGGCTGGCCTGAAAAGATTATTACTCTCATGAAGAGAATCAAACCTGAACTTGAATGCGTTAATCTAAGAAACAGGCAGTAAATCAAATCTCCCTTATGTACGAGGGGGATTTTTTTGTCTCATTCGTTAGTGAACTTTTGTTCATTATATGCTAAAATGTTGACGCATAATTTATTCGTGATTATAATACCTCCATCAAAAATTTATGGAGTTATTGAATCATGAAGAAAGTTTTTATTGACGGTTATGCAGGTACAACCGGCCTCAGAATTTACGAGAGGCTATCTTCACGCAAAGATATTCAGCTTCTCACTCTCACCGAAGAAACTCGCAAAGATATTAACGCGCGCAAACATGCACTCAATGAATCGGATATAGCATTCTTATGTCTGCCTGATGATGCCGCAAAAGAATCAGTATCGCTCATCGATAACCCGAATACGGCAGTCATAGATACATCGACAGCTCACAGGGTCAATCCTGACTGGGCATATGGCCTCCCTGAACTGAAATCGCAGAGAGAAAAAGTCAAAGCGTCAAAGAGAATCGCTAATCCCGGATGTCATGCAACTGGATTCATTGTTCTCGTTGCTCCGTTAGTGCAGGAAGGAATTATCGCAAAAGATTCAAGGCTTTCATGCTTCTCATTGACGGGTTATTCAGGCGGCGGCAAAAAGATGATTGCAGATTACGAATCAAATGAACGTTCACATATGCTTGATGCTCCGCGTCAGTACGGAATCACTCAGGCACATAAACATTTACCCGAAATGACGAAAGTATCAGGTCTCAATGTTGCTCCTGTATTCTGTCCTGTAGTTGCGGATTACTATGCAGGAATGGAAGTTACTGTTTCGATTCATGGCCATGATGTTAAAGGCGGAATTGCGAAAATCAAAGAGTGCTATTCGGATTACTATCATGACGGAGTGATTAATTTCACGGACAAAGATACGTTCTCTGAAGGCAATTTCATATCAGCCGGAGCATTCGCAGGACGCGATGACCTTGAAGTGTGCGTTTACGGAAATGATGAACGCATGATACTTGTCTCAAGGTTCGACAATCTCGGCAAGGGTGCATCAGGTGCAGCAATTCAGAACATGAATATATTGCTCGGAGTTGAAGAATCAACCGGGCTTGTAGTGTAAGGAGGAAACATAATGAACGCATCAGAACGCGCAGAAATTCTCGTACAGGCATTGCCATACATACGGAAATACACAGGCAAAATCGTTGTGATAAAGTACGGCGGAAATGCAATGACAAGCGAATCGCTCAAACAGCAGGTAATGGAGGATATAGTTCTTCTATGGCTGACGGGCGTTAAGGTTGTACTCGTTCACGGAGGAGGCCCGGAGATTAATGCATTAATGGAGAAACTCGGAAAGAAACCGGAATTTGTTGACGGTCTCAGAGTTACGGATAAAGAGACAGTTGACATTGTACAAATGGTACTTGCGGGGAAAATCAACAAGTCATTAACGGGATTGCTTGAGACTAAAGGCGGAAGAGCAATCGGACTTTCAGGAGTTGATGACAGACTCATTGAGGCCAAGTGCAAAGATTCGAGGCTTGGTTTCGTCGGTGAGGTTACGAAGATTAACACGGCAATAGTTGATGATTTACTCTCACGTAACTATATCCCTGTCATATCGACAATAGGTTACGGCCTTGACGGTGAGACGTATAACATCAATGGAGATACAGCGGCAGCATTCATAGCCGGAGCATTAAAAGCAGAGAGACTAATCATGATGACTGACATAGCAGGCATACTCAGAGACCCGAAAGATTCTGCGACATTGATTCCAGAAATTACAGTTGAAGAGGCGGAAGAGTTAAAGCATTCGGGAGTAATATCAGGAGGAATGATACCGAAAGCTGAGTGCTGCATAAAAGCGATTCAGGAAGGCGTGAAGAAAGTTATAATTATGGACGGAAGAGTTCCGCATTCGATTCTGATTGAGCTTCTCACAGATGAAGGTGCAGGTACAATGTTCTTAGCATAAGGAGGAATTAAATTTATGAGCATACAGTCAGACGACAAAGAATATATTGCAGGTACGTACAATCGCTTTCCTGTCGTAATCGTTTCGGGCAAAGGTTCAGTTGTGATTGATGAGAACGGAAAGAGTTATATCGATATGACATCGGGAATAGCAGTAGATTCATTCGGGGCATGTGATGAAGTGTGGCGTGAGGCAATTTATGAGCAGGCCGGAAAGATTCAGCACATCTCGAATCTATATTACACAGAACCATGTGTGAAGCTCGCGAAGATGTTATGTGAACGCACAGGAATGAGCAAAGTGTTCTTCTCGAATTCAGGAGCAGAAGCTAATGAATGTGCAGTGAAGACGGC
The DNA here is from genome assembly GCA_905235735.1 of uncultured Synergistales bacterium. Lineage (GTDB taxonomy): Bacteria > Synergistota > Synergistia > Synergistales > Aminobacteriaceae > JAFUXM01. The sequence continues at coordinate 17,854 of CAJOMU010000014.1, forward strand.
AAGAAAATATGCGTCAGATACCAAAGGCCCGGATTACAATACAATAATCACGCTCAAGAATAGTTTTCACGGACGTACAATAACGATGTTATCAGCGACAGGCCAAGACCATTATCATGAGATGTTCAGGCCAATGACACCAGGATTCGTTCATGCGGAAGCGAACAATCTTGAATACATGAAGGTACTTGCAGATGCGCACAAGACAGCGGCAATAATGATTGAATGTGTTCAGGGTGAAGGCGGAGTTATTGCGCTTGATGAATCATACGTGAAGGGCGTTGCAGAATTCGCACGTGAGAATGATATTGTCCTGATAGTTGATGAAGTTCAGACGGGCAACGGACGTTCAGGCAAACTCTACAGCTACATGAACTATGGAATACAGCCCGATATAGTTTCGACAGCAAAAGGTCTCGCAGGAGGTTTGCCATTGGGAGCTACGATGATGGGTGAAAAGGTGAAGGATACACTGAAGCCCGGAGATCATGGCTCAACGTTCGGAGGGAATCCTGTTGCGTGTGCAGGTGCAGTGAGCATTCTGAATCGAATTGACGATAAACTTCTTGCTGAGGTTCGTGAAAAGAGCGCATATCTTTTTGATGTGTTCGGTCATGCGGAAGGAATTGAATCTGTTTCAGGAATGGGATTGATGATAGGACTGAAGACCGTGAAGCCAGCGAAAGAGATTGTGAACGAATGCATAGACAAAGGCGTATTATGTCTGACTGCGAAGGATAGAATCAGGTTGCTTCCTGCATTGAACATTCCGTTTGATTTGGTGAAGAGGGCTGCAGAAGTTATTATCAGCTGTTGCTAATGTTGAATAGAATAACTGCCCCAGTTTTAATGAGCTGGAGCAGTTTTTTTATCGTAAATTAGCTTCTCTCTTTCACTCTTCGTACCCTCAATACTCCGTTTATCTCTCTTAATCTATCTGCTGTATCATCAGGCATCTTGTGCGAAATATCAAGCAATGTATATGCATATGATCCTCTTGCTTTGTTCAGTAAGTGCTCAATGTTGAGATTATTATTCCCAAAGAATGATGTTATCTGTGAAAGCATGTTCGGAATGTTACGGTGTAATATCGCTACCCTTGCCTCAGCTCCGCATACCCCTGCGTTAAGTTCAGGATAGTTCACGGAGTTCGTTATGTTTCCGTTGTCCAGATAATCCTGAAGTTGAATCGCAGCCATTATTGCACAGTTATCTTCCGCTTCTTCAGTTGATGCTCCCAGATGAGGAAGTATTATCGTGTTCGGAAGATTCGCACTCACACTGTTGGGGAAGTCTGAGATGTACTTTCCGACTTGGCCGTTCGTTAATGCGTCTCTTAATGCCTCTTCATCAACTAGAACATCACGTGCAAAATTCAGAATCTTTATGCCTGTTTTCATCTTCGCAATCACTTCTGAATTTATCATGCGCTTAGTCGATTCCATTGCTGGAACATGAATCGTAACGTAATCACTCGATGCATATACGTCTTCAGGGTTGTCTGAATGCTTCACCATTGGGCTTAACATCCATGCAGAACGCAATGACAGATACGGATCATAACCGATAACATTCATTCCTAAAGAGACTGCCGCGTTCGCAACTTTTACACCTATTGCACCAAGACCAATTACGCCTAATGTCTTGCCTTCAATCTCACAGCCCGCAAAATTCTTCTTGGCCTTCTCCGTCAGCTTTGCTATGTCTGGATTACTCGCGTTATCTCTCACCCATTGAACTCCGCCGCTTATATCCCTTGATGCTAGAAGCAAACCTGCAATTACGAGTTCCTTCACTGAGTTTGCATTTGCTCCGGGCGTATTGAACACAACTATTCCGTTCTCTGAGCATCTTTCAATCGGAATGTTATTCACTCCTGCTCCTGCTCTTGCTATTGCGCGTAAACCTTCATGGAATTCCATCGTAAGCATGTCGGCTGAACGCACAAGAATTCCGGCTGCCTCGTTCACATTCTCCGTTATCTCGTAACCCTTCCTGAACTTGTCCAGACCAACGCGGGCAATATTATTCATGCAGAAAATTTTTCGTTCCTTTGGTGCAAGCATTCTAGTTTGTGTGTCTCCTCTCGAAATCGGCCATGAAATTCACAAGTGCTTTTACTCCTTCAACTGGCATTGCGTTATACAGTGATGCTCTCATTCCTCCGACTGAACGATGTCCTTTTACGTTCCTTAGTCCTGCATTCTCTGCTTCCTTCACAAACTCTGCATCAAGTTCCTTATCCCCTGTGATAAACGGAACATTCATTAATGAACGGTCTTTCTTCTCAACAGTACCATGAAATAATTTCGATTCATCAAGATAATCATAAAGTATCTTTGCTTTCTCCTGATTGATTCGATAAATTGCTTCAGTTCCTCCGAGTTTCAGTAACCATTTGAAGACCAATCCGCATATATATATATTCCAGCATGGAGGTGTATTGAACAATGATTTTGCATCTGAATGTGTCTTATACTTCATCATTGTAGGTGTGAACGGCAGAACATCATCACGAATCAAATCCTCTCGAATTATCACAATTGCAAGTCCAGCAGGGCCTACATTCTTCTGTACTCCTCCCATTATTACGCCGTATTGATTCACATCGACGGGCTGACTCAGGAACATTGAAGATACATCTGCAACTAACACTTTTCCTTTCGTATTTGGAAGTGTCTTTATGGTTGTGCCATGCACTGTTTCGTTCTGGCATATGTAAATGTAATCTGCATTTTCGCTCACGTTCAGGTTCGAGAGGTCTGGAACGTACGAATAATTTCTGTCAGATGAATCCGCAATCACATTCACTGTCCCGAAAATTTTCGCCTCACTTGCTGCCTTCTTTGACCATTGACCAGTTACGATATAGTCAGCAACCTTATTACGCATAAGGTTCATGGGTATCATTGCGAACTGTGTGTATCCTCCTCCCTGAAGGAAGAGAACGCGATAATTATCGGGAATGTTCATGAGTGTACGCAAATCTTTTTCTGCCGTGAACAATATATCCTCAAAATCCTTTGACCTATGGCTCATCTCCATAACGGACATTCCTGAATTGCCATACTCTAATAATTCATTGCGTGCTGTCATTAAGACTTCTTCAGGCAAGACAGCCGGGCCTGCACTGAAATTAAAAACTCTGCTCAAAAAATTACCTCCTGAATAAATTATTTCCAGAAATGAAGAATAACTGATGCTATTATCTGAACCACACATATACCAGTTGCAAATATAATTCCCCATTTCGCCATATTGTTAGCCTGCGTATTTTTCAAATCATCTATACGCATATTCGTCAGTGTGATTGCATCCATGATACTATCAACTCTTGAGTCAACTTTCTTTTCGAGTCCGTTAATTCTTTCGTCAATTTTCTTTTCAAGACCATTGATTCTTTCGTCGACTTTCTTTTCAAGACCATTGATTTTTTCATCAACGCTCTTTTCGAGACCGTTAATTCTTTCGTCAACTTTCTTTTCAAGACCATTGATTTTTTCATCAACACTCTTTTCGAGACCATCTACCTTAGCATCAAGAGCTTTCACCTCACCGCTTAGTTCTGCAATATCTGCTTTAATTCCTGCAGCTATAACTTCCTGACGAGACAGATTACGTTCAATGAGAAGTTCTATGCGTTCAAGCTGAAGATCATGAATTTCACGTGTTACATATTCATTCTCGCGAACCGTTTCCATATTTACATTCTCCCTTCTGCGTAATACTTTCCGTGTGTATTATAATTCATGACAGAAAAAATATTTTCAGAGGCAAGCAATGACACGAAAGTTATATTACGAAGATACATATGCAAGAGAATTTGACGCAGAAGTCATCTCTCATGAAGGAAACAAACTTATCCTCAATCAGACGCTCTTCTATCCAGGCGGAGGAGGACAGCCTTGCGATTTAGGCAGCATTAACGGAATTGAAGTCCTTGAAGTTATTGAAGACGGCGAAGAAATAATACACATCATGAAAGACGAAGTGAAAGATAAAAATGTTCATGGGGTTCTGAACTGGGACAGAAGATTTGAACTCATGCAGCAGCATTTAGGTGAACATCTTTTTGCTGGCTCATTATGGACACTTCATCATCTTCACACGGACAGAATGAGGATTGAGGGAGATAACGTTTCGATTGATACTGACAAACCTGCGGACATGAAAGCAATCCTTGAAGCAGAATCAGGCGCAAATGAATCTGTCTGGCAGAATATTCCCGTTGAAGTGATTTATCCCAATATGGATGAAGTTCGTGAACATGCGAGGAAACTTCCTCCAGAGAATGCAATCATGCCAATACGAATCGTTAAGGTTGAAGGTGTTGACTATGTGCCTTGCTGCGGACTTCATGTTAGTTCGACAGGCCAAGTAGGATTAGTGAAGATAACATCATGCGAGAATCACAAAGGAGGTTCAAGAATATATCTGAAATGCGGACGTGCGGCATACAGATGGCTTGATTCACTTTACGCTGAAGTTCGGAAGGCAGAGAGTGAACTTGTATGCGGGTATGAAGGAATCAACGAGAAGATATTGAACCTGAAATCACAGATACATGACCTGAAAGCACATAATGATTCAACGATTGACCGACTGATGAAACCCATTGCGGAGAATTTGATTCGAAATGCGGAGAACGGAATAGTAACGCATATAATGAATGGTTCAGACCAGGAAGAGATAAAGCATTTGTTCAAACTCCTCACGAATGAGAACAACGGAATAGTCTCACTACTTGCGGGGATAAATGATTCTGGAGTGTTTCTGATGATTGGAACGCACAAAGAGAATAAGAGTGTTGATGTGAGACCTGCATTCAGAAAGGCGATTGAGATTCTCGGAGGTAAAGGCGGAGGGAGTTCGTTCTGTGCGCAGGGACATGGAAGTAACGTTGAGGCGTTGAACACTGCAATAGAATCAGCAATCTCTGAGATGAACTCATAACATGAGGAAGGGCGGACAAGCTCAACACCTATCCGCCTCAATCCGCACTCATCACCTAAGGCGTTCAAGTGCCTCCCTCGCATCTTCATGACCTTGTTCAGCGGCTTTCTTGTACCATTCACGGGCCGTATTGAGGTTCTTCTCGACTCCGTATCCATTCTCGTACATAAAACCTAGATTGAATTGTGCAACTGGAAGACCTTGTTCAGCGGCTTTAAGATACCATTTCACGGCTTCCTTGTCGTCCTTAGTGACACCGTAACCCATATCGTACATGAGTCCTAAAGCACATTGTCCTAAAGCATAACCTTGTTCTGCAGCCCGGCGAAATAGTTCAACAGCTTTATTGTAATCCTGCGCAACTCCTTCACCTTCACGATACATTATCCCTAGACTGACTTGTGCATCGGCGTTCCCTTGTTCTGCGGCCTTCTGATACCATTGAAGAGCCTTCTTATAATCCTTTTCAACTCCGATACCCTCACGATACGCAAAACCTAAGTTAGCTTGTGCTTCGATATATCCTGAATCAGCAGACTTCCGCCACCATTCAAATGCCTTCTTGTAGTCCTGCTCAACTCCTATGCCCCAATAGTACGCATCACCCAGAGAGTTTTGCGAGAAAGGTTGCCCTTGATCTGCGGCCTTACGATACCATTCAACAGCTTTCTTGAGATTCTGCTCGACTCCGATGCCGTCACGATAAAAATTACCCATAGTGCCCTGTGCCAAAACGTAGCCTTGATCTGCGGCCTTCTGATACCACTCAGCCGCCTTCTTTGGGTCTTGCTCTACACCTATACCCCAATTATACGCAAACCCAAGAACATTTTGCGCACTAGCATTATTCTGGTCTGCAGCTTCACGATACCATTTCAGAGCGTTGGATATTTCATTAAGCGTATTATACACAGCACCCATGCTCAACTGTGCATAGGCATTTCCCTTCTTTGCAGGCCCTGAGAAAAGTTCCAGTGCTCTCGTGTTCATTAGTTCAACACCCAAACCGCTTTGATACATGTCGCCCAAAAGCAGCTGTGCAAATTCGCTGCCCTTTTCCGCATAATGTTCAACGATTGGGAGTACCGCCTTGTATTGTGCGGTTGATTCTGCACTTAGCGCATACTCTTTCAGTTGTATCTTCCAGATTTTAGCGTAGTCGAGCTGCTTACTCTTTCGTGTCTCCTCAATCAGTCTCAGTGCATGAAACACTACAGGATTGTTGCTGTTCCCGCTCAGACGTTCCAATGTCGATTGTGCCGAATCAACATGACCTTCAAACAAATCAGTCAACGCAAAAACTAAATCTCTGTCCTGAGCTTTACGCACAAATTCTTCACGCTTCCCGATGTCCTCAGCAAGCCCTCTCAATTCTTCAGGCAATGCTTCAGGGTTCAACTTTCCACGCTCCATCTGCGAGAGAATCTTTCCGCTGATTTCACGCTCGAATTCAAACATAACATTAGCTTCAACACAATTAATCCCTTCGTCCTTCTCTCCAAGCGCAAAATATGCAACTCCCACAAAAAGATTATTGCTCCAGTCCCCGTCCTGCAAATTGTTCCGCACAACCTCAAGCTGATTCTTGATTTCCTTCGTTACTTCTGCTGATGGTGCTCCGTTCCTCACAAGCTCTCTAACTCTGTACTTCGCCGCCTCAAGTTTATACGGATCTTCCCTCAGCACTGGCCGCCATACCTCGTTGAACTTCTCGTAGCACTTTGAAGCCTCCTCATCGTTCCCCGAATCCTGAGCCGCACGCGCACGATAAAACCAATACGGCGGATACACCTGAAAGTTTCGCTCAACATTCCGAACTCTCAGCATTCGCAGTCTCTTTGAAGGATCGGATTCATTCACTGCCCTGAAGAATATTCCGAGCTTGTCCTGCGTCAGTCGATACTCATCTGGAAGATTATATTTCCGCAGTAATGTCCATGATGAATCGAGTAACTTCACCTGAAGTTCATTGCAGTCTTCAATGTCTTCCTTCCTCAACTGCCACAATTCATCGTCAAGTCCTTCAAGCAATTCTGCCTTCGAGTTCTGATAGTCGAAATACTGCGACACACACGACACAGCAAGACTTCCAAGCCAGCTCCATAAACTTCCGCCGTATGCACGAACACCCGAAAGCGAATCGATAACCTGTCTCTGTTCACGACGATTATAACGTTCACGGAAACGCTGCGCCTCTTCATTGCGCAATAATCTGCCCGTGATGAATGTCATCAATTCCGTGTACAGTGCTTTAATCTCGTAGTCGTCCTCGATGTTTCCGAGTGCAAGTTTGTTGATGATGGTGTTGTATTCCTGGTCGAGCACTATTCTGTCCTGAGTGTTCGCTATCTTGTGGATTGATACTATCGCCATGTTCAACGCTAACATCGTATGCTGAGGGTCATATTCTTCGGCACTTGATGAACCAGTCAGCATGAACGAAACCAACAATACGAATAATAAAAAACGTTTCACTTGAATCACTCCTTAATTAAAATGGAAATTCCGCGTGTCTTGAGTGTATCATGAAAACGTTCATTTAGTATCTGCGGAAGATATTTCTTTATGGCCTCAAGGAGTAATTGTGCTCGTCTGCTGTTTATGCGTCCTCTTCCAAGTCTCACTGCTGATGTAAATTCCCGCTCTATCTCTTCAAGCCTCTTTGTGTTCCCTCCGCCACTGATTAAACGTTTGAAGCCACGTTCAATCAAATCATTCTCAATGTCTGCGATTGGAGGGAGTGCTGATGTGTTAGTCGTTGAATAATCTCCCAAAAGATGAACGTCATAGATTATAGTTGCAAGTGCATTTGCGTAACCTCGTGATGAAGGAATGCCTGTTGTCGTGATTACTGCGTTGATGAGCTTGCGGTTTCGGCGTGATTGAATCTCTTTCGTGATGTATGCAAAAAATTTCTTTTCTTCTTCATGTGCGTTTTTGTTATTCTTCAGGCATGTATGAACCTGACGCATCAGTTGAGAATATCTCTTAGGGTCAGCATTGAATCCCCAATGAAATAATAATCTGTGTCCGTAACTTCCCCATGTAAACCAATCGAAATTTTTCCGAATGTCCCTGTAGTCTTCCGTGTAACTGTCTATTACCTCCTGTGCAGTGTCCCATAATCGTTGAATATTCCTGCGTGAATTATTATCGACGATTCCAAATGTTTCATTCCATAGTCTTGAATGTTCGGGCTTGGCCATCGCATAACAATATGAAGCCATAATTGCGAATAAAAACATGACTGCCAAAACATGACAGTCAAAATTCTTCAAACGTTTCATGATTTCCATTTGCATATTATCTTGAAGGCTGCTGAATCCAAATCGTTGCGGCTTCATTCAATGGAAGTTCTATTACTCGCTTCCCTATTTTGCACGTGAACTTCTCATCCTCAACCTTCATCATCTTAATCTCTGCTCCGGCAATGAACCCAAGCTCAACAAGTTTCTTCCTCAACTCTTCATCCGCAGTCAGTCTCAGCACAGCACCTTCTGAACCTTCATCGCATAATGTCAATGGAACTGGCACTATCAGAATTGGCTTCTCTATCGCAAGAAATACCTCGTCTACCCATGGCTGATGTTCCGCTTTCGCCTTCCTGAAATATTCAAGCAGTGCATACAGTCTCTCCTCCGTTACTGTGTCCACATAATGCTCCATTGAACACGCCATCTCCGAAGAGTGATCCCTGTCCAGGCCAAGAAGCTCATGAAAGAATGCCCTGAACCCTTCATGCCTGCGGAAAACTGTCATTCCCTTACGGCGGCCCGCATCTGTCAGATGAAGTGTACCGTAGCGTTCATGCCTCACAAGTTCAAGTTCAACCAGTTTCTGAATCGTCGCTGTTACTGTCCCTTTCGTTATCTTCAGTCTGTTCGATAAATCCGTAACTGTTACGCTTCGTCCTGTGCTCTCAAGCAGGAATAACTCTTCAAGATAGTCTTCTATTCTGGGGGTCAACATTGAATATTTCAGCCTCCTCTTACGATATTATATTCTCGTATGTTTCATTATATCTTGCTTTGCAAAATCACTCTCCCATGTTCAAGTATTATTTTTCTCTGCGCTGCATCTCCGACTTCCGGGTCATGCGTAACTATGATTATCGTTACCCCTTCATCATGAAGTTTCCTGAATATATCTACAACTATCCCCTCGTTATATTCGTCTAAATTTCCGGTCGGTTCATCTCCTAGCAATATCTGAGGTGAATTGATTAACGCTCGGGCAATACATACACGCTGCTGTTCTCCTCCTGATAACTGTGCAGGCAAATGATTTGCTCTGTCTGCAAGTCCAACTTTAGCAAGGGCTTCTAATGCTTCTTCTTCATCTGGCATACTGTGATAATACTGCGCGACCATTACGTTCTCAACTGCTGTAAGATAACTTATCAGATGAAACTGCTGAAAGATTAACCCGATTTTGTCTCTTCGTATGCGCGTGAGATTCGCCGCACTCTCTTTGCTGATGTCAACGCCGTCAAGTATAACGCTTCCGATTGATGGTGTATCCATACAGCCGATTATGTTTATCATTGTCGTCTTGCCTGAACCCGAAGGCCCCATGATTGAGAGCCAATCTCCTGAATTCACGCTTAAGTTTATATCTGCGAGTGCTTTCAAGTTTCCGTATATCTTTGAGACGTTCTTTAATTCAAGAATCTTTGATGACATGTTTTATCATTCTCCCTTCAGAACTATTGCAGGATGTATTTCCATTACTTTATGAACAGGAATTATTGACGCAAGAACCGTTATTGCTATGAATACAGCAATCGTTACAGGTATCAATGACCATTGGAAATTTATTGCACGACCGAAGACATTCAAACTAACCCTCTGTGCAAACTCGAAACCCAAAAACACACCTGCTGTTCCTCCAAGAAGGCCAAGTAGTACACCTTCACCGAGCAGTTCACTAATAACAAGTTTATTCTCTGCTCCCAGTGCCTTCTTCAATGCAATCTCCCTGCGTCTCTCTGCTACCATTGCCGTCATTGTCGTATAGACCGAAATCATTGTGATAATCAGAACGACAACCGTAACAATAAGAACGAGTGCCTTTAATTTTCCGAGAACGATATCTTGAGACTGCGTAAGTCTGCGAACTGCTCGCGGCTGCAACTCTGGAATCTCATTCTCGATTCGTGAACATAAAGCTGAAAGTTCATCTGCATCTGCTACTATGCTGCATTCAATTACGTCTGCCCTGAACGTATCGCCAATTAATTTATCAAGTTCATCTATATCTGCGAATATGAATCCCTCTTCAGCTCCTCCTGTCGTAACTATTCCTTTGACCGTGAATTTCCTTGCGAAGTTTTGACGTGCTGAATCTCTTCTCTGATTCTCTTCCGCACTCAAATCCTGACGTGATGCTTCTGCCTGCTCTCCGTATTTCACTCCCTGAACCGTGAATGTATCACCAACTCTGAGATTCAACGTGTCTGCTATTTCACGTCCAATCATGACATTTCCCCATTCACCCTCGATGTACCAGAAGGGACTGTTCTTTTCTGCCTGAGATAAATCTGTTCCTGCGATAATATACGGCTGTTCATTTATCTTCACTGTCTGATAACGATATGGTGTCATTCCCACGATTTTGCCTGTTCCGATTAGACTGCGAAGACTATTCATGACTTCGCGCGTAATCTTTGACTCTCCTCTTGGAAGTATGATTAGATTCGCACCGTAAGATCTGAACTCACGGCCAAGCTGTTCGGGAATATCGTAATATATCGTAACCAGTCCTGAAAGAATCGTTGCACCAATCGCTATAGCCAGTACTGCAATTATGAGCCTCGATGCCCTTCGTATCAGTGAGCTTGATACCATTTTCATATACATACGTTTTCTGCTGCCTCTGCGTTTATTTACCATGAAGAACCTCCGTAGGTTTTAATGCCATTAAGTAACGTATTGCAGGTATGCTTCCCGCAATCGTAACGAAGAATAGAATCACTGCTACAATCAGAATAACCATTCTTGCAATCTCAATATATGAACCGAAAACTGTCTGACCGATTACCTGTGCAAATCCTATTCCCAAGAAGTAACCGAGAATTCCTCCGATTAAACTGGTAAGCATTATTTCAGCGAGAACTAGTAATGCTATCTGCCAATTGTATGCACCTAATGCTTTAAGGAGGCCAAGTTCCTGACTTCGTTCAATTACGCTTGCTGTGATTAGATTCGATATTGCGAGTGCAGAACCTATTGAACTAAGAATCGTTATGAGTACCATTAAGAGCGTAGTCTTGTTTAGTATCGTACCTTCTGACTCTGCAACCTGTCTCACAGGCTTTGCTACTCCGTCCCTTATCACTTCCTGAATCTGATGACATATCGCACTCACATATGCTGTGCAGTACCATGTCTCATATTCATCGGGTGATAAGCTGTGAGGGTCTTGTGCTGCCTTTCGTGCCAAATCATTATCTGGTGTAGTGAGTGCAGATATTTCGATTGATGATACCTTTCCGTGAAGATTCATTATGTCCTGAACTGCTGACAGTGTCATTAGAATCTTGCTGTCCGAATTCCCTCCGTCATTGAATATTCCCTTGACCGTGTAATCTTTCGTGTAACTGTCATTCGTTAGCGTTATCTTGTCTCCGATGTGAATATCATTCTCTGATGCTAATATGCTTCCGACCATAACAGAATCATCATCATTCTCATTCAGCCATTCGCCTTTTACGTCCCACCATTTACGAAGTGATTTTAATCCTGTGCTGAGTTCCTCACCTGTAGAGAGCACTGCATGTTTCTCCGTCCATGTTCCTGTAAGCGACACTTCAGATGATGAGTTCATAGTCGCTCTTCCGTCCAGCATCGGAGCGAAGTCTATAATATTGAATCCCCAGAATATAGTTTTGAGTTTCAGAACGTCTTCCTCATATAAAAACTTATCATTCACACCGAGACCTTCATTGAGTCCGTACAAATCGCTCATTAGTGCTGCGTCTTTATGCCTCACGGTTATATTTGCTCCGTAAACTTTCAGCTCACGGTTCACTTTATCCCCAACTCCGAGCATTACGTTCATCATGGCCGTTGAGAGTGATACGCCGAGAATGACAGTGAACGCAATCATGAGCATCTTGCTTCTCTGACGTATGAGCGTCTTAATTATCATGTGCCAAAACATTTTTTATCACTTAAACCTCATTTCATGTTTCTCAAGCTCTTTAACATCAATAAATATCTTTCCTGCTCTCACTTCATATTCAAACGGTACAGGGTTGCATCCTCCCTTGAAGCCTATAGTATTCTTGTTCATGACTACATCACACCGCCTGCATACGACCTCATCATCTCCGCGTTCGTAGTAGCCTGCAATGCCGCATATATCACATGCATCAAGACCAACGCCGTATGCACTGCCTGAAGGTTTCTTCACGATAAGGAAGCGAACATCATAGCCGTTAGGTGTAACGTATGAGAATTTATGCAGATGACCGTCTGAAACTTTATCGAGTGCTACGGATATTATTCCGTCATTCAGTTCGTAAGGTTCGGGCTGAATTTCTGCGGGAGGTTTCGTGTCGTAATAGTGCAGAACTATCACGATGAACACTGCGAGCATTCCGAAGACGCATAAGCTCCATGACCATCGACGGCAATCGCGCAAACGTGCTTTCTCTTTTCTGAACATGGCCTTATTAGGGAATGTTCCTGAAGGTTTCATGTGAGTTGCTATCACGAATATCATCATGGCAAACATGAGGATTAACTGTGCGAAGAGAAATGCATTCGGGTTTTCGCCTCTCCATATCATGATCTTGAAGACGGTATCAGTGAGAGGAATCAGTTTCAGCCTTTGAAGTGCCGCAACAGCAGATGCAGAATATTCACATGCATACACGATCACTGACGCAAGCATGAACGTATATCTCTGTGATTCAGTGTTCAGTGAACGGTGAACTTCATATGTGCTGAGTGTGAGAAGCAAACATACTATGAGGCCAAGTGTGAAACCCAATGCTCTCAACATTGCGTTTGTGCTTATCCCTGATTCACCGAAGTATACGAACTCCCTCGTGTATTGCATGAACGGAGGCACAAGATACATCAGTGAGACCAGAACGAGAACTGAAAGCGAAAATAGATTCATGAGACGCATAATATGATTCCGAATCAGTGATGATAATACGGTCATGATAACGGAGATTAATGCTATGCCTGCAATCGTAACAACGAGTTTTCGGTTAAAGGCCATGAGAATCAGATTCATTCCTTTGGGATTATACATGCGTACTCCGAAGACGGAACACCCTACGATAATTCCGAGTAACATGAAGATGAACGCAAACTTTTTCTCTTTTGGCTTAACGAATGAGTGTGAGAAGCTGAAGATTATTCCGAGCATGATTGAGAATGCTGCAAGATGATCCGTAACAGCTACAAGATACTTTAACATTTTTCATTCCCCCTAACGCAAAAAACGGAGGCCTGCCGAAGCAAACCCCCCGCGTCAATTTTCAGTCAGTTAATCATTCTGTAACTGCTCTGCTGTATAATTCCAATTGAATTCGACTGTATGAGTCTGGAAGAAATTCTTTGCGTCTTCTTTCGCCGGTACGCCTGTCTCAGGATCAATGTGAAGCAGGTAATCGGTCGGAGGCTCAATGATGAATCTCAGCTTATACTGTCCAACCTTGAGGCCCTTTGCTATGTTCGCACCATAGTGAGGGCCGTCATCTGCGTTCATCGGCATGAATGAGCCTTCCATGACTACCGTTTTGCCGTCCATCTGCAAAATCTGATACTTCACTGTCAGGTATGCAGGCCAAATGTCTTCGCCGTTTCCGAATCCGTATGCTACTGCGTACACCGGCTGAAGGTGAATGTCTGCCTCAAGGTGAAGGTCTGACTCTTCGCGTGAGAGTCCCTTACCTGCCGGATACATATCAACTGGCTGGAAGTAAACTGCCGCTACGTTATATGGGCCTACCTGAGTTTCACCGATTGGGATTTCCTCAAATCCTGCCTCGCCGGGCTTCATTGATACGGGAGCCGGAACTGCAAACGCTGCACCTGCAAACGCAAGTGTAAAAATCATGACTGCTAAAATGCACTTTTTCATTGTGTATTACCTCCTGAAAAAATTTGTACTGCCTGTATAAAATCCCCGTTCTATTTCGCAGGGGTTTTATCCTTCTTTCTGAATATATGAGGGAGCATTATCCATATTGCCGCAATAACAAGCATTATCTGAGGGATTAACGTCTCTGCACGATCATATATACTCAGCACTTCAATCTGAAATCCCTTCATCGCAGGTATAACTGTACGGCCTGTAATTACATCTGCTTCTGTGAGTTCAACTACACCCTTACCCATGAAAGATATGCACATAAGGAACAGCAATATACTCGTGAACATGAAGAATGCCCTCAATGGAAGTTTCACGCTGAAGTATCTGAACGCTACCCACACGACCGCGAGCACAAGAATTCCTGCACCTATACCGTAAGCTATGTATGTCGGATTGCTCATACCTCCAGTGAAAGCCGCAGAGTAAAACAGAATCAGTTCTGCACCTTCACGCATTACGGCAATGAATGCCGCAAAGATTAAAGTCCATTGTGATTTTGAATCAATTGACTGCTGAACTTTTCCGCTAATGTAATTTTCCCACGCAATATTATCTGCCTTCGATAACATCCAGTTGCTGACGTAAAATAGAACTGCAACAGCAAGGAACATCGTCCACCCTTCAAGCAATTCACGTGCAACACCGCTCTGTTCACCCATCCACGCCTCAAGTGCCCACGCAAGAATCACGCTCGCAATGATTGCCGCTAATGATCCGAGATATACTCCCTTCAACATGTTCTTGTTGCCTGTCTTGATGAGGTACGCAACGATTGCAACGATAACTAGTATTGCCTCTAATCCCTCGCGGACGAGAAGACCGAATGCAGTTATGAATGTCAGCCAGTCGCGGTTCACTGGTGCTTTCGATTCTGATGATGAAGATGCTGTTGATGATGTTGTTGTCTCTGTTGGTGCCGGCTGTGAAGGAACACCGGCTAATTCTGGTCGCGGAACTTTCGTATCAGTGTACAATGCTGCTCCCACACTGTCAGGGTCAGAAACATCAGCAATGCCGTCGAGAACCATTGAGTCCTTATAGATTTTCAGTTTGAGGTCTTCGATTTGCTGAAGCAATAAGTTCTTCTCTTTCTCCTGATTGCCGAGTAAAACATGTTTGATGTCTCTGAACTGACCCTCAATGTGATTCACTCTTGCCGCAGAGATTGCATACATAACTGTTCTCTCTACACCTTGAACCTCATAATACTTGAAGTATGCATCATTCACATGGTTATATGCGTCCTGATACTTATCGTTCTTTACGTCCTCAATTGCCGCGTTGAATTCAAGTGCCATATCCGCAGCTACTGCTCTCCAGTCGTCATAGCGTTTCTTTTTCTTGGCCGCTTCTGATTCATTCGTGAACGTGAACAAAAGCACAAATAACATCAGGGTCAGCGTTACACATTCAGCAACGCCTCTTCTATATTTCAGCAATCGCTTCTGTCTCCTTTTATGGGAAATTTATTTTATGTATCAAACTTATTTGTTGTAATGAATTCTATCAGTCATTAAATCTCAAGTCAAGTTAAAATGTTAATATCGGCAAACTTTATAACATAATCACATCGGGAAGTGTTTCTACTCCTTCAAGAGGTATTGATGCTCTCACTCTGAAGTTCAGCATGTCCTGTTCAAGTTTAAATTTAGGGTCATAGAGTTTGATTCGTTCAATGCCTTCATTATTGCACTTTGAGATTCCTGAAAGCACAAAAATTTTCTGAAGTCTGTGGTTTCGTGTTACGCCTCTAACTATTGCAGGGTTATCGATAACTGCTCTCAATGGATTGGGCTTAATCTTTAAGCTGATGAATCGTGATATGTTATAGTCCGAATGCAGAAGTGAATTGATGAATGCCTCACGGAATGCACGTGCGCACCTGTCAGAAAGTTTATGTGTCAGTCTCGGAAGTATATCTGTGTATGCCCGCCAGATGTTATATGCCTCAATCTTTGTATCATTCACCTTCGCACGTACACGCATTATCTTTCCGAACATCAACGCACCTGCAAACGTCAGATACTTTCCTGAATATATGAACGTCCTCCTGAAGAACTCATTGCGATTCAGATTCTCATAGCCTGTTCGCAAACTCAGAACTGAAGCACGGAACTCATTCATGCATTCTTCATCGAGCTTGGCCTTAACAGGAAAGTCATCACGAGAGGAATTCAATGCATCCATACTCATCACTGAACGGGCATATCTTCCTGAAATTATGTTCTCTCCTTCAACTCGTCTGTACACTCTATCATGAATCATTGCGGGTCTGCGATTCCATTTTAGTGGCTGAACGTGAACCGCATATTTCCCGTCTGAAAGTTCTTGAACGTTATACTCTATTTCATGTGGGATATTGAGTTCAGAAATCGAATCAAGAATAACAATGCCTCCTGAAGAATTAGCGAAGGCACAGATAATTTCAGGGAGCTTGTTGACTTCATCATCATTAAGGAAGCAAGTATCGTCTCCTAAGTTATGATTCATAAAATGATTCTACTCCGTCAAAAATTTCTCAGCATATTATAATTTATTCATAATGTTTCAATATGATTCACAAAGAGGTGAGCACTATAAATACTTTCCTTATTGTTGACGGACACAGCATTGCATACAGGAGTTTTCACGCAGTAACAGCTAAACTCACAGCTCCAGACGGAACACCTACAGCAATGATAACTGGCTTTCTAAACATACTGTTCAGAGTTCAGGATATAATCAATCCGAACTATAATATTATTGTCTTCGATGCTCAGGGAAAAACATTCAGGCATGAATTGCTCCCGACATATAAAGCTGAACGTAAAGCTATGGTTGATGAGTTAAGGATTCAATTTCCATTATTGCAGGAGCTTCTTGGGTATCTCGGTTACAACGTGATAATCCGTGAAGGAGTTGAAGCTGATGATGTAGTTGCGTCTGTCTCAAAGCTCGTTCATGATTCAGGCTATACAGGAGTGATTCTGTCTTCGGATAAAGATTTGTTCCAGCTTCTTGATACTGAAGTAGTTATGATTCGTCCGGTGAAAAGTGGTTTATCTGGTGCAGAATTCTATGACACAAACGCCTTCGTGAAGGAGTTCGGGTTCATGCCTTCATCAATGTCAGATTACCTCGCTATTGTCGGTGATGCTGCAGACAATGTGAAGGGCATTGCCGGTATAGGTGAGAAAGGAGCAAAGAAGTTACTATCTCAATATCCGACACTTGAAGAAATCTACAAATCACTTCCTGAACTCCCAAAAGGTACTCGCAGTAAGTTAGAGGCACATGGTCTAGGCCATGCATTATGGACTCGCGAGAATATTATCAGGCTCAAAGATAATCTTTATGATGGTGAAGCAGGAAAACGTTTTCTTGATGAGTGCATGAAATTTTCACCCGACATGAAGAGTGCAGAAGAATTAGCCGCAAGACTGGGACTGTCAAAGCTGCTAAGACGAATGGGAAGCAATGCGGAAATAACATCACGTAAGATTAAAACTGCTGACAGATTCGTTATGCCTGACTGCGATATTATCACTGCGGATTACAAGACAGAACTCAGAATCAATCCCGAAAATTTCCCCGAAGGTTCAAGAGTGTGGGACATGAAGACCGCATACTATCTTCTTCACCCTGATATAACCGGCAGTAAGTTTCACGATACAGCATCAGATATATCCCCGAATGAACTTGCAGACATGGCCGCTAAACTCGAAGGTGAAATACGTGATCATGAATCACTTTCTGATGTGATGAATGAGATTGACATTCCGTTAATCCCTGTGCTGAATAAAATGGAGGACAGAGGAGTCAGAATCAATCAGTCAAAGTTCATTGCGATTGAAGAGGAACTTGAAGCGAGGATACGTGAGATTGAAGAGTGCATAACGAAAGAGACAGGTGCAAGAATAAATGTGAATTCTCCTGCTCAAGTATCATGGTTACTGTTTGAACGTTTAGCCTTTGAGCCTGAAATAAAGACACGAAGCAGAACATCATACTCAACGAGTGCACAGGTACTTGAACACCTTGCAGCACTTCCGAACGGGGCAGTCCCGCGCCTGATTCTCGAACATCGAGAACTCTCAAAGATGCTCACGGGATTCGTTGTGCCATTGCAGAAGGCAGCGGATGAAAACGGAATCATACACACGACATTTGAACCAGCATTAACGGGAACAGGAAGATTAAGCAGCAGAGATCCGAACATGCAGAACATACCGGCATTCGGGAAATGGGCAGACGAAATTAAATCCGCGTTAATCCCAAAAGAAGAGGGAAATGTTTTCGTCGGAGCAGATTATTCGCAGATTGAACTTCGTGTACTGGCTTGGATGTCAGGAGAAGAGAGACTGATTGATGCGTTCACACACAACAGAGATATTCACACAGAGACAGCATCATGGGTATTCGGAGTTATGCCTGAAATGGTGACACCTGAACTGAGACGTGCGGCCAAGATGATAAACTTCGGACTGCTTTACGGCATGACATCATTCGGATTAGCTGAGAGATTGAATGTCTCACGGACAGAAGCGAAGGACATCATGAGCAGATACTTTGATGCACTTCCCGGACTGAAAGCATTTCTTGATGAATTGATTCACGGAGCGAAGGAAAGAGGATTCACGCGGACAATGTTCGGGAGGATACGAAGAGTTTCAGAGATACCAGCGAATGGAGCGGCATTAGACCGAGCGATAATAAACAGTCCGATTCAGGGGACAGCGGCGGATATAGCACGAAAGGCCATGATAAATTTTGAGCGTTCATGTTCAGATAAACTTTTTCTTCAGGTTCATGACTCTCTTGTATGCGAATGTTCAGAAGCAGAATCATTAGACATTTCAGAAATGATGGGAGAGATTATGAAAGGTACAGGAGAAAAAGGAGAACGCCTTGAGGTAGTAACGAAAACAGGCAGAACATTAGCGTATGTGTAAAATTGCTTAGCTTATGCTAAAATTTGAGTTACGGAGAAATACTGAATACAAAATTTTTTGAGAGAAGGTTTTAAAATAAAATGATGAATTTTCTGCGCAAACAAATGAAATGGGTTATGGCAATAATTGTTGTTGCTTTTCTGCTTTCCACGTTCCTTATGTACGAAGGCAGAAGCACGAGACGTACACCTGAACGCAATGCAGACGGAACGATGAGCGACTATGAAGTTGCACAGATAAACGGACGTTCGTTAATGCGTTCGGAACTTGAGAGAAGAGTTCGTGAATACCTGAGCAATTACAATTCGAGAAGTGCTGAGAACTTGGACATGCCATCAATATATCAGGCAGTGTTGGATCAGGCGATTCTTGAATCACAGCTTGCAAAGGAAGTCGATGAAAGCGGAATACGTGTATCAGATGCGGAAGCTGAACAGGTCATGAAGAATTACGCGGACACATATTTTCCGACAAGAGAGACATTCTATCAGACACTTGCGAACTCAGGCATAAAGGTTGAGGATTACAAGCGCAGTTTAGCCAGACAGATGGCAGTTGATCAGTTACTCAGCAACGCAATCGGAGAAGTGAATATCAGCGAGGACAGAGCCGTAGAATTTTACGACACGATGAAGAGTTTAATTTACTCTAAGCCTGAAGGATTCATGATTCATGCTGCGAACTTCAACAAGAAGGAAGATGCCGAAGTACTTCGTGAAAAGTTAGTATCGGGAGAAAGCTGGGATGTAATCGTCTCGAATGATGAGCTTGCATCCAAAGATGTAATCAACATCACGAGAGCACCTGTATTTCTTCCTGCAACTGCACTTGCGACAGGAGCATTTTCAGTTCTTGAATCGCTTGATGTAGGAGAGGTCAGCCCTGTATTTGAGGTAACGAGTTCAGATTTTGCGGTTGGACTGAAGACGGAGCATGTTGAAGCGAGTGTAACACCGTATGATGAAGTGAGTGCGGATATAAGGACACTTTTAACCCAGCAGGAACAGAGGAACAGATTAGCGGCATATGAGACATCACTCAAAAATAAGGCACAGGTTGTTATTAATGATGAATCACTTTTTGCACGCGCTACTGTAACATCTCCAGATGAAACGATACATGAATTATCGATTGATAATGTGATTGAAGTTTCAGCTGACACGAAGACAGAATCGGAATCAAAAGCAGAATCGAAGGATGAAACAGTTCCCGCGATTGTGATTGAGGAAGTAAAAGACGAAGAACCTGAACCTTCAGCAGAAACAGTGAGTGAGGAAGTTAAACCAGAAGAGCCGAAGCAGGAAGAAAAACCTGAATCAGAAGCAGTAAAAGAAACAGTGAGTGAGGAAGTCAAACCGGAAGAGCCAAAGCAGGAAGAAAAAGCAGAGGAGAAATCAGAAGAAAAACCTGAAGAACCTGCAGCAGAGGCAAAATCAGAAGACATAACAGTAAAACCTGAAGTTAAGACGGAAGTTGAATCAGAAGTTAAAACAGAAGGAACTGCACCAGTTGTTGAATCTGAAAGCGTAAAGGCTGAACCAGAAGTAAAACCAGAAGAGGCAGTAAAAGAATCAGTAAAAGAATCAGAACCAAAAGCATCACCAGGCGTTGAAGGGGAATCAAAATAGTTTTTTCGAGTAAAAAGAAGGGATTTATATGACGTCATCACAGCACAACATCCGCAAGATATTAATCATAGGGTCAGGGCCGATAGTAATAGGTCAGGCGTGCGAGTTCGATTATTCAGGAACTCAGGCGTGCAAGGCTCTTCACTCATTGGGATATGAGATTGTACTCGTGAACTCGAATCCCGCAACGATAATGACTGACCCTGAAATGGCAGACATAACATACATTGAACCTCTGAACCCTGAACGCTTAGAGGCAATCATTGCGCGTGAACGTCCTGATGCTTTGCTTCCGAATTTAGGCGGTCAGTCAGGATTGAATTTATGTGCGGAACTTCACAAGTCAGGGATACTAGCGAAGTATGGAGTTCAGGTAATAGGAGTTCAGGCAGATGCAATTGAACGCGGAGAAGACAGAATCGAATTCAAGAAGACAATGCAGGCACTTAATATCGACATGGCCCGCTCGAAGGTCGCATATTCGGTTGAAGAGGCGTTGAACATTGCAGAAGAATTGAATTATCCCGTCGTCCTCAGACCCGCTTACACTATGGGCGGTGCAGGTGGAGGACTCGTGTATAACCGCGAAGAACTAAAGGTAGTATGTGAACGTGGATTGCAGGCGAGCATAGTACATCAGGTACTCGTTGAAGAAAGCGTATCAGGCTGGGAAGAATTAGAGCTTGAGGTTGTACGCGATAAAGACAACAACATGATAACCGTATGCTTCATCGAGAATATTGATCCTATGGGAGTTCACACGGGAGATTCATTCTGTGCTGCTCCAATGCTGACGATAAGCGAAGACCTCCAGAAAAAACTTCAGGAACAGGCATATCGAATCGTTGAACACATCGGAGTAATCGGAGGAACGAACGTACAGTTTGCACATGACCCGAAGACAGGACGAGTGATAGTGATTGAGATTAACCCTCGTACATCACGTTCATCTGCACTCGCGTCAAAGGCAACAGGTTTTCCTATTGCGCTTGTGTCTGCAAAACTTGCGGCAGGTTTATCGCTCAGTGATATATCATGCGGCAAGTATGGCACGCTCGACAAATATTATCCTGACGGTGATTACGTTGTGGTGAAATTCGCACGCTGGGCATTCGAGAAGTTCAAAGGAGTACAGGATAAACTCGGAACGCAAATGCGAGCTGTCGGTGAAGTCATGAGTATAGGTGCGACGTTCAAAGAGGCATTTCAGAAGGCGATACGTTCACTTGAAAAGGACAGATACGGTTTAGGGTATGCGAAGAATTTTCATGAACTCTCAAAGTCTGAATTGCTGAGTATGCTTGAGTATCCGACAAGTGAAAGATACTTCATTATCTATGAGGCACTGCGTAAAGGCGCAACTATTGATGAGATTTATGAACTCACGAAGATAAAAGCGTATTTCCTTGAACAGATGAAGGAACTAGTTGATGAGGAAGAATCAATCATCAAGTACAGAGGCAAAGAACTTCCTGATGAGATGTTAGCTCAGGCCAAGCGTAATGGATTCTCTGACAGATACTTGGCCATGCTGTTGGACGTTCCAGAGAAGAGCATACGTGAACGCAGAAAGGAACTCGGAATAAATCAGACGTGGCACGGAATACATGTAAGCGGAACTGACAGCGGATCATATTACTATTCGACATACAACAGGAAGCAGAGCACGAACAAAGTCTCGAATAATCGAAAGGTTTTGATTCTTGGTGGAGGCCCGAACAGAATCGGACAGGGAATTGAATTTGATTACTGCTGTGTACATGCGGCAAATTCATTGAAGAAACTCGGATATGAAACGATAATCATCAACTGTAACCCTGAGACGGTCTCAACGGATTACGACACCTCCGACAAGTTATATTTTGAGCCTCTTACACTCGAAGACGTTCTGAGCATATACAACGAAGAGAAGCCTGAAGGAGTTATCGCTCAATTCGGAGGACAGACACCTTTGAACCTTGCATCAGAACTCGAACGCAATGGTGTGAAGATACTCGGAACATCGCCGGAGATAATTGACCTTGCAGAGGACAGAGGAAGATTCAAATCCGTAATGGACACTTTGAATATCCCAATGCCTGAGTCAGGAATGGCAGCGACACTCGAACAGGCACATGAAATCGCAAATCGTATAGGCTATCCCGTAATGGTGAGACCGTCATATGTTCTTGGCGGTCGAGGAATGGAAATCGTATATGATGATGCGAGCCTAGAGAGTTATGTGAATGCCGCAGTCGGTGTAACTCCAGACAGGCCGATACTGATTGACCGTTTCCTGAATCATGCACTCGAATGTGAAGCTGATGCAATTTGCGACGGAGTTCATGCGTATGTACCCGCAGTAATGGAACACATAGAGCTTGCGGGAATACATTCGGGAGATTCGGCGTGCATAATTCCTTCGAGACATATATCACCTGAAGCACTCGCGACCATAAAAGATTACACGAGGAAGATTGCTGAGGCCATGCATGTAACAGGACTAATGAACATTCAGTACGCAATCGAAAACGGAAAGGTATTCGTCCTTGAGGCAAATCCAAGAGCATCACGAACTGTGCCGTTAGTGTCGAAAGTCTGCGGGATTCAAATGGTGCCTCTTGCAGTTGGAGCAATCATGAGCAAATTGACGGGAGAACCTTCACCGTTGCATTCACTTCATGAGAGAATCATTCCGTATTGGGGAATGAAGGAAGCAGTGTTCCCGTTCAATATGTTCCAGGAAGTTGACCCCGTGCTTGGGCCTGAAATGAGATCTACGGGTGAAGTACTTGGTCTGTCTGTTGAGGCAGGCGAGGCATTCTTCAAGGCAGAGGAAGCCGCGAATTCAAAGCTGCCGTTAGAGGGAACAGTCTTAATTGCAGTAAGCGATTCGGACAAGAAAGCAATCATTCCTATAGCTCAGAGATTCGTTTATGCGGGTTTCAATGTGCTAGCAACTGAAGGAACATACGAAGCTCTTCGGAAAGGCGGAATTGAATGCGAGAATATCGGTTCAGGCAGACCAAATGCGATTGACCGAATCATTAACGGAGATGTTCAAATGGTCATCAACACACCGAGAGAGAAAGCATTCACGAAAACGGGAAGTGATTTGCGTCGTGGAGCAGTGAAGGCAAATATACCTTACGTAACGACACTTGCGGCGGCCAGTGCAGCAATTGAAGGCATAATGATGGTGAAGGCAAAAGGAACGAACTCACCATCTTTGAAGTCAATTAAGGAATGGCACAAACTGATTCACGAAGCATAAAATCGTAACAGAAAACTTGAATCCCCTGATACAATTTCGGGGGATTTTTTTATGGGAGTGATTTAAATTGAAAGCTGATTATCATCTTCACAGTTACTATAGTGATGACTGCAATACACCTATGGAACTTCAGATTAAACGTGCACTTGAACTTGGCCTCGATGAATTATGCTTTACAGATCACGTTGATTATTTTTCGTACAGTTCTGAATCATTGGGCGACAGAACAAAATATTTCCGTGAGATTGAAGAGATGAGGAAGAAGTTTAGCGGCATAAGAATCAGAGCAGGACTTGAGTTTGGAATTCAGAGGCATACAGTCAAGAAATATGAAACTCTCTTTGAACGTTACCGTGATAAACTCGATTTCGTTCTTCTCAGCGTACATGAGATTGACGATAAAGATTTATGGTCTGCTGAATATCAGATAGGAAAGACTCAGGATGAATACAACATAGGCTATTACGAAGAGCTGTTGAACATTATGAAAAATTTTCATGACTATTCTGTGCTTGCACATCTTGATTTAATGGTTCGCTATGACAAGAAAGGTGTTTATCCCTTCGTAAAGGTGAGGGACATCGTAACGGAAATTCTGAGGAGAGCAATAGATGAACATAAGGGGATTGAAATGAACGCCTCAAGCTGGCGTTACGGACTTAAAGATACGCAGCCAAGCAGAGAGATTTTGAGGCTGTATCGAGATATGGGCGGAGAGATTTTAACATTAGGAAGTGATGCACATACACCCGATTATCTTTACGCGCACATGAACGAAGCAAGAGACATTCTGAAAAATGAAATAGGCTTCAGATACTTCTGCACGTTCGACAAGATGAAACCGATTTTTCACGAGCTTTAACATAATCGCGCAAGAAGTCTTCCGCCTCTATAGGCGGCGAGATGAATTGCGCTTGCTTAGCTTAGTTTTTATGATATAATCTCAAACACTGGA
>CAJOMU010000015.1 GCA_905235735.1 uncultured Synergistales bacterium
TTATTGATTATCTTCCATTAATGAAAATCGATTCGTGAAAGGAAAGTTATTGTACATGAAAGCGTATATCAAAGCAATAGAATATTATCTGCCCGAAATCACAGAAGAAAACACTAATGCGAGACTTCGGAAGAAAACAGGAATTGAACGAAGGCATATATGTCCGCCGAATATGACAGCAGGAGATATGGCCGCTATTGCCGCTGAAAAATTATTTGAACATGGCCTCGATCGTTCATCAATAGATTTTCTGCTTCTATGCACACAATCGCCGGATTATTATCTTCCTACAACTGCATGTATTCTTCAGGACAGATTGAAACTCAGTAAGAATTGCGGTGCTCTTGATTTCAATTTAGGCTGTTCGGGCTTCATTTATGGTCTCGGACTAGCAAAAGGTCTTATCGAATCCGGGCAGTGCAGGAACGTTCTCCTTCTGACCTCTGAGACATACAGTAAGTATATTAACCCCGAAGACAACTCGACAAAAAATTTGTTCGGTGATGCTGCTTCTGCTGTACTTGTCTCCGCTGTTGATACGGATAAATCTGGTCTCTATGGATTCGTTTACGGCACTGACGGAAGCGGTGCAGGAGATTTAATCGTTCCTGTTGGAGGCAGCAGAAACAGTTACATGAACACTGAGACAGAAACATTCAGGGATTCATACGGAAATGTCAGAAGGAACAGAGATTTATACATGAACGGTCAGAACATAATGAACTTCGCACTTGATACAGTTCCGTCGACCGTAAATAAAATTCTCGCAGATTCATCATTAGGCAGGCAGGACATAAACTATTACATTTTTCATCAGGCGAACAATTTAATTCTTGATTCACTCAGAGACAAATGCGGACTTCAGGAAATGCCCTACTGGGAGGACATAAAAGAATACGGCAACACTGTATCAAGTTCACTTCCAATAGCGGCAGAAGATATGCTTTCACTGAAACATTACAGCAGTGCAAGACGCGTAATGATGATTGGGTTCGGTGTAGGTCTTTCATGGGGAGGATGCATAGCGGATATGAGTTTCATTGCGGGCAGGAAATTTTCTGAGAGGGACAAAACGAAAGAGTATCTCAGAATTGAAGGTGATTCAGTTATCCTTGAAGAGATACGACCTGAATACTTCCCCTGCGTAATAAACTGGCGGAATGACGGGGAGCTTAACAGATTCATCAATCAGCCTTATGAACTCACATATGAATCAGAATCTCAATGGTACGAGAATATATATCTCAGAGATAACACTCAGGGATTCATGATTATGATAGATAAGGAAAGCATGAAGCCTTTTGCTACTCTCGGATGGACAGATTTCGACTGTGAAAAGAAGCAGTGTATTCTTGGCCGTCTTATGCTCAGTGATTCAGGTTATGCCAGTGCACTCATGGAGGGAAATATCCTGCTGTCAGATTATCTCTATGAGTTCGTTGATGTCATGTACGCTCACGTAGGAATACATAACAGAAAGGCACTCAGATGGGATTTCATGATGGGATTCGAGAAGCATTCAGGTGAATGGGAATATCCTTCTGAGGCACTCGTGAATAACGTAGAACAATGCGAAATTTTCAGGACAGCAGAGAAGCATTACGAGACTAGGAAATTGCTTACGACAGCTAAGATAAAATCAGTAGAATATATGATGACAGAAAACAAAACCGTTTCTACAATCGAAACACGAAACACGAAACACGAAACACGAAACACGAAACACGAAACACGAAACACGAAACACGAACACGAAACACGAAACACGAAACACGAAACACGAAACACGAAACACGAAACACGAAACACGAAACACGAATAATCTATGCTTTAATAAGAGTATTATATACAGACAAATTATTCCTTGTTCATATCTTTTGGGCAGGGAATTTTTACATGCTTCTTCACTGGAGGCGGCGTAAATGTTCACGATAAAGTACCCGTTCGACAATGATGAAATTTTACGCAGGCAAAAATCACTCAGACGCAGACTTCTTGAACGCGATAGCATATCATATATCACTAAACGAATTGCCGTTCTCGGAGGCTCAACCGTAACTGACATTAAGAACATTCTTGAGATATTTCTGCTCAATGACGGAATCAAACCAGAGTTCTACGAATCAGAATACAATAAATTCTATGAGGATGCTGTGTTCGGAAATCCTGAACTTGATAGATTCAATCCTGAGATAATAATCATATTCACGAGCATAGCTAATATATTGAACGTTCCTGCAGTTAATGATTCATCTGATGAAATAGAAGCAAAACTTGAGAATGAATTCATGAGATTCAAAAACGTCTGGGAAAATCTTTCACGCAAATTTTCAGCCGTGATAATCCAGAATAATTTTGACTTCCCTCCCTCACAGCCGGAAGGTAACTTTGATGCAGTGTATCCTAATGGGCTTGAACACTTCATGAATGTCCTGAACAGGAAATTTTCGGAGTATGCAGCCTCACACAGAGGATTCTATATACATGACATAAATAGATTATCCGCAGAAACAGGACTTGAACGATGGCACAAACGCTCTCAGTTTTATTCATACAAATTCGCACTTAACTATGACGTGTTTCCTAATGCTGCATGGAACTTGAAGAAAATTATCTGTGCAGTACTTGGCCGCACTAAGAAATGTCTTGTTCTCGATCTCGATAATACATTGTGGGGTGGTGTTATCGGTGAGGATGGACTTAACGGAATATCAATCGGGAATGAAACTCCTTTGGGTGAATCATACACTGACTTTCAGAAATACGTTAAGCGTCTTAAAGAACGTGGCGTTATTCTTGCTGTATGTTCAAAGAATGACAATGATGTTGCGGAACTGGGCTTTACTCATCCTGACAGCGTGTTGAAACTCGAAGACTTTGCCGCTTTTCATGCTAACTGGAATACCAAGAACATAAACATCAGACAGATAGCACATGAACTTAATATCGGACTGGACAGTCTGGTGTTCATTGATGACAACCCTGCAGAAAGAGAAATTGTACGGCGTGATATTCCGGAAGTAAGCGTGCCGGATTTCGATCCCGAAGACATATTCACATGCATAAAGGCAATCGAGGATAACGGATATTTTGAGACAGCAGCAATCTCTGAAGATGACATAAAGCGCAGTGATACATACAGGCAGAATAAACAGCGTCATGAACTCGAAGAAAGCTCAGGGAATTATGATGAGTTTCTGAAGTCTCTCGAAATGGAAGCAGAAATCTCACCGTTCAGAGAGATATATTTTGACAGGATAACTCAGCTCACGAATAAAACCAATCAGTTTAATCTCACGACAAAACGCTATACCCTCGCTGAGATTAAGAGTGCATCAGAAAGTCCTGAACACATTACGCTGTACTGCAGGCTTAAGGATAAATTCGGAGATAACGGGATCATATCACTGGTTATAGGAGAGATTCACGGCGATAACTTGAAGATTATTCTGTGGCTGATGAGCTGCAGAGTTCTCAAACGCGGAGTTGAAGATTTGATGCTCGACTGCATTGTTCGAGAGGCCAGGAAGAGAGGGTGCATAAAACTCACAGGAATATATATCAGAACAAAAAAGAATTCAATGGTTGAGAGCTTATATAAGGATTTCGGGTTCTCTTTGCTCAGTTCGGAAGATGATCATACTGAGTGGGAGCTTGAGCTGAATAATTACGAGAATAGAAATACATTCATAAGAGAGGAGTGATTGTCTTGAAGGTTCATCATGTAGGTTATCTCGTTGCAGATATGAACAATGCGCTGAAAGAATTTCTGAATCTCGGCTATGAGATTGAACAGGAAGTTATGTATGACCCTGTCAGGAACATCAATATATGTTTCATACGCAATAACGGCTTTCTCATTGAGCTTATATCACCATGTGAAGGCTGTAAATTATTTTCGGGTCTGGCCAGAAGAATCGGGAATGCTCCTTATCATATATGTTATGTAATTAATACAACTGGGGGGGGGGGTAACGTTTAACGAGCAAATTGCGATGCTTGAAGAGAAAGGATATATGCTCGTGAAGATGCCTGAAGCAGCACCTGCACTTGAAAACAAAAAAGTTGCATTCATGATGAATGATGCAATTGGTCTGATTGAGATACTTGAAGGAGGAAAAAATGACAAATGAACTTGAAGAATTTCTGAAGATCATCTGTGAAAAGAATCAGTTGCACGGAAAATATTTGAAGAAATTCATTCCATCGTTATCAGATTATGAACTGTATGGACTTCACAGGCTGATACGTTTTTATCAGTCTCTTGGGAACTCTGTGAATGACATTGCCGATTGCTATTTGCTATTCATACAGGTTGTTATGGAAGAGACGAAGTATTTTGCAGAGCACGGGACATACAGATACAGTACGTTTAACGAAGTCAGTAACGATGTTTATTTCAATGACAGCTACATGACGAAATACATGGTAGGTCTGGGGCTTTCAACGTACCTTCTGAATTTTCATCTTGAGAGCATGAGATTCTATGATGAATTCATACGCGGTGTTAAAGGTATCCGTTATCTTGAAATAGGGCCTGGACACGGAGAATATTTCGTTAAGGCTCTCGAACTTTCAGGGCTGAAATTCTTTCATGCAGTTGACCTCTCGAAAACGTGTGTAGATATGACGAGTAAATATACGCATTTTTGCTGTATTGGGAGAGGGGGGGGCAAAATTACTTAGTGATAGAGCAAAGAGATTTTTTCAGCTTTGTGCCTGAAGAGAAATATGACGTTATTGTCATGGGAGAAGTTCTTGAACACGTTGAGAGGCCGGTTGATTTTCTGCGTCAGATGTTGAGATGTTCTCATAAAGATACATTGAGCTATGTTACAACGGTTATAGATGCTCCTGAACGTGATCATATATACCATTTTCATACGCCGCAGGAAGTTTTTGATACGGTTGAATCTGCCGGTCTCAAAGTGAAAGACTACAGGCTGATCACTCATAACGATAAGCCAGTTGAAAAAGTTATGAAGCTGCATCAGCCGATACTTGCCGCAATGATTCTTACGGTATAAGACTATAAATATGCAAGGAGGAATGTTATTGTGAAACTGGAAGAAGTTATGAATGAACTTCAGCCTATATTCCGTGAAGTATTTGACGATGATTCTATAGTGCTGACCAATGAAACAAATGCAGAAAATATTGAAGACTGGGATTCTCTTTCACACATACGGTTAATCGTAGCGATTGAGAAAAAGTTCGGAATCAAGTTTGCCTATGATGAGCTTCAGAACATGAAGAATGTCGGAGAGGCAGCTGAAATCATAAACCGTAAGCTGAGTGAAAAAGAATGAGCAGTAATTTTCGTTTCGATGCAGTGCAGGAGTACAGGCACAAAGAGATTAACGGAGTATGCATTGATCTCGTACCTTTTGAAATGAAGTATGCAGAAGAATTCGTGAGTATGCGGAATTCTGAACGCAATAAATACTTCTTCAATCAACAGGTTAATCTCACTGTCGAGAGTCAAAAAGTATGGTACGAAAAGTATCTGAGCAGACCTGACGATATATTCTGGGCAATCTTGAATAAACGAGGAAAATTCATAGGCACAACAAGACTGTATGATATTGCACCTGATGGTTCGATTCTTGAGCAGGGAAGTTTCATGATTGATGAAAGAGTCGCTAAAGAAGCACCATATGCAATTGAGGCTAACATAATGTGTCTGGATTTTGCGTTTGATGTCCTCAAGGTGAAAGAGATAATCAACAGAGACAGGAATGACAACAAGGTCATGAATAACCTATCGAGAAAATTCGGATTCAGATTCATTCGTGATACTGAGGTTAATGGTGTACCGTACAGATACTGCCTCTGCAATCATGAGGATTATATGTCCGTGCGTGATGATATATATTCGCTGATCAAATACTGGTCTGAACGCTGATATTTCAAGAGGAGAATTAGAAGCATGTTAAGCAAAGAACGTAAAAGGGTAACAGAAATAGCAAGAAGTGCAGGTTACTCTGAAGGTGTCATGTATCACACAACGAGATACTGCGGTGAAATTTTCATGCGCTACATGAATTCAGGTAGTGTTCTTGAACTTGGCCCTGCGGAAGGATTGATGACTGATGTACTTTTTCCGAAGTTCAGTGATGATTACACTGTAGTTGACGGAGCAGATTTCTTCGTTGAGTCTGCAAAGGAACGTCATCCCGGCATTAAGGGAGAAGCAAGCCTCTTTGAAGATTACAGACCAGGAAGAAAATTCGACAACATTATTCTTGGCCATGTCCTTGAACACGTAGAAGACCCCGTTGGAATTCTGAAGCTATGTTCAACATGGATGCGTAATAATTGTGTCAGGGGGGGGTAATACTTGCCGCAGTTCCAAACAGAGACAGCTTGCATCGTCAGGCAGCCGTGAAAATGGGTATGCTTGAACGGGTTGATTCTCTCAATGCTTCGGACATAAAGAACGGACACAGGAGAGTGTATAACTTTTCTGGATTGAAGAGGGATTTTGAGAGTGCAGGACTTAGGATAATACAGTCAGGAGGATATTGGCTGAAGACATTATCGAATGCACAGATAAATGAGTTCTACACAGTTGAAATGATAAATGCGTTTCTGAAACTCGGAGAAGAATATCCCGAAATTGCCGGTGAGATTTACGTTGTGGCCGGTGTGTAAATGAATCAAAATGCCGCAGAACGTTATATTGTCCTGCGGTTATCTTCTCGTTTCAATGCTGCCTCTTCAATTAGGCGCGTCTGTTCTTCACGGTGCTCTATGTTCTGACGTTCAAGAATTTCCTTGCGCTGTGCAATCTGTCTGAGCTTTTGAGACTTCGATACCATGTCATTATGTCTGTCCCATGCCTGCATCGTCGTCCTGTTCAAACTTAATTTCGCAGCTTCGTACAGTTCAAGTGCCTCTTCCTGCGTCTCTGGAATTCTCCTCTCTCGCTTCCATTCAGAAGAGTCAGGCAGTTCATCCCATATGCTCCCCAATCTGTATTGTGTGCTGACCGATGTACTTCTCACTTAATGCCTCCTCTATCGCTATCGATAACTGATCCGCACATGACGTTCCTCTTGTGCCGCACTTATTTCCCTTCAGTATCGTTGCTATCGTTCCTGCATCTGCCCCCTCAATTAATTTTGAGATTGCAGACAAATTTCCTGGACAGCCTCCCGAAAATTTTACGCTGTACATCTTCCCGTCTTCTATATCAAACGTTATCCTCTTCGCGCATACATCCTTAGTTGTGTATTCTACCCTCATATCTCAGTTCATTACTCCTTCCCGTAATACGTTTCTTAATTCTTCAAGACTTCCTGACATCATTGCACGTCTCCTTAGTTCCGCTGAACCTTCAGTGTATCTTAACATGCTTCCCGCAAATCTCTTCAGTAATACAACAGCTTTGTGTTCTCCAGAAACTTCAAGTGTACGTTGTGAGAATTTCAGCAGTGATTCAAGTTTTGATTCGTTTGTCCTGTATGTCCCGTTGAACTCCTCGAACAAAAACGGATTCGATATTGCTCCCCTCGCTAACATCACCATAATACTGCCGTATGATAAGTATTCGTTGATGTCTTCTATCGTCTTTACATCTCCACTCGCACTTATGTAACCCTTAAACCTCTTTGAAGATTCAGCAATTACACTTCTGTCCGCTATCCCCTCGTAACGCTGTGAAGGTGTCCGGCCATGTATGCATACGTTATCCGCTCCTGCTCTCAATAACGCTTCTATGAATCTCAACGTGTTATTGTTATCGTCATCCAGTCTCCGTATCTTTACCCACACAGGTAGACCAAGCGACTTTAACCCCGAAACCATTCGTGATGCCTTAACTGAATCTTTCAGCAATGCAGAACCTGAACCGTTACGCGTTATCTTCGGCATTGGACAGGCCATGTTAATCCCGAATGCAGAGAATTTATTCCCGAACTTCAATACACATTCTGCACCAGAGACTAAAACCTTATCGTCATTCGCGAAGAGTTGAATCACTAACGGTGCTTCATGTTCTGATACTTTCATCATGTCATACGTCTTCGCATTGTCCCGAATCAATCCCGCACAGCTTATCATCTCCGTGTGTGTCAGTGCCGCTCCCAATGACGAGAAAAATTCACGAACTGTTATTGTAGTAACGCCTGCCATTGGTGCAAGACATAAACGATTCTTGAGAGTTAAACCTCCGATTGTAATCATGAATTCACTCGCTCATATATCATCTTTAAGCCTTCAAGCGTAAGCCACTTATCTACATACTGAATGTTCCTTGAGACTTTCGCCATTAATCCTGCATGGCCTCCCGTCGCTACAACCTTTGCGTCTTTCATTCCGTCTTCATTCCGAATCATGTCTATGATATGGTCAGTCAGTCCTGCATTCCCGAATAGTATTCCTGATTGTATCGCTTCCTCCGTGTTTCGTCCTATCACACTTTCTGGGATATTCAGTGCAACTTGAGGAAGTTTCGCCGCCTTTGAGAACAATGCAGATATTCCAGAGTTCAGACCTGGTGCTATTACTCCTCCGAGATAATCGCCGTCCTTCGATACTACATCGAATGTTATTGCTGTACCATAATCCGCAACAATCACAGGTGCTCCATACTTCTCACGTCCTGCAAGTGCATTCACTATTCTGTCTGCTCCTACTTCATGAGGATTCTTCGTGAGTATCTTCATTCCCGTATCCGTTGATGCGTTCACCTGAAGAGGATTTACACCGAAGTATTGCCTTATCGCTTCCTTCATCGGGAAGTCGAGTGAAGGCACTACACTCGCAAATGCTGCACCTGTTATCTTATCCGGCGTAATATTCTTCGTGCTTAGAAGATTCAGAAAGTATATTCCGAGTTCATCTGATGTGTGAAGTATCGATGAAAGTCTCCAATGTGCAATCAATTCTTCTCCGTCATAAATACCTGTTACTGTTGTCGTGTTCCCTGTGTCGATTACTAAAAGCATTTATTCATTAACACTCCCTGCTACATATCCTGTTGACCAGCATATTTGAAGGTTAAATCCTCCTGATGGGCCGTTGATGTCCAAAATTTCACCGGCAAAGTATAAATTATCACATAGTTTAGATTTCATTGCAGCAGGTTCTATTTCGTTCAGATTCACTCCTCCTCGCGTTACTACTGCGTTGTTGAAACTCCATAATCCGTTTATGTTCATGCGTATATCTTTA
The DNA here is from genome assembly GCA_905235735.1 of uncultured Synergistales bacterium. Taxonomy (GTDB): domain Bacteria; phylum Synergistota; class Synergistia; order Synergistales; family Aminobacteriaceae; genus JAFUXM01. The sequence goes on from CAJOMU010000015.1 coordinate 9,178, forward strand.
AGCAGCTTCACGAATTCAAATATCTCTTCTTCTGAAATATATTCTACCGGCTTATCATGAGGAATGTCTGAGAGTTCGAGAATAAGATTAGTCATCTTCGCAGGAACTAATGAACGTGTAAGACCTGCAAAACGTTTATGGCCGGAAAATTTTTTTATGTCGCGTTTTATTCTTGCGATTAGGATTCCGTGTGTCAGTGTAGGCTTTAAGTCTAATGAGAATGAAAGCTCACCGCGTTTCATCCAGTCTGGTACATGTGTACTCATCTCCATTACGATTGGGCCGCTTATCCCAAAGTTCGTGAATTCCATATCTCCGAATCTTTCATCAACTTCTTTTCCGTCAATCAGAACATGAATCCTCACATGCTTCAAATCACATCCACTTGCAAGTTTTACCCAAGTCTCTCGTGTCCTCACTGGCACTAATGCAGGATATAATTCCGTTATCGTATGTCCTGCCTGACGCGCAAAATCATAACCGTCTCCTGTTGAACCTGTCTTAGGATATGACTTTCCTCCCGTCGCAATAATATACTTGTCCGCTGTGTATTCGTTATTCTCAGTGATAACATAATCAACATGGCCATGCTTCACCTTTAGTGCTTTAACTGGTGTATCACGCATTATCCTTACGCCGTACTTCTTGCACTGCATGAGTAACATATCGAGTACTCTTTTGCTTCCTCCTTCAGCAGGGAAGATTCGCTTTCCTCTTTCCTCAATCCATTTCACTCCAATATGACTGAAATATTCACGTGTCCTCAATGGCCCGAACTTGCTGAATGCAGAGTAAAGAAACTTTCCGTTATTGCCATATTTAGAGATGAAAACGTGTATGTCAGGTTCAGCATTCGTGAAGTTGCATCGTCCTCTTCCTGACAATAATAATTTCTCTCCTACAGAATGATTCTTCTCTGCTATTGCGACTTTCTGACCTAGTGATGCTGCTCTTATTGCCGCGATTAAACCTGCAGGCCCTCCTCCAATTATGAGAGTGTCAAATTTTTCCATGCGTTTGCTTTTATCTCCTTCATACAATATTCACCGCTACTTGTATAGTATAATAACAGCCAAATCTTTTTATCACATATGAAGGTGAAAACTTCTCATGAAAACTCTTAGACATCATATAATTTTCTACAGCACCATAATTTTTTCATTCATGTTCTGTTTAACGGATATGTCTTATGCTTCTGTTTCAATGCGTCTCCCTCAATACATAAATGAAATCCTGCTCAATAATCATTCACTGAGGGCAGGCGTAAAAAATGTTGAAGCAGGTTACTATTCCGTTCTCGCATCAGTCGCGTATCAGAAACCGAATATCAGTGCATCAGCTAACGGTTCATACACTACGAGAATGCTGTCAGTTCCCGAAAATAATGTATTTGCAGGCAGCATAGCAGCAGTGTACACGCAGAGAATAGACATCTCGAAGAGTTACACGCTCGATGAAAATCAGAACATTCTCGGCTATGAAGTCTCACGTGCAAATTTCGACAATACCATTAACACGATGATTGCGGCAGCTGAAGAAACATGGTGGTCGGCAGTTCTTGCAAGAGAGAACATGAAACTTCAGAAAGAAATTCTGTTACAGCGTTCGGAGAATCACAGGGTAACGGTTGAGAAGTTCAATCAGGAATTAGTTCCGAGACTCGATATTGTCCGAAGTGAAGCACAGGTCGTTGAAGCAGAAACTCTCGCTAAGACAGCTGAGACTACATACATGAATCTTCTCGCTGAACTCTCATTGATGGCAGGAGGTCTCGATGTTGAACCTGTTGATGAAGAACTTCAGGTGCCGGAGTTCGACGTTGCATTGAACTATGAAGAAGCACTCGAATATCGTCCTGATGTCAGAGCCGCAAGATTGAATCTTGAACGTGCAAAACTCGTCAAAGCTCTCACAGCTAAGGGTATGAAACCTACACTGGACTTCGGGTTTCAATGGACAGCATGGGCAGACCCTGAGTCAGCAACCACACCGAATAAGCAGCAAGCAGGTGCATCATTGACGCTCACACTTCCGATATATGACGGCAAAGCAACCAAGTATAAAGTCATGAATGCTGACAGATTGATTCAGGTAGCAGAATCGAATCTCGAAGCGTTGCGTGAACAGACAAGGCGAGATATAACCGTTGCCATGAACAACTGGAAGAATGCGGCCGCATCTGAGCATGACAAAAAGCGTCAGGTTGAACGTTCAGAGGAGGAACTGAGAATAACGGAACTAATGTACGCTGAAGGTATGGGTGCACAGATAGATTTAATCAACGCACAGACAGCATACCAGACAGTTAGAACGCAATATCTCGATGCAGTGAAGAATATGTATGTAGCACTGGTTGCACTCAGGAAATCAATCGGGGATTATTCACCTGATGAAAATGGAACATGGAAGGAAGCAGTTGTGCGTTACGGCAAGGGCAAAGATATAATCGGTGAGACAGGTCTTAAAACTCTGAGGACGAATGCGAAGAATAAAAAATGATGAAAAAATCCGCATCACTTGCACTCTCAATAATCTTCCTGCTATGCCTGTCATGCGATTCATTCTCTGAGAATATTATTGCCCCTAATGCAAATATATTCCCGTCATCAACGAATACAAAGACGAAGCCTCAAATATTATTAGCAAGGGAATCATCAACAAGGAAAGCATCAGCAGGAGAAACAAATGACACGAAAGCAAAAAATATTGTCTCACTGTTCATGACGAAGAACCCAAAGCTGAATCAACAGACAGCAAAGAAGTATGCTGAATTAGTGATTGAGGCATCAGAGAAATACAAGCAAGACCCTTATGTTATAGCGGCTATAATTGTTCATGAATCGACCGTGAATAATAAAGCTGTCTCAAAAGGCGGAGATTACGGTCTCATGCAAATACGCTGGAAGTATCATAAAGATTCAGTGCGTAAAGATTTTCCGAAAGTTAAGCGACCTCAAGACATGTTTGACGCAAGGGTTAATATCTTCTATGGGACTAGAATATTCAGTGAATACTTCAGGAAGGCCAAGAATGATTTACGCGGTGGATTAATGGGCTACAGTTCAGGGAGTGTGAAGCTGACGACAAAAGTTATGGCTACATTGAAGGAATTGCAGTCGAAGGAAACAAAAACGAATACGAAAACACAAAAGCGAAAGGAGAAATAGATTACATGAAAAGAATTCTAGCGGCAATAATAATTCTCACGGCATTATCAGGCATATCATATGCAGATATAGTTTACACGACATCAAGCGGTTCACTAGGAATTATCCCTGTCAACAGCAAAGAGGATATTGGAACTCCATTAGTGATGTATTCAGGTCTGGGTTCAAATCCTCTTGTCGGGTCATATGTAGTTGAAACGAGTCAGAATAAAACGAGTCCGTACATTATGGTTGTGAACAGAAGTTCAAGTTTAGAAGAATCAGACACAGCATTAATCTTCAAAGCATCGGATCTGACATCGCCTGTTGAAAGAGTAACGCTTAAAGGTGTATATCACACGAAGGCGTTTGCAAGTTCCTACAATGGGAGGTCATTGTTCTTTGCCTCGCAGGGAAATGCATCAATTGTTGAGTTTGCTTCATCGTCGCCTGATATTCCGCTGAACATGTACATGTACGATAACATTTCGGAAGATACAGACTATGAGCCTGAACTAGTTGATATGTCTGTGGGAATGTATCACATATTGGCACTCTTCAGAGCAACGCCGGATAAACTTGAATTATTTACGTTTGACGGTCAGCTTAAAGAAGGAATTAAAGACTTCAGAAGAGGAACGATACGAAATGATGCAACAAATATTTCTTACCTGAGAGCAAACAGATTCGCAATAGGAGCAGAAGGAGGGATAATCCAGTTGAATTACACAGCAATACAGGCGGTTATTAGTACAGATTATCCTGTAAGCTCAGTATGCCGTGATACAGGAGACGGATTATTTTACGCGGAACAGTCTGAATCAGGGGACGTAAATATTTGGCATTACGTTGATGAGACCATAACGAAAATTGCATCTCTTGAGAGTGATTCTGACTGCAAGTTACTGAAGGATAGTAATTATGAAGTGCTTGCTGTCATGACTGAGAAGGGAATTTACCTATACGGCATGAGGGATGGCACATTGCTTGCTTCGTTTGATACTTCGAGTCTTGGAGGTGTGCCGCTGAATATCACAGTGAGTAAGGCAGCGGGAGACGATGGCAGTTCGGGGAGCAACTGTAATGTTTCGAGTATAGGTGCATTGATGATGAGTATTATGGTATTTGCGTTGAAGCGTAAGAGATAGATATTCTTATTAGGATTTATATCCCCTCGTAATGCGGCGGGGGGATATTTTGTATGCGTATCTGATATAATTTTGGGAGCATTAAATATTTCAATGAGAGGAGTAGTTGACAGGTGAATGATAATAACGGTATAATCGACCAACGACCAACGACCAACGACCAACGACCAACGACCAACGACCAACGACCAACGACCCGATACATGTCGCTTTAGCAGTATATGATCCAACAGGGACGTATTCACAGCATGCCGGAGTAACAATCACATCAATATTCGAGAATACGAAGAGCAAAGTTATAGTTCATCTTCTTCATGACGATACACTCACCGAAGACAACAAACGGAAATTCATACGTACAGCAGAAAAATACAATCAGACAATAGAACTTGTTGATGTTACGAATCAATTTGAGTTCAGCCGCAATATCGAAAAAATGCAAGATACATACAGAGTAACTATAGGAACTTACTATAGGCTTCTGCTTCCCGATCTGTTACCGAAAATGTCAAAGGTTTTATATTTCGACTGCGACATAATTTTTGATCTTGATGTTCAAGAGTTATGGAATGTTGATGTAAAAGATTACTGTATGGCAGGAGCCCTTGATATGAATCTCGTACGTTATAACAACGGAGCTGATGAATTTGTACGAGATTTCCTGATGGGATGTAATTTTCATACGTATGTTAATGCAGGTGTGCTCGTTATGAATCTAAACATGATTCGCAAGAGAGGTAATTTGTTTCAAGATGCTATGAACTGGCTGAACACCCATGTGCATCTTATGCAGCTCAGCGACCAAGATATAATTAACTGCCTGTTCTACAAGTCCATCAAAATAATCGACCATAGGTTCAATAATATGTGTCCGATAATAGAGCAGGAAACATTGAATAGCATAATACATGCATCAGGCTTCAATAGGGCTTGGGAGATAACTGGTATGCCGTATCAAAAAATGTATTGGAAGACGTATCTCATCAGTGAATGGGGCAGAAATAAGTCCCCCGAAGAAGTTATTGACGCAATCACGTCATATGCACCCAAAAGAACAATCAGCAAAAAACTTCCTCTGTATAAGCGCATCTTGTTAAAAATCCAAACGAGAAAATCAATCAAAATAATCACGTACATATCGAAATATGTTTTTTACAAACTCAAATACACCATCAGTTCCCCTTGCTAATTCAGTGAGGGGATTTCCTTTCATGTAGTGTAAAATATTCTGCAACTTAAATCACGAAAGGATATGAAAACATTTTGAGCCTCGCACTATTCAACGACCTCACTAGAAAAAAAGAACCCTTTATACCAATTAAAGAAGGTCAGGTTACTTTCTATTCTTGCGGCCCAACTGTATATGATTACTTTCACGTCGGAAACTCAAGACCCTTCATCGTCTTCGACGTTCTCAGAAGATGGCTTGAACATGAAGGCTATCATGTTACATTCGTGCAGAACTTCACAGACATTGACGACAAAATGATTCACAGAGCACACAAGGAAGGTATAACAGTTCAGGAATTAGCAGAGAGATTCATTGCTGAATATAACAAAGATGCAAACGCACTCGGAATCAGAAAGCCAGACGTATCCCCAAGAGCAACAGAACATATTCCCGAAATCATTCACACAATTGAACGCATAATCGAGAATGGACACGCTTACGTCTCAGACGGTGATGTGTACTTCGACATTCAGAGCTGGCCTAAATATGGAACTCTGTGCAAGCAGAACCTCGAAGACCTCGAAGCAGGTGCACGCGTTGAACCTGGCGAAAAGAAAAAAGACCCTCTCGACTTCGCATTATGGAAAGCAGAAAAGCCCGGCGAACCTTCTTGGCCAAGCCCGTGGGGAAATGGCAGACCTGGATGGCACATTGAATGCTCCGCAATGTCATCGAAGTATCTCGGTGATAACATCGATATTCATTCAGGCGGAGTAGATCTCATGTTCCCTCATCATGAGAATGAAGCCGCTCAGAGTGAAGCTGCTTCAGGAACAGATAAACCGTTCGTGAATTATTGGCTGCATAATGGATTCCTGCTCATCGATAACGAAAAGATGTCAAAGTCATTAGGCAACTTCTTAACCGCAAGAGCAGCTATCGAAAAATATCCTCCGTTAGCCTTGAGGTTCTTCATGCTCAGTGCTCATTACAGAAGCCCGATTAATTTCACTACTGATGCACTCGAACAGTCAGCAGCAGGTGTATCAAGATTACGAAACAGCAGGAGCGATTTAAATTTTGCCGCAAAGACCAGAACAGGTAAGAATGAATCGTTTGACCTGAAAAAATTTCAGAATGAACTCGATGAACTTCACACGAAATTTTCTGAGGCCATGAATGACGACTTTAATACCGCCGCCGCTATGGGAATATTATTTGATGTCGTATATCTCATCAATACTACCCTCAAAGAGAATGATATTCTGCCTGATGAATTCTTCACTCTCTCAAAGAATGCACTCGGTGAATACGATTCTATACTCGGTGTGATTGGGCCTGATGATTCAGAAAGTGAACATGATGAAGAATCAGCTGAGATTGAGAATTTGATTCAGGAACGCACAAACGCAAGAAAAACTAAAGACTTCGCACGTTCAGATGAAATTCGCAATATGCTTAAAGCTCGCGGAATTGTCCTCGAAGATACTCCGCAGGGCACGAAATGGAAGCGTGAATTATAATTATGGCCGGAACGAATCAGTTTGCGTTATTATTCAAGAGACGGTTCATGCCTCTCTTCCTCACACAGTTTCTCGGTGCATTCAATGATAACTTCTTCAAGAGCGCGCTGATGATGCTCATAACATACAGGCTCGGTGATGAAGCCGGTCTCGATTCGCGTATCCTCGTTAATGCCGCCGCTGGAGTGTTCATACTTCCCTTCTTCGTCTTTGCTCCCGTTGCAAGAGACCTCGCGGATAAGTATGACCGTTCAGATTTAATGCGATGGGTTAAATTCGCGGAAATAGTTATTATGTCTGGTGCAGCACTTGGATTTTATCTAAACAGTTTATATTTCCTAATGGCTGTCTTATTCCTCATGGGTGCACAGTCAGCTTTCTTCTCGCCTGCAAAGTACAGCATACTTCCTCAGCATTTACCAGAAGAAGAATTAATCGCAGGAAACGGATTGATTCAAATGGGTACATACCTCGCAATCTTAACGGGAACGATTTCAGGAGGGCTGATTGTACTTCGCGAGAACGGAATATATCTTACTGGCGGAATTGCAGTGAGCATTGCAGCAGCAGGATGGTTAAGCAGTATGTTCATCCCTCCGACTAAACCCATAGAACCAAATCGAAAAGTTTCATTCGCAATCGTCAGACCCACAATACAAATGTTCAGTGAGATTATTCCGATGAGAAATGTTTTCGGTTCAATGCTCGCTATTTCATGGTTCTGGTTAGTCGGTGCTACTTTCCTCGCTCAGTTCCCTACGTATTCGCGTCTCATTCTCGGAACTGATGAGAGTGTCGCAACAAGTTTCCTCGCAATATTCTCATGCGGTATAGGATTGGGTTCAATGGTCTGCAATGCAATTCTGAAGGGTAAAGTTACAACTAAATACGTTCCTTCTGCGGCATATGGAATTGCAATCGCAAGCGTGTTATTGTGGTACGTAAGCGACAGACCTCCAGTATCACCAGATGCACCAGTAATCGGAGCACTTGAATTCTTCTCGAAACCTGAGAACTTCATGATTACGTTCTGCCTGTTTGCTATTGCATTCTGCGGAGGGTTATACATTGTGCCACTGTATGCCGTGATGCAGACGAAAGCACCCGAAGAAAAAGTTTCGGGAGTAATTGCATGTTCCAATATAAGCGATTCAATCTTAATGGCTGTTGCGGCAGTTGCAGCAAGCATGTTAATCTCGTGTGGAATAAGTATTCCGCAAATATTTTTGACGATGGGGCCTACGACATTTATTGTTGGTCTTCTTGTAGGAATGATATAGAAAGCTTAAAGGGGGGCTTGAAGATTTCAGCCCTCTTTTTTTGTGCTTTCACTTTTCGCTTTAGGTCTTCTTCGTTTCGATTGCCATTCCCGATTCATATTGCGATTCTGATTCTGCTTCTGCTTCTTGGCTTTGGGTTTGGTCTTCGGCTTCGGTGATGATTCCGATTTTGATGTCGATGCTCTAAATGATTTCGCATTCACTCTCATGTTACGTCTCGCCTGCTTCGCCTTCTCTAATCTTTCAATCCGTTCCTGTGCCGCCTTCTTCTTTGCCGCCATCTCCTTATCTACTCCCCATTCTTCTCCGTTGAGCACTGCCTCTTTGAAGTCAGGGAATTCTGATATTAGAACAGGAACAAGCCTACCTGAAGGAAATCTGATGTTCACTCGTTCATTTCCTATGTCTAAACTCTCAAGCGTATATGTCCCCTGCTCCGTCTTTATCTTCGTGCCTGGTCCGGGTAATTTCGCCCACATCTCTGAATACAATTCCTGCTCATATGACATGCAGCACATTAATCTTCCGCATAAGCCTGATATCTTCGTCGGATTCAATGCACTCCTCTGTTCCTTCACTATCTTTATGCTTATTGGTGAAAATCCCCTCAGCCAGTAACTACAGCAGCATGGACGACCGCATGACGCAATTCCCTTCACTATGCGCGCCTCATCCCGAAGTCCTATCTGACGCATCTCAATTCGAGTCCTGAATTCATGTGCAAGGTCTCTCACGTATGCACGAAAATCTACACGCTGTTCTGACGTGAAATAAAAATACAGCCTCTTACGGTCAAGAATATATTCAACGTCTACAAGTTTCATGTTGATGCCATGAGACACAAGAATTTCCCGCGCCCTCAAAAGCACATCTTCTTCATCATTACGGCACATGTAATATTCTTCTATGTCATTTATATCAGCTTCCTTTACAAACTCAACATCCTGTAGCATTGCCTCTGTCGTCTCTTCATATTGTGAGGCTTCTGACCTGTATCTTTCTTCCTGTTCTCCTGTCAGCATTCCTCTTTTAAGACCCATTTCATAACCTCTCGATGTCTTGAGTACTAGCCACCTGTTATGATTAAGCTGCTCTTCATCTTTCAGTCTCATTAAACCCAAGTATCTGGGCTTACCAAATATCGTTAAGTATATGCTCAATTTCTATGCTTCTTTCTTCTGTTTTATCTGTTTTATCTGTTTTATCTTTAAGTGTCAGTATTATTATGTCGCTCATCATTGCAGGCGATAAATTCTTCCTGTCGTTTAAGAGTTTCAATCTGTATATCTTATCTGCAAGAACAAAATTATTCTCATTCACCGCATAGTTCGTCCATGCTTCAAGGTCTACTGCTATAATGTCAGCATCTTTCTTCCGTGATAACCATTCAAGCCATTCTGATTCACTCTCTGGAGGCTTCGATGATTCAACTTTCTCATCAGACATAAGAACACTGAAGCGAGACCTGCTCTTGAGAGTTCCAAGAAAGAATTTTGCATCGTCCATCAGGAATAATATATATGCATGTTCTGGTGGTTCCTCTGAAATTTTCAGCAGACTATTTCCTGCATTCGGATTCAATCTTCCGGCATTCATTATTACCCCGAAACGCCTTGATGATTCTAACGGCATCAATGCAATATCCTGAATCAAATTCCTGCACGTATCTATGTCTGGTGCTTTGTCTCTTCCTATTACCATTAAATCAGGGTGTGATGACCTGTAACTTCCGAGAATAATTTTTGCAAGCGACTGTATTATCTCTTCATGCCATTTTGACGGCGATACTATTGCTCTCGTATGCGGAATATTTCCCGCTTCAGTCTCACGTAATATATCCTGCCACCTTACATTAAAAGCGAGATTAGACAACCTTTTATTTCCTCCATTATCGAAAGTGCCTTCGTTCTGTCGCCTTCATATTTGAATGCCTCTTCTAGTTCATCCATCATCTTCTCCGTACGCTCAATCGTGATGTAAAGTTTCCGGTCAGTCCTTCGCCACCTCATATCACGCTTGATTCGCAATCCCTGTGATGCTCGTCTGAGAAGTTCAGTTAGTACACTTCGGTATTCCTCGATTAGTCTTCCGCCTGGAAAAACTGATAATCTGTCCGAGAGTTCATATAACTGGTCAAGCAAATCTTCAAGCTCTGAACTCTCCATTGCTGACTCAAACGAAAACGGATTTGCACTCGTGATTGATTCTGCTGGTGATGAATGATAACCTGTGCTTGAACCTCCAGATTCGATTCGCGTCTGAGGTGATGATGATGGGGCATTCCCTCCACTGCGTTTTATCTGAACTGGCCCGCTCATAATCTCTTCTCCAGTTCCAATTTTATCTTCGCAAACACTTCGTCTTCTTTCATGTCCGAACAGTGAATCACAATATAGCCTTCAAGATTAAGATAGCAATCTGATACACGCTTCATGAGGGATAAACCTTCGGATTCAAATTTGTCTTGCGAATTATGACGCTCAAGCACTCTCGAATATGCAAGCTCAGGATTTATTTCAAGCAATATCTTCACGTCAGGCTCAGGGAATTTACACGAGGCTATTATGTTCTTCACATACGACAGATTAAGGCCATGACCTCCGCACTGATACGCAAGTGTAGAATCATTATAGCGTTCGCAGATTACATTATGACCTTCATTGAGTTCAGGAAGAATTATTCGCTTCAAATGTTCGGCTCTGTCTGCAAGGAACAATAACAGCTCTGACATCGGAGATATTCCCCTGCTCGAAAGTATGAACTCCCTGAATGAATACGGCTCATATGTCCGTATCGTCTTCACGTGAGTGCGTCCTTCAAGCCATTCTGATAGTCTCTTTGATTGTGTCGATTTCCCGCAACCGTCAATGCCTTCAATCGTTATGAACATTAATTAACCTCTTCATCATTCCATCGATGAAATATTCCGTGCTGTATATCTTCAATGTACCCTCTTTGATTCTTCGCGCTTTCGTCTCACTGAGATATTCCTGTTCCTCGGGTAACAAATCGGGTTCATGGTCTGCATTCCTGTTATTCCTATTCTTAATGGCCTTCTTCAATGCTTCGGTTAAATTGTCATTGTTCAGCTCAATTATTAGTTCGTTGTTCGCATCAATGGCTTTAAGTTCAGACAGCATTCTTGAGAGACTGTTTATGCTTTTCAGTCCTTCCTCGATTGCCGCAGATGATAATGGCTCAACACTTCCTCCGCGAACAATAAGCTCCGTTACTCCCGATGCACTCTTCGGTATTGTCATCTTGAATTTATGTTCCGTTACGCCTTTTCTCCATTCCCGTAATTTCACCTTCACTTCTATCTCTTCTCCTGCCTTTGCACTCTTCACTGTCTCTATGTCCTCAATGATTAACACTTTGGGTAATTGTGTCGCCTCAACAGTAACAGTGAATCCTACAGGCATTGTATCCTTGAATGGCTGAGTGAGATACGCATTGATTATCTTTGTCGCCTGAGTGAATGCATCTGAGATTATATTTTCCTCAGAGAAGAATATCTCATTTCTTGACCAGCCTTTCGGTACGTTCTTGCCGTCTATGCTAATCATTACGCACATTGTTCCCTGACCTTTACGTCCCCATGCTTCCTCTGCTAGTGCCGTGAATACTCCTGATAGTAACGTATGACTCATGAATTCATCTGCCGCAACACGGAAATTGAATTTTTTCTCGGTCTTTGAATCTAAATCACGAAACACAAAACTTCCAGGTATAGACTGCGCATAGTATCCGAATTTACCTCCTATAGCTGCTTCTCTGTCCTGCGTTACCGTTCCTATTATGCCCTCCGCACTCGCTAGCTTAAAAGGGAATTCGTAACTGTCTATCGTGTCATGAATGAATGTCTTTGCGGCCATGTATGACACATTCCCTCTCTTCAATAATGAATGTCCGAACGCAAGAAATCTTCCATGCTTATCGACTGCCGTAACTACTCCTACAGCACCTACTTCAACATCTCCCCACACAAGCAATGCTGAAATCGAATCACCGGGACGCAATGATGTGTCTGTGATTCCTGTCATGCCTGATGACGATGTTATTCCCTGTACCGCATTTATTCCAAGAGATGAAAGCATATCCTTCAATGCTGGAGTGTTTATGTTAAGCCCTGATACACTGAATGTATCTGTAAGTGTCTCATTAGTTCTGTCTGAAAGTTCATCCGGGTAATCGAATATCCTTATCATTGATTCAATCGGCGTTACTAGCGCAAATTTCTGCGTGCTCTTCTCCCACCCTGAACGTACTGCTCCTGCAAGTCTGCCGTTAATGTACAATGGTGAACCTGACATACCTTGTGAAAGTTTATGCGGGCCTGTGAATTGAATCAAAATCTCGTCTGTGAGTTCAACTCCTGGTTTCGTCTGGGATATGCTGATTATCTTTACTGGGAGCTTAACCCTCGTATATCCCTTCAAGACCGTCAGAACATATCCATTCATGCCGGGCTTTATGTTTCTTACCGGAATAATTTCTTCATCAGGAGTAAACGCAGATGCACATGATGACATTAAAAACAGAATCAATAACGCATAAATTTTTCTCATTTTCATTGTCTCTCTCTTGCTTTCTGACTGAGATATTCCATTATGAAATCATTTATATCTCCGTCCAATACTGATTGTATATTTCCCTTCTCAAAGTTAGTCCTGTGATCCTTCACCATTGTATACGGGTGCAGAACATAACTTCGTATCTGACTTCCCCATGTCGATTCTTTCTTCTCGCCTACCACCGATGATAATTCCTCTTCTCGTTCTCGCAATGCTAGTTCATACAGTCTGCTCTTCAGGACATGCATACATACCTGACGATTCATGTGCTGACTTCTTTCGTTCTGACACGTTACGACTATTCCCGTTGGAATGTGCGTGATTCGCACTGCTGAATCTGTCCTGTTCACGTACTGACCTCCTGCACCTGATGCCCTGAACGTATCGACCTTCAAATCTTCGGGCTTAATCTCAACGTCAACATCATCACTGAATTCCGGCGACACTAACACTGATGCAAAGCTGGTGTGTCTTCTGTGCGCAGAATCGAACGGTGATATTCGCACAAGTCTGTGAACTCCTCGCTCTGCTTTCAGGAAGCCGTATGCATATTCTCCCTGCACTAATATCGTCGCACTCTTGATACCGTCTCCTTCATCTGTTGTTGCCTCTATTACATTAGTCTTGAAGTTCTCGCGTTCACAGTAACGAAGGTACATGCGCATCAACATTCCAGCCCAGTCCTGCGAATCTAAACCTCCAGACCCTGAATGAATCATTAAGATTGCGTTCGATGAATCATGAGGTTCATTGAGGAGCAATAAGAGATTCAAACGTTCGAGTTCATTCTTGAGTTCTGAAGCTCTCTGTGTGAATTCTGATTCGAGTTCTGCATCTTCAGTTTCATCAAGAAGTTCTGAGAGTGTGATTAACTCTTCATACTCTGAATGAATGTGCCTGCTGTTTTCGAGTTTTGCATTTACTGATGATAATTCCTTCAGCGTATCTTCATGGCCTTCGGAGTTCCAGAAGTCAGGCTGAGATGTTATGCGGGTGAGTTCATGTGATTTTGCTTCGAGGGCTTCAAGGTCAAAGACTGTCCTGCCACGTTTGAATTGACGTATGCAGTTCTTCCAGTTCTGTTTTGAGATTTGGGTTCATTAAATTCATTTTGCCTTTCAGATTTATATTTAATTTTCTGAAATGATAACACACAGGGATAAATAAAAAACCCCGCTCAATAAGAACGGGGCATGAATAAATCCTAAACTACTTTCTGCGCTTTGAGATTAAAGACAATCCCATAAGAGCGAGAACGTAAATGCTGAATCCTGAATCACATCCGCCGCCACCGCTGCTTCCTGGTGCAGAATTATTATTGTTGTCAGGAGTCGGTGACGGAGTTGGTGATGGAGAAGATGCAACAGTAGTGATGACTGGAGCGTAAGTTTTTCCCGGTTCCATGTAAGCGGCAATATTGATGTGCTTATTGGCAGGGACAGTTGTGATTTCATTTCCGTCATCATCAAGGAATTTGTATGCGTCTTCAGTATCACTTGCTGAGTCGAACACATTTGCACTTGCAGAAGTATTTTCGCTCATCATGTGAAGTACGATATTTGTGCCTGCTTCTGCGTTACTGAGAGTAACAGCGAACACATAAACTCCCTGTCTTGTGACCACGATAATGGGAAGGACACCGACTACAGTTTCATTTGAAGGTATAGCACTTCTGTCTTCATCGCTGAGATCGGAAACATCGCGCTGACTACCGTATGAACTTTCCGGGAGCTCGAGAACTTCCGTACCAGATGAAAGGCCTAGTAACCCGATTATTCTTGAGCCAATGCTGTCGAGATTCAAAGGTGTAGTATCAGGTTTAACATTTCTTCCAGACGTAGGAGTTGGTTGAACATCATCACTCGGAGTTGGTGTAGGTCTGACATCATCACTGGGTGTAGGCGTTGGCCTGACATCATCGCTGGGCGTAGGCGTTGGCCTGACATCATCGTTGGGCGTAGGCGTTGGTCTGACATCGTCACTTGGTGTAGGCGTTGGCCTGACATCGTCACTGGGCGTTGGTGTCGGTCTGATATCGTCACTGGGCGTTGGTGTCGGTCTGATATCGTCACTAGGCGTTGGTCTGACATCGTCACTCGGAGTTGGTCGGACGTCATCGCTCGGAGTCGGTCGAACGTCATCGCTTGGTGTTGGTCTAATATCATCGCTTGGAGTCGGTTTGACATCATCACTCGGAGTTGGGTTAGGATTCGGTTGAACATTATCATCATCATCATCATTCGGTGCAGGTGTAGGTGTTGGTGTTGGCGTAGGTGTAGGTTGAACAGGCCGAATCTTAGCGAGTATCAGTTCCACATCTTTTTGTGTAGCCTCTGCTGTTATGATTGGTGAATATGTTCCTTCTCCGAAATACGCAACAACGTTGATGTATTCATCACCTGAAATTACACTGCAGGGGAATCCGTCATCATCAACGAATAACATTCTGTCATTCTTCAGCGTATCTTCTACCTCTGTCTCTGGCATAGGAACTGCTGAAACATTCACAATCTCTGCATCTTCCTTCGCAATTTCGCCTGATACAAAGAATATTGATGTTCCAGGATTCGTGACATTCTCAATCGGCACTCTGAACATGTAGAAACCTGCATAATTCACTTCAAACTCAGGAAGGACTACGGCAAGGAGCTGCGGAGTATCCATGTTGATTAAGTCAGCACTGAGCTTATTGAACGCCTGAACAGCATCAACTGAAGTTGTTATGTCATAATAAATTCCGTCAACAAATTCCTCCACATCACCAAGATTCAGATTATACATGTAATTGGATATTGCCTCATTAGCCATGTCTGAAGTGTAATCAGGCATCGCGAATCTCGGATACACTGATAATCCCTCAACACCGACATCTTTACTCTCTTCATCGTATTCAGGTGTTGGTTCAGGTTCAGGGGCTGGATACGGTGATTCATACTCATCGCCTTTACTTCCGTTTCTGTCCTGCGAGACCATTGCGCGAAGTTCATTGATGAAAGCGTCAACATCATCAGTGAGTCCCGGAACTCCACCTTTATCATCAGCTACCCAGATTTCACGTGCGTATGTTGAACTATAACCATATGACAGCGTGAACGTAGTCATGCCTGCTTTAAGTGCCGTCAGCATAATCGATACGTTAGAGTATGTTGTATTGAGAACATCCATGCTTACGATTGATGTGTTTCCGACAAAGGGCATTGGCGTTCCGTAATTACGATTGAGGATAATGTTGATGTCCTTCACTTCACCGGCCTTCATCACGAGTGGCAAATAGTCATCGGTAACCAGTCCGCCCCAACTGCGAACATATTCACTGTCTGAGTTCCATGCTCTGTCGTTGTCGAATCTCCACCGATAAGTTATACCATCTTCTTCAAAATACACATAAATGTTCTCAATCCCGGATGCAGGATATTCAAGTTCAATAGTTCCGTTTGTACCCGAAGCACTTGCCAGAAGGCTGCTGCCGTAGTAATCAGCCCTTCCGAAGACCTGAATGTCTACACTGGTTACGTCAGGAGTGATTTTATTATCAGATGAGTCAACGAAGCCATATCTTATTTCAGTAACATTGAGGCCATTCATCGAGAGTTCAACATAAGGTTTGCGTGTGTCGAGCTGTTCCTGAGGAGTTTTTGCTTTGCTCGCCTGGATGTCGTAACTTCCATCATTGATGAGGCTGTCGGTGAACTTCCATTCGATATGTACATCTTGATTGGGCGTTCTGTAAAGCTCACAATAGTATCTAACTCTCCACATCATTCTATGTGTATTCTCTGAGAAATAGTTGTATAAATCCGTCGGATAAAGCTCGCGTGTTTCGTAAGGTTCCGGATCACCTGACACATAGGCATACAGCGTACCTCTCAGCTTTTCTCTAAGCGTTTCCCAATCGCCATCCCAGTTAATATTTTCTCTGGTTAGTGTGATACGGCGTGATTCAAAACCGGAATTCTTATAATTTGGCCTGCCCTCAATCAACGGGATAATTACAGCAGGATTGTCTTCGTATGAAACTTCAAGATCACTGCTTTCAATGACAACATCAGGATCAGGATCAACATCGGGCATTGTTCCCTCAATGACACGAATTTTACGTTGAGTTGCATAGTATTGCTGCGTGCCGTCTGAATAAACATTCTCTGGGTTATGTGCAATAAAACTTATTGTAGTTTCTCCGGCTTTCAATCCCTTGAGAGTGAACGCAAACCTCGATGTCGTATCGTCAAATACTGCAGGTTCAACACTAACTATGCTGTCATCCCACACTCTGATCTCATCGGCGTATGCATATCCATAGGCAAGATCTATGCTAACCGGAGTTTCCGTGAAAAGCTGGTACGTGCCATATGTGTCATCGCCCATTTGACCCCAATCTGATACAAAGCAATCGGGATTATACCAGTAGAATTCCCAGTGATAGCTTGTACCATTGTCGTTGAATCTGAAAACAACTCTATAAATTTCATTGTACGTAATTCCCTCACTCAAGAGGTCAAAGCTGCCAGAAAGTGCTATATCGTCCAAAGGAATATATTCTCTGCCATACATGTACATATCGATGTACACATTAGGTACATTTTCAGGTTCTACTGCCTTTGACTGATTAGATGGATTGACAAAACGCCAGTCTATACGTGAGATAATATCTCCGCTCCTGATTAGCTCGAAGTACGGCACATAGGTTTTGAGCTGTTCATCCTTATCACGGTATGTAGTCTTGTCAATGCTTATGCCGTGAATCACGCCGCTGAGGTCTGAACTGTTAGGAAAATCGACCCAGAGATTCAAATTTTCCAAATCGTAATTATTCCCAAACCCCAAACTACCGAATGTAATATAATTTTTACCATCCTCGTATTCGATCCAAGCACCCAATGTGTAACTTATTACTTCATCTCCGCTGTAAATGGCACAGTAAGCCCCAGCAATTTCATCATTAATATCGCCGCTGATTTCCTTTCGCAGAGTGAAATTTGAGTAATTATTTCTGGCAGAAGGATAATACGGCCTGCCTTCAACAAAATCTGCTACTATATTGCACTTGTTAACATGAGCTTTGAAGTCTGGTTCGTTCTCTGGTTCCGGCAAATTTCCGTCCTCGTCAGTTACGATTATATAACAGCTTTTTGATATGCCAATCGGGGTAGGTACAGGAACATCATCGGGATTGTCTGGAACTTGCACAGGTACATGGAAGTTGATGTCCAAACGCGTAATACCATACTTCAACCCGCTGAACACAAACGATAATGTGGACTTGTTGCCTATATATACATCATCGCTGTAAGTTCCTGGCTGAACGTTGAACTCTACATTGTCAACACTCGCTATAGATGGATTCCATACACTTATATCAACAGAAGGATATGTATCCGGGAGCCCCTGAACGAACACATCAATAGTATCGCCTGAGACAATCTTTATCGTTGAATTGCTAAGGTATTCTCCCCAGTCAACATTTCTGAATTCCCTGTCAGCAGGGCAGAATGTCCATCTGTACGTGTCATATCCCTTGTCGACTTCAACAGTTACCTCATTCAGTCCATAGTAATATGCTCTAGCCTTATTGTCGCCGTCATCAGGGCTGTCGTCAGGTATCTTTGAGATTTCATATTTCAGGACACTGCCGCCGTTATCAGAATACGATTCCCTTCCGTTGTATTCGCCGTAACCATAACTACTGTACCCACCAGAACCGTCCCAGTTTTCATACCTTCGAGCATAATTGCCGCTGAAGCTAACCCGCACTGCTGAGACATCAGGGCCAGGTGCAACTGGTGCAGCTAACGTATCTCCTGACCTCACAAAATACACATTGATTTTTGTGATAAGGTCTTTGCTGTCCGTCTCGAGCTTAACATACGGAACTATAGCTCTGTCATAAGCTGTCTTCGTGTCTGAAGGTACTATTGCTCCGCCCATTAATACCTTATCTTCAGAACCTAACGCCGGCATGTTCAAGTTCCAGTATACTTTTGTCCCGGTAAGTGCTGATATGCTGGGATAATCCCAACGGTAAGAGACAATCTGACCGCCGCCGAAATCAAATGTCTCATTGTTATACATGAACCTTTGAATGCCCGTATTCTGTCCGAGTACATCATCGCTCTTCGTTCCAACTATCAATGTCCCGTTTACACCTTTGAACCTCGATGCATCACCAACGAGATACAGCTCCGGCCTCTTCCATATCTCTAGCTCTTCTTCAGAGTTAGGCGGAACAGGGAGCGGAATATTCTGATGAGAACTCCAACTCTTTGGGTAATAACTGAACTGTGAGTAGTCCGGCTTGTTGTTTATGAGAGGAACATAATTGTTCTCGAACCTCGCATGAAACCATAAGCCACCGGGAACATTAGGCAACACTGAAGCATATGCTCCAGAACCAACTGACGCAGTGCATGTTATAATAACCATAACAATCAGCATCAGATGCACAAAGAATCTGCGCATAACACACATAAAAACTGCCTCCTTAAATAATATAAATCAGTAATTTGGATAATATGAATAAACAGTTATACATACTAACACCCCCCCCCCTAAAAAGTCAAGTGCGTTTTTAAATCTTCAAATCTTTTTCTCTGTTATACTTGTTGCATAATATTTTTTGTCAGGAGGCTTTCTTTCTCATGGACATTAAAACTTTCTTCAACATCGTAGGTGGAGTCGCGTTATTCCTTTACGGCATTAAGTTAATGAGTGAAGCATTACAGTTCATCGCTGGCGACCATATGCGTAAACTCATCGGTACTCTCACTAAAACTCCCCTTCGCGGAATATTCGTAGGCATTCTCGTTACCGTTCTCATTCAATCTTCAACTGGCACTACCGTTATGACCGTCAGCTTCGTGAACAGCGGCCTTCTGAATCTCACTCAGGCTATAGGCATCATAATGGGAGCTAACATAGGAACAACCGTTACAGCACAGATAATCGCATTCAAGATTGAAGCCTTTGCTTTGCCGTTAATCGCAATCGGTGTCGTACTTTCAATGTTCAAAGTCAAAAAACAAATCGCTTATCTTGCAAGCGGCATCGTAGGACTTGGCCTGCTCTTTATGGGAATGCAATTCATCGAAAGTGCAGCAGGTGTAATATCAGAACATAAAGACCTCCTTCTGTTGCTCAGTGCTAATCCGTTTACAGGTGTTGTCGCAGGTGTTATTCTGACGATTATCATTCAGTCCAGCGCGGCTACAATCGGTCTCACTATGGCTCTTGCTTCTCAGGGTCTCATTGACCTTGATGCGGCTATTCCCATTATTCTGGGTACTAATTTAGGTACTACTCTCACAGTCATTGTTGTCTCAATGAGTGAAAGCAGACCAGCTAAACAGGCAGCAGCAGCTCACGTTCTCTTCAACCTCATAGGTTCGATACTATGTCTAATAGTACTGCCTCTCTATAAGGAGATAGTCGCAATGAGTGCAAGTGATATTGAACGTCAGATAGCTAACTCTCACATGATATTCAACGTCATAATCACAATAGTATTCTTCCCGTTCGTATCGCTGCTCGCAAAATTAATTGAAACATTAATTCCAATTACACCTGAAAAGAAACCCGAAGATGTTATGTATCTTGACCCGACACTCATCAACGTATCAACTGCTTCCGCCGTTGCCGCAGTGAAAGATGAATTGATGCACATGGGAAGAATCATTTACGGAATGTTTGAACTGGTTCGCGAATCATTCTTCAGCTACGACCAAAATCAAATGGAAGATAGACTGAAGAGATTCAATTCGTATGAGCAGAGCATAAACACAATCACCAGAGCAATATCTGAATATGCATCTGAAATATGGCAACGCGGAGTTTCTGATGACGTATCAACTGTTCTTGGCTGTTACGTGAATGCCTCGCTTGACCTCGAAAGAATCGGAGACAGAGCAGAAAATCTCATTGAACGATGCGATTACATGGATAACTATTTATCGAAGGATGCAATTGAAGAGTTCAAAGACATGTACGATACGACTATGTTAGCTGTGGGTACGTCAATGTCATCACTGAAGGATGAGAATGCAGGTGAAGCTCATGAAGTGATTGAAGACTTAGAGAGGCGTATCGACAATCAGGAACGCACATACAGAAAGAATCACATCGAGAGATTGAATCGCGGTGAATGCGACCCTGAAAAAGGCGTGAACTACATTACGTTACTGAGCAACCTTGAGAGAATAGGCGACCATAGCAACAACATAGCAGGTTACACGCTCGATATAATTTCGGTGAACGAGAGAGCATGAAGAAAATTCTGATTTCAATTGTAATTCTAATTGCAGGAGTGTTCGCGTTCTTATGGTTCAGCATAGACGTTAATCCTGATAGAGTTACGACTATATACGGTTCACCTGCACTCTATGACATCAACGGCAAATTATTTCACGTGAGATTGTCGCCTGATTCGGAGTGGCAGATTCAAATTCCGTTGAACGAGATGGGAAAATGGCTTCCGTTGGTGGCAGTTAATGCTGAAGACGGAAGATTCTTCTCTCATCCGGGAATTGATTTGATTGCATTAATGCGCGCTATCTTTCAGGATTTAACGAGAGGGCGTGTTGTATCAGGAGCATCAACGATAACGACTCAGGTTATCCGAATGGCGGTATCGGAACGTGAAAGGCGAAAACGTACACTGCCAACGAAAATTCGAGAGTTCATAATGGCATTGAAGATAGAGCGAGAACTCACGAAAGAGCAAATTCTTGAATGCTATTTGAATCTCGCGCCATTTGGGGGGAATATCAGGGGAGTACAGGCGGCGTCATTAATATATTTTGGGAAGACTGCATCACAAATCTCAAGAGGGGAGGCATGTCTGCTAATCGGAATGCTCAAAGGCCCTACGCTTTACCGTCCCGACCTTAGACCTTCAGCCGCAAGACGGAGACGCAATGACATAATAGCACTGATGGAACGCAAGAACGTCTTCACGTATGAGGAAGCGAGACGCGCATATCGAGAGGAACTTCCCGGACGAAAATTTGAAATGCCTTCAAGAGCATGGCATTATTCGGAATTAATGTTCAGTCAAAATCCTCAGCATGTACAGAGATACGATACGACATTGAACCTTGAGATACAGGTGAAACTTGAAGCGATACTGAAGCAATCGTTAAATGAATTTCCGCGTAGTATAACGTTATCGGCAGGCATAGTGGACAATAAGGTGGCAGAATTAGTAGGATGGGTAGGAAATGCGCGGTTCGTCTACAAGTCTGATTCGTCATCTTCATCATGGGTTGACTGCGGGAGAGCACCTCGATCACCTGGTTCAACATTGAAGCCTCTCGCATATCTCTCAGCAATCGAACAGGGCATACTCACACCTTCAACATTGCTTGCGGATACATCAGCGGCATTCTCAGGACGTGCACCACGAAACTTTGACCTTCAATATAGAGGAGCAGTTACAGCACGTTCTGCACTTTCTGAATCTCTCAATGCTCCTGCTGTACGTGTATTGCGTTTTGCAGGCAACGATAACGTTCTCAATCTCATGCGCGAGGCAGGACTTCGTCATTTGAATCAGTCATCGAAATATTACGGTGATAGTTTGATTCTCGGAGGCTGTGATGTAACTCTCCTTGAGGAACTCGAAGCATATACTATGATTGCCTCACTTGGAATTCACAGACCTTTACGATTGTTGCAGGAAGCTCCAGAGATAAGCGGAAGGTTAGCGAGTTCTGCGGGTTGCTGGCTCATATCGGATATTCTGATTCACAGAGGAGAACTATCAATGCTTGCACGAAATACACTCGGTGCAAAATGGCGCGTTGCATTGAAGACGGGAACATCATACGGTCTTCGTGATGCGTGGTGTGCCGCTTGGACTCCTGATTACACTGTTGTAGTGTGGGCAGGAAACCCTGAAGGTGATTCATGGCCGGGACTTGTCGGTGCGAGGGCAGCTGCTCCTGTTGCAGTGAAGATACTTCGTTCTGTATCTCCTAAATCAGAATGGTACGATAAACCCAGTAACCTAACTATGCAGAAGGTATGCGCTCTCTCTGGTAAACCTCCGACTGCGTTATGTCCTTCACTCAAATATGAATGGGCTATCGATGGCGTAACTAAAACTTTTCCATGTAACATGCACGTGATTAAAGAAGGTCAATCAGTCGTGAATATGCCTGCGGGATTCAGTGAGAGCCTCAAGAACAACAATGAACGGATCGACATCAACAAGAAGAGTTCAACTCTCAGTATCATATCTCCCATTCCTGGAGCTTCATACTTCGCAGCCCCTCTCGACTATGAACGTAAAATACCAATGAAGGCAGAAGGTTCAAAGGGACGTTTATGGTGGTATCTAGACGGAGTATATATCGGTTCGTCTGAAGGAAAGAGCACATTCTTTCATGATGTTCCTGACGGTGAACATGTAATCAGTGCAGCAGATGAAGCAGGACACAGTGCAAAAGTTAATGTGAAGGTGTTCACACCCGGCAGAAGAACTCAGAGTGAATTGCTGTTTTGATTTCTGAATCGTCCTCCCGAAAATATAATATATAATGAATTTCATCACATTTTGAATTTCAACCCGTACTGACGGGTTTATATATAAATATCTTTCAATAAGGGAGGCAGAAAATTTGACTTTCAAACGGAAAAAATTTTCACAGACAGATTTACAGGAACATCTTAACTTCATTCCATTGGGAGGATTAGGCGAAATAGGAAAAAATATGTACGTCCTCGAATACAATGATGAAATGATAGTTATAGACAGCGGATTGAAATTCCCAGACAGCGAATTGCCCGGCATTGATTACATTGTGCCTGACATAACATATCTTGAGAATAACCGTGAAAGAATTCTCGCAATCATCATCTCTCATGGCCATGAAGACCATACAGGAGGACTTCCTTATGTACTTTCGCATCTCGATGTTCCTATTTATGGAACGCAATTAACTCTTGGCCTCATCAGGAATAAACTTCAGGATGATCTGCCCGGCTTCAAACCGAAAACGTTCGAGATAAGAGCAGGTGATGTGATAAAAATCGGTTCATTCACGATTAGATTCATTGCTGTGGCACATTCAATACCTGACGGAGTAGCACTCTCAATTGATACGCCTCTGGGAAGAATCATTCACACCGGCGATTTCAAACTCGACAGCACTCCAATAGACGGACGTGTTACGGATTACGGAGCTCTTGCTGAAGAAGGCGACAAAGGTGTTATGCTCTTATGTTCAGACAGTACGAACGCTGAACGTAAAGGTTTCACTCCATCAGAACGAATCATTTCAGGAACTCTCGATAATCTCTACAGGACGTACAGAAACAAGAGAATCATAATCTCATCATTCGCAAGTAACGTTCACAGAATTCAACAGGTTGCGGATGTATCTGCTCGTTTCAACAGGAAAATTGCTTTTCTCGGACGAAGCATGATTCGAAATGTCGAACTTGCTCGCGATACAGGATATTTGAAGATTGATTCTAAAACCATAATACCAATTGAAGAGAGCTGGAAATATTCAGATAATCAGTTAGTAATCATCACTACAGGAAGTCAGGGTGAACCATTCAGCGGATTAGTTACTATGAGCAAAGGTGAAAACAAAGCCGTAGTTCTCGGTGAACATGATGTAGTGTTTCTTCTTGCATCAGTCATTCCTGGAAATGAAAAGCTCGTGAACAATACAATCAACAGATTATTTGCTCAGGGCTGCGAAGTAGTGTATGAGAAGGAGAGACAGATTCACGTATCAGGACATGCATCATCTGAAGAGTTAAAGATTATCATGAACATCACAAGACCTCAGTACTTTGTTCCAATTCACGGAGAGTATAAGCATATGGTGAGGCATTCACAGTTAGCGCAGGAAGTTGGAATCCCTCAGAAAAATATATTCCTCATGACTAACGGTGAAGTCTTAACGTTCACGAGGAATGCACCGCCTTATAAAAACGGACATGTTCAGTCAGGCGCAGTAATCATTGACGGGAATGCGGCGGGAAGCATAAAGAGTGAAGTGATGAAAGAGAGACGCGAAATTGCAGAGGATGGAGTTCTTGTTGTTGCGGCTGCTATTGATGACAAAGGCAATCTGTTATCACCTGTAGCCATTGAGACACAGGGAGTGTTCATCTCTGAAGACAGCAAACAGGTGTTCAATGAATTATATGCGGTATCAGAACGAGCAATACAGGAGTTCTCAGGTAAACGAGCGAACATAGATGCATTGAAGAAAACGATAAAAGCAAGAGTTCGTGATGTACTGAGAAAACGAAACTCATCATTTGCTGTAGTTCTGCCGGTAATATCAGTAAAATATTCAGGTTATGAAGAATCATCATTCTTTGAGAAAGATTTCTTTTAGGTAGGTGTTAATATGCTTCACACAATTATATTAGGTATCGTTCAAGGGTTATGCGAGTTTCTTCCTGTCAGTAGTTCAGGACATCTTGCATTGTTTCAGCACTTCTTCGGCTTAGGGAATGACAATCTTGTAGCATTCGATTTGCTTCTTCATGTTCCGACTGTGCTCGTCATTCTGATATTCTTCTGGCGTGATGTAGTTCGCATTATCGTCGAATGGTTCAGCGGTTGGTTCAGCAAACGAAAGTTATCGGGCTGGTCTTACGGGTGGGCAATAATAATCGCAACTATCATGACTGCGGCAGGATTACCATTGAGAAAACTTGTTGATGAGTTATCGAGTTCACCGTTATATGTAGGATGCGGATTAATATTCACGGCACTAATCATGTTCGTAGTTCCGTTAATCTCTCGCGGCAGAACGAATTCATCAATAATGAAGATTGCGGTCGTTGTGGGAATTGCACAAGGTATAGCAGTATTGCCCGGAGTATCACGTTCAGGAATGACGATAATGGCGGGTTTGCTAATGGGATTGAGTGTGAGTGAGGCATTCAGATTCTCATTCTTAATTTCCGTTCCTGCTGTATTGGGCGCATCATTACTTGAGGCATTGAAGATGTTCAAGTCAGGGGAGGCAATATTCCTGCCTGAAGGGGCATTATGGGCGGCAATAGCGGCATTCGTATTTGGATTTGCGGCATTAATGCTCGTTCGTAAAGTTATTCTCGCAGGCAAGTGGGGATATTTCAGTCTCTATTGCTTCATCGTTGGTGTTACGGCTATCGTTCTGTCGTTATGATGAGAATGGTATTAGCGTCAGGAAGTCCAAGAAGGCGTGAATTGCTTCAGTCTCTTGGACTTTCGTTTGATATTTACAGGCCGGATGTCGATGAAAGTGTTATTGAAGGTGAATCACCTCATGAATTATGCATGAGACTATCACGATTGAAAGCGGAAGCAGGAGCGGAAAAGTTTTCTGATTCACTCATCATTGCGGCAGATACTATCGTTGTGATTGACGGATTGATTCTCGGAAAGCCTAAAGACAGAACAGATGCATTCAATATGCTGAAGAGACTTCAAGGGAGGTGGCACGAGGTCATAACGGGAATAAGTATATGCATGAAGAAAAATATTCTCTCACATGACGAACATACGCAGGTGAAGTTCCGTTCGCTCAGTGATGAAGAAATCCGTGCATATATTTCGACTGGTGAATGCGATGATAAAGCCGGAGCATATGCAGTTCAAGGTTACGGTTCATTATTGGTTGAAGGGATTGAAGGAGATTATTTCAATGTCGTGGGATTACCTTTATGCAGTCTTGGAAGAATGCTCGGTGTATTCGGAATGAAAATATTTTAGGGGGGGAAACGCTTTCTACCCCCTAAGCTTTACGTATACATCTTCACGGACAGACCAGCCCAGATTATTGCATGCATAATTCACTATGTCATCAAGTGCTCCAGGCTTACCCATTCGTTGAACTCCGGCCATGCTCATTGCTTCGTAAAGTGCTTCGTCATTCAGAACATGTATTACCGTATCAGCTAATACATTTGCATCTGCACTAACAAGAATCTCTGAATCTCCCAGCAGTTTCTTTTGTACGCGCTTTCCTTTCTCGTCAATCGACACAACAGGAATTCCCAAACCTGCACATAATTGATTTGCTGTTCCACCGAGACCAAGAAGTATTTTCACTCCGTCAACTGCACGTGCAATAGGTTCACTCGTCAGCTCGATGTGAATATCATCATGAATGAGTTCATCATCAATGACATTCCAACCCAAAGCCCTGCAAGAATCAAAGAACTCTTCAAGCGGCAATGTAGGAGCAAGAACCATTCTGAAACGTGATTCGTTCTTTGCGATTATCTTCACGGCATCGAGAATCAATTTCACATCATCACATGCCCTCTTGCGGCTTCCAGGCAATAACAGAATGACATTCCCCTTCAAGTGTTCATGAATATCATCTTCGTACAGCAAATCCATTATCGGACTTCCTGAATACACTGCACGTTTCCCTAACTGCTTTGCACTCTCATCATCGCGTGTCCATGTCCTTAACGTGAATCGATTTATGATTGCCCGTTCAATTCTCCAATGTCCCGACAAGTAAACCGTCTTGGCCGTAGCACAGAACATAGGACGTGAACCTGACCCCCATAACGTATGAAGCAGCAGATAGACATCTCCAACGCATACAGGTGTTCGTATTCGTCCTGAAATCTTCTTCCAGTCCCGTAACTGTGCACTCACATGCTTTAAGAGTCCTGCTCTCATGTCGCCGAGCAAATCACGAAGGCTGTACTTCACGACACCTCCTGAAGGTGTAACAGAAGGTGCAGATTTAATCTCAAATCCTGCCTGCGAATATGCATCACCTTTTCCCACTAACGGGAATGCAGATATATTTGATTCTGGAAGTTTGCGTTTCAGTTTCTTAGCGAGCATTACACCGATTGCGTCTTCACCGTAACCATTCGAGGCTATTATGATTTCGGGTTTCATGCATTCATTGAGAGAAGAGAAGAATCTTTCAGGCTCATTAAGGACAGCGCGTACTCTTGGAACTATCAGAGGCATATTCAAGTTCCATTTGAATTGTTCGGGAAGGTTATATAAATCTTTCTCAGTGCATATCATTGCATCGGTATTATTGCTTCCCGCGAGTGCACATAATCTTTCAAGCTCAATGTTCGTATATCTGTGATGGTCTCGATAATGCTTCTCTCCTGACAGAATTAATCCGTAATCTCTTATTGAACGTCTGAAACTTTCAGGGCTTCCTATTGCTGAGAATGCAAATACTTTCATTCCTGTTTTAGGCTGCTCATTCATTCCGAACATCAGCCACCCGTCATGTTTCAATACGGACGTGAATATCCTTTCGTCAGGCACATATTCCCTTACATGTTCACGCAATGCTTCAAGCTCTTCACGTTCAGCCATATCTGCCTTTGTAAGCACAACAATATCTGCCCTCGATAAAGCATTCACATCCTCGCGCATTACTCCAGCAGGTGCTAATTTCCCTGAACCGAACGGACACATTGCATCTATAAGAACAATATCGCAATCACGAGCAAGACTTCTATGTTGAAATGCATCATCAGCAATCACGAGTTCAATTCCTGAATCTTTAAGAGCATTCACACCTTCAATTCTGTGTCTGGCAATCGCAACTGGTATGTCTGGAAGTTTACGTGAGAGCAATAACGGTTCATCTCCTGCATCATCGCGTTTACCTTCACCGTTTCGGATTATCTTTACGTCCTTGTTTCGGCCTGTATAGCCTCTTGTTACGATTCCAGTCTTCACTCCACGATTGACCGCATACTCCGCAAGCATTTCAACGAATGGTGTTTTATTTGTTCCGCCGTAAGTGAGATTTCCAACGCTGATTAACGGTAACGGAGACTCATCTGTTTTCATGAGGCCATGTATACGCATGAAATCCATGACAGATATTGCTGTTCTGCTTACCCATGATAACGGCGTGAATATTATGTCCATAAGGAAATTATATTTATCTCCGTTGATGTGATTCATATATGCCTTCAGTAGTTCCGAAATTTTTCACACTCTCCTTAATTCATATCACCGAATTGCATTCTGTATAAGTCTGCGTAAAGACCTCCAGCCTTCATCAGCTCATCATGTGTCCCTGACTGAGTGAACTTTCCGCCTTGAAGCACAAGTATTCTGTCAGCCTCACGTATGGTTGTAAGTCTGTGAGCAATGATGAAAGAAGTACGTCCATTCATGGCCTGATTGATTGCCTTCTGCACCTGACGTTCCACAGCTATATCAAGAGAGCTTGTTGCTTCATCGAGGATTAATATTCTAGGGTCTCGTATCACTGCACGTGCAATTGCTATTCTCTGTCTTTGACCTCCTGACAATGTTACGCCTCTTTCACCGACTTCAGAATCGTATTTATCCGGCAATGATTCAATGAAAGTTCTTATGTCTGCAATCTCTGAGGCCTCGATAATCTTTTCCATGCTTGCGTCTTCAAGTCCATATGCGATGTTGAAGGCTATAGTTCCCTTCATCAGAATGCATTCCTGCGGTACGATTCCAATCTGACGGCGTAAATCTCTCAATGAAAGTTCACGTATATCATGGCCATCAATCAATATGCGTCCGTTATCGGGGTCATAGAATCTCGGAATCAAATCAACGAGTGTAGATTTACCTGAACCTGTAGGGCCTACAATTGCGATTCGTTCACCTGCTTTCACGTTAAGGTTTATGTTCTTCAGGATTGTTTGACCGTCTTCATAGCTGAATGATACATCTTCAAATGCAACTGAACCCGTAAGTCTTCCTGTGCTTATACCTCCGTCAGTCAATGCACTCTCCTCAATCGGGGATTTCAGCATATCGAATATACGTTCAATTGATGCTATACCTGTCTGCAATGTGCTCATTTGATTCATTACGCTTCTTATTGGCTGAACCATGAAAGCGATATATCCCGTGAATGAAATCAATTCTCCAGGTGTTAAACTTCCATTGATGACGCTCTGACCACCGAACCAGAAGATGATACATAGTGCAAGAATAAGGAATGCCTCAATAACTCCTGATGATACTCCCTGAACTGATACTGCATTCAATAAGGCATCATAGTTCTCTCTATTAGCCTTCTTGAATCTCTCAAGTTCTGAATCTTCCGTTGCGAATGAACGCACAACACGTATAGCCGAAAATGCTTCCTGTGCCGTTGCAGTTATGTCCGCGAGATGTTCCTGAACGTTATGTGCAGCCTTACGCAATTTTTTTGCTGCGAGCGATAAGAGACCTGCAACTATGGGGAGTACGAGAATGATGAGACATGTGAGCTTCCAGTTGATATAGAGAATGAACGCGAACATTCCGATGAAGGTTACGAGGTTGAATAGCAAATCTACAATTGTTCCTGTAACTATGCTCTGTAATGTCGCGACATCTCCTGTTATCCTGCTCATGAGTTCTCCGATTCGTGATGCATAAATTTTCTTGAGGCTCATTCTCTGCATATGGTCGTAAAGGTCTGTGCGAATATCCATCACTACAGACTGGCCTGCCTGATTCATAAGATACTTCTGGTAGTATGTAGTGATTGCCTTAAGTCCGAAGATGAGGAATACTGATACACATATGATGTTGAGCATGAAGACATTCTTTGAGATAAGGACATCATCGACTATGGACTTGAACAGGTAAGGGGGAAGGACATTCAAACCTGACGAGGCAAGCATGAAGAACATTGCGAGAAGAATTTTCACGTAATGAGGGCGTGTATACGAAAGCAAAAATTGTATTGGTGTCTTATTCTTCATGTTCATTCGGACGCAGCTATGTCGCATAATCTTGAAGCAGCTCCTGATTCGCCTGAGAGATTCAGATATTCTTCGCGAGTCTTTCTGAGTGCTTCGGGGTTCATGAGTTCCTCGCATATTTCTTCTGCGGCATCTTCGGGAGTAACATCACCGTACATTTCATTCATGACTTTATGAGGTGCTATCCTGTTTGGAAGTGAGATATATCCCCATCGTTTGAGTATTCTCATTGCACCGTATCTCCTAAATCTTATTCCTATTACTGGAAGTGAGGCCAAGAAACCGAGAATGCCTGCAACAGGAATATACTTCAGGAATTTTTCGGGAGCAACGACTAACGCAGGAAGTCCGCAATGCATAAGTTCAAAGTTATTTGTTCCAGGCTGAGTTAATGCGTAATCTGCTTCTCTCATTGCAACACCTGCACCTGAACGAACTGGTTCAAGTCCTGCCTTTTTCCATTGAGTGAATTCTGATTCTGGCATGAACTGCGAGAATAGAGTACGAATTCTTGCCTCTGGAATTTTCGTGAGTATGTTCGTTTTCACATCAACAAGCCATTCTAATGCTGCGTGTCTAATTGCTGGTCTTGAGCCTGGCATGAATAATATTCTCGGTGAATTCTCTTTATGCGGCCACTTCCATTGAGATAATGCTGAAGGTGTCATATCCATATCTAATGCATCTTTCACGAGGTCTCCGATAGGAATCACATCATCAAGACCATTTGCCTGCTGACGATATGCAGTGAGCATCTTCACACCTTTAATTTGTTTTCGAGGCCCATATGTGTAACAAGTCAGAGGGGCATTTGAACTCTTCGACATTCTTAATCCGAACTGTATATCTCCTCCCAATTGAAGTACTCTGTCTGTTTTCTCATGTACTATTTCATTCCATGTTCTTGATGTTCCCGAAGGCCCTTCGAGTTTATCCACTCCCAATAACGAAGCAGCTTCTCTCTCATGTCCAGATGAGAACGGACAAGGTAACAGCCACAATGAAATAGAATGTCCTCTTTTACGCAATTCAGATGCGACAGGGCGAACCCAGCCCCATAATTCGCCTGGCCCATTAGTTAATATAGTTACTCTCATGAAATCACAACCCTGTGAAAAAATTTTGTGCTAAAGATTTATTCTATAATACATTCAAAATCACAGGAGAAATTTTATCTGATGTACAGAAAGTTATTATCATGCGTTCGCGAATATAAACGTCAATCACTCGAAGCACCCTTCTATGTATCTCTTGAGGTAATCATGGAATGCATTATACCTTTCATAACAGCGAGGCTAGTGAATCAAATCCGCAATGGCTGTACGATGAATGAGCTTGTGTTCGACGGAGCACTGTTAATCATCATGGCCTTCATGTCATTAACGTTCGGAATAATAGCGGGTAATTCATGTTCAACAGCATCATGTGGATTTGCGAAGAATTTACGGAGTGATATGTTCAAGGCAATACAGAAATTTTCGTTTGCGGACATAGATAGATTTTCAACAGCATCATTAATCACGCGAATCACAACTGACGTAAGCAATGTTCAGCAGGCCTACATGATGATAATACGAACAGCAATACGAGGGCCTTTAATGTTAATCTTCTCATTCATCATGGCCTTCATAATGGGAGGAAGAATAGCGTTAGTGTTTCTGTTTGCGGCTCCATTCTTAGGTGCGGGTCTGTTCATGGTTGCGAAGTGGGCAATGCCGACATTCAGAAGGATATTCAGGCAGTATGATGAGTTCAATGAATCAGTTCAGGAGAATGTATACGGTGTACGTGTGGTGAAGTCATTTGTTCGAGAGGAATACGAGAAGGAAAAATTTTCGGTGAGCAATGATGCAATTCTGAAGAGCTTCACTAAGGCTGAAAAAATTCTTGTGCTGAACAATCCGTTAATGCAATTCTGTACGTACATAGTGATGATATTCATTCTGTATTACGGAACATACAAGGTAATCACGACAAGGGGATTAGATTTGAATATCGGACAGATAAGTTCACTCATAACATACGGAACTCAGATACTCGGAAGTTTAATGCGTCTTTCAATGGTGATGGTGATGATAACACTTGCACGTGAATCAGCAGTACGAATCGTTGAAGTGTTAGAGGCTCAGCCAACACTCAGAAGTCCTGAGAACGGGATAACGGAAGTAAAAGACGGAGGAATAATCTTCAGAGATGTATGCTTCAGATACGGGGATAACACAAGAAATCCATACGCATTGAGTAAGATAAACATTGAGATAAAAACCGGCGAGACAATTGGAATCATCGGAGGAACAGGTTCATCAAAGACTACGCTTGTGCAGTTAATCCCACGACTATATGATACGACAGAAGGAAGTGTTATATTAGGAGGTCATGACGTAAGAGAATATGAACTTGAATCACTGAGGAATAACGTAGCAGTTGTATTGCAGAAGAACGAAATATTTTCCGGAACAATCATCGAAAATCTGAAATGGGGAAATAAACTCGCCTCGAAGGAAGACATTGAAGAAGCATGCAGAGTATCATGTGCAGATGAATTCATAGAGAGACTGCCGGATAAACTTGAAACGCACATTGAGCAGAACGGAACGAATTTATCAGGAGGTCAGAAGCAAAGGTTATGCATAGCACGAGCATTATTGAAGAAGCCTAAAGTATTGATTCTTGATGATGCATTGAGTGCTGTTGATACACACACTGACGCGAAGATACGAGCCTCACTGAAAGAATATATGCCTGACGTAACGAAGATAATCATTGCACAGCGTATACTTTCAGTGAAGGAAGCCGATAGAATAATAGTAATGGAGGGAGGGGAGGTGAAAGCAATCGGAAGACATGAAGAACTGTTAAAGACGAGTGAGATATACGGCGAAATATATTCATCACAGCAGCAGGAAATACAATAGGAGGGTGATTACATGCGTAAAAGATTAATTGCAGGGTTAATTATGGTTTGTATGTTATGCAGTGTGTCTTATGCAGAAGAATCAGATTCATGGACAGATTATTTCTCGATTGCATGGGATTCATTCTGTGATTGGGTAGTTAGTTGGTTCACATCAGATGAGCCTGAAGTTATTGAAATTTCACCTGATACACTTCCTCCGCACATCGCCTCAGAATGGAATGCTCTGACTGATACATTAGGTGATACACTCACGCTTAGGGACAAGCAGGATACACTTCCGAATTACGCGTTATTCGGAGAGGACAAGAGCACGAATGCGAAGAAGATTAACGAACTCTTGAACCGAGCTATCTCAATGCTGACTAACGGAGAGGCAGGAGATATACGCAGACAGTCGAATGAACTTCGAGAACGAATCCGAACACAGAGAATAGAACTCGATGAACTTCGCAATAAACGCATCACTGCACCTGATAAAAGTTCGATGTTAATGTTCTGGAAACTGACGAAGGATAAAGCAGACAAGAAAATATACGAGCTTGAAGAATCAATCAGGCATGATGAGACAGCATTGACTGAAGTGAACCTGAAACTCACGAATGCACTGCGTAAGATTGGGCTTGAACTTGATGAATCGCAGATAGAGATACTCATGAATTCCGCGACAGGTGATGACCTAATGCAGAACACGATAATATTCTCGAATGTGAAGAGCATAGTAGCAAAACTTGAGGAACTTTCGCAGAATGACACTAACAGCATAGAGATAACGCGAAGGTACACGGGAATGTATCTTGTCCTGAATGACTTATTGATTCACACGCAGGAAGAACTTGTGCGTAAGATAGACGGAACATATAAGCCCAGACTGAATGAGATAATCCGTGAGGCGGAAACACTCAGACATGATGCGCTGAAGAAAAGCCGAATGAACACGTACACTGAAAGTCAGAGGGCATCATTTGAGACTAATGCGGAGAGTAACGGAATGACAATTAGAGTTGCGAATCTCTACATTGCACTTCTGGATTCACAGAGGGCGGGAACAATGGAGAGCATAAGGAGCCTGAAACTGAATCGAGATTTAGCGGAGAATACATACAGGACAGTGAGAAGTTCAGGAGAGCTTAGAGGATTAATTCATTCAGGATTGAGTTTACTTGATGCAGTGAATGAATTGAAGATGCCAGAGCTGAAAATATTTGAGAGTGATGCGATGCGAATTGAGTTTGAGAAGATAAATGCTAGACTTAAACGATAGGAGGATGATTATGTTCAGAAAATCAATTGTATTCGTCATCTTGTTTTCACTCTTAACATTCACATCACACGCTGAACCTTTGCGTGTAGTCCCATATCCCGAAGGTACAGATACACAATCAGAAGGTGCATCATCAGCTCCTAAGGACATCAATCACAAGCCGTCAGCATATTTCGACACATCAACGGACTTCTTCACGCTCGAATCAAAGGGTACACTCAGGATTCTGAATCATTACCCTACGTACCAGCAGACGAAAGAGAACACATGCGGCCCTGCAGCGGCATTGACGTTGTTGTATTACTTCGGCATTCATGATTACGATGAAGCATCACTTTCACGTGAAATGAAGACTCAGCCCTACCCAATCGGAACGAATCCGAAAGACATGTTAGCATTCTTCGTCAGACTGGGCTGGGAAACTGAAAGCAATTTAACGCATTCACGTTTTGATGAGTATGATAATTTCAAGGAGTTCGTTCTGAAGAATTTGCGTGAAGGCACTCCCATTATGGTTGAAAATGTCTACTGGGGAGGACACTGGCGCGTAATCATCGGCTATGATGACATAGGAACAGAATCGACGCTTGATGACGTGTTAATTCTCGCAGCCCCTTATGACACATGCGATCATAATCAGGACGGTTACGGTGTGGAAAACGGTGAAATGTTTTATGCGACATGGTTTGATCATTCAATGCTGCCTGAAGACCAGAGAGATCAGCCGTTTATAATAGCGAGACCGAAAACGAAAGGAGAGACAGCGAAGGTGCTTAAATGGTGGCAGAAGAAACCAGTATATCAGGTATACCCGAAGAGTTTTCTTGATACGGACGGAACAGGAACGGGAGACATTAAAGGCATAACGCAGAAGCTCGACTACATAAAATCACTTGATGCCGGAGCAATATGGATTACGCCTGTATACTCTTCACCTATGGTCGATAATGGATATGACATTTCAGACTACACGGACATAAATCCGTTATTCGGGAGCATGAAGGACTTTGACGAGTTAGTGAGAGAAGCAGACAAACGAGGAATCAAAATCGTAATGGATTTAGTATTCAATCACACGTCAGATCATCACAAATGGTTTCTCGAATCAAAATCAAGCCGCGATAACGCAAAAGCAGACTGGTACATATGGAGAGATGCGAAACCTGACGGAAGCGTACCAACGAACTGGAGAGCAATATTTGGGGGCAGTGCGTGGACATGGAATGAAGAACGAAAGCAGTATTATCTTCATACATTTGCGAAGGAACAGCCCGATCTGAACTGGGAAAATCCAGATGTGAGACGTGCATTATATGACGCGGCAAAATTCTGGCTATCAAAGGGTGTCGGAGGCTTCAGAATAGATGCGATAACGTACATAAAGAAGCCCAAAGAATTTATCGATGGAACTCCTGACAACAAAGACGGAACTGTGAATATTCACCTGATGACAGCAAACACGCCGGGCATTTTGGATTTTCTGAGGGAGTTCAAGCGAGAGGTAAGAGAAGGAAGAGACATATTCACTGTAGGAGAGGCAAACGGAGTATCACCAGAAGAGTTATCGGATTGGGTTGGGAGTAACGGAGTATTTGATATGTTATTCGAGTTCAGTCATGTAACGCTGCCTTTTGGAGATTCGGAAATATGGTGCTATCCTCGTGAATGGAAATTAACTGACCTTAAACGTGCACTCACTGCGAGTCAGAATGCAACATCAAATAATGGGTGGTATCCGATATTCTTTGAGAATCACGATCAGCCCCGAAGCGTGAATCAT
Organism: uncultured Synergistales bacterium; assembly: GCA_905235735.1. Taxonomy (GTDB): domain Bacteria; phylum Synergistota; class Synergistia; order Synergistales; family Aminobacteriaceae; genus JAFUXM01. Next base: position 45,666 of record CAJOMU010000015.1, read on the forward strand.
TTCTTACCCGAAGGTTATGACACGAAGAAGGCCGCAAAAGTTCTTGGAGCTGTATTGCTGACCATGAGGGGAACTCCATTTATTTATCAAGGAGAAGAACTCGGAATGACTAATCGTTTCTGGAGGGACATAGACGAGATAAACGATGTGCAGACGAAGGGACAATATGAGATTGCGCTTCACGAAGGATTCAGCAAGGATGAAGCGATGAAGTTCATACGATATTTCAGCAGGGACAATGCGCGTACGCCAATGCAATGGAACTCATCAACAAACGCAGGCTTTACACCTGAAGGAGTTCATACATGGCTTCCATTGAATGATAACTACACGAGCATAAACGCAGAGGACGAATCGAAAGATGATACTTCAGTTCTGAATTTCTACAGGAGACTTGCGAAGTTCAGACGGGAACATGAAGTGCTGATAACGGGAGGATACAGAGAGATATTTTCAGAGAGCGAAGAGATATTTGCATTTGAAAGATATGATGAAGCAGGCGATAAGCTAATCACGATTGCGAATTTCACGGACAGAACGATAACGCTTCCTGAAGATTTCACGAGCAAACATAGAATCATTCTGAGCAGTGAAGGAAGTAATAATGCATCAGAGCTTTCACCGTTAGAGGCAAGAATATATGTTCCTGTGCTATAATGAACTAAAATTATATCCAAAGGAAAATATCATGAATTCAAGCGATGATAAAATACGTAATATTACTCTAGTGGGGGGGGGGGCAGTAGTGCTCAATCCCTGCGTGAAAGGTGTCCTGTCATAAATTTCAAATGGCTTGGAGATGAGCGCGGAAAACTCGTAGTCATTGAGGGCGGCATTACAATTCCGTTTGAGATTAAGAGAGTGTTCTACATTTACGATTCAGACAGAGACGTTATACGAGGCAGGCACGCAAACAGAATTTCAGATTTCGTTCTTGTGAATGTAGCAGGACAAAGCAAAGTGAGATTAACTGACGGACATGAAGAATTTGTTACGGAACTCAACAGGCCGATGATGGGTGTATATATTCCTCCAATGGTTTGGAAAGATATGTACGATTTCTCAGAGGATTCGGTTCTTCTCGTACTCGCAAGCACGCATTACGATAACAGCGAATACATTCGTGATTATGACGAGTATTTACGACTCATGAATGAAAGATAGAATATGCTCCCCTTGAAGCAAATTCAGGGGGAGTTCTTTTATGCCTATTCGACAGTAACGCTCTTGGCCAGGTTTCGAGGTTTATCGACATCAAGTTTCCTCGCAACAGCAACATAATATCCCAGTAACTGTAACGGAATAACAGATAAGCTCGCACTCAGATGTTCATCAGTCTCTGGAATATGAAACACGAAATCTGCATCATCCTTCAACGCTTCACACCCTCTCGATGCAACAACAAGCAAAAATCCTCCCCGTGATTTTGCCTCAAGCATATTACTCGCAATCTTCTGATACAGATTCTTCTGCGTAATCACTCCCGCAACTAACATTCCCTTCTCAATCAGACTTATAGGGCCGTGTTTCATCTCACCTGCTGCACATGCCTCACTGTGAAGGTAGCTGATCTCTTTCATCTTCAGACTTCCTTCCATTGCAACGGCATAGTCGATATTCCTTCCGAGATAGAATGCGTTTCTTGCGTTCACGAAGCGTTCTGCAACTTCCCTTATGCGTTCTTTCTCATCGAGTATCTCATCAATCTTCTCCGGCAATGTCTGAATCTCTCCGATAAGATGCTCATAGTATGTATCATCAATCGTACCTCTGACCTTCGCAAACTGAATCGCAAGAACATAGCACGCAATTAACTGTGCACTGTATGCCTTCGTTGTAGCAACCGCAATCTCAGGGCCTGCCATAGTGTAAAATATGCTGTCTGCTTCACGTGCAATCGTACTGCCCACAACATTCACTATTGCGAGTGTCTTTATGCCGTTTTCCTTTGCGAGCCTCATTGCCGCTAACGTGTCTGCTGTCTCACCTGACTGCGATATTATGATTGTGAGTGCATTCTTATCGAGGGGCATATGTCTGTAACGGAATTCTGATGCCATTTCAATGCGCACAGGTATCTTCGCTAAATCCTCAATCACATACTGTGCTGCTGCTCCGACATGATACGCACTTCCGCACGCAACTATGTATATCTGTGAAATATTCTTTATCGCTTCGTCATTGAGGCCATGTTCAGACAGGTCTATTCTGTTCGAATGAAACACAGACCTGAATGTATCTTTAACTGCACGTGCCTGTTCGTGAATCTCCTTCATCATGAAATGTTCAAAGCCGCCCTTCTCTGCCGCCTGTGCATCCCACGTTACTTCACTGAGTTCCTTATGTTTCGCGTAGCCTTCAGTGTCAAAGAAGCGAACGATTCCCTTCTTCAGTTGAACTATGTCCATGTTGTCGAGATAGTAGACCTGTCTAGTATCCTGAAGTATTGCTGACACGTCAGACGCAAGGAATGATTCGCCTTTACCCTGACCAGCAATCAACGGGTTATCCTTACGAACTCCCCATACCTCATTGGGATAATCCTTGAATAACAGAACGAAACAGTACGAGCCTTCAATCTTCTTGATTGCCTGTGTGATTGCTTTTAACGGTGTCTTCTCCTGACGATAATAGAAGTCGATTAACTTCACTGCTGCTTCCGTGTCTGTCTGCGAATAGAATGCATAACCATGATTCGCGAGCATGTTCTTAATCTCCCGATAGTTCTCGACGATTCCGTTATGAACAGCTACGACTAACATATCATCGCTCCATAAAGGATGAGCATTTATGTCTGAAGGTTCACCATGAGTAGCCCATCTCGTATGACCGATTCCGCAAGTGCCTTTTATGCCTTCATTTGATGATTTGATTCTTTCTTCGAGGGTTTTCAATCGTCCTTTGTTCTTCTCAATCTTAATCTTTCCGTCATTCATCACAGCTATTCCTGCTGAATCGTAACCGCGATATTCAAGTTTCGCCAGACCAGACAGCAATATATCGCTTGCCTGCCTGTCACCTGTGTAACCTAAAATTCCGCACATACAAAAAGACCTCCCCATACTAAGATAAAAATTTTTGTGTATATTCTATCCTATACGAGAAGGTCTTATGAACTAGAGAATTTTATCCCTGTTCAATTTATAAAAAATTATACAGACGAAAAAAACGAAAGACAATATAATATGAAATCCGGCCATGAAAAATTTTTAAGTAGATTTGAATTGTTAAGAGTATCAATCTGTTATAAAATTATTTCGTCAATTTCAGGAGGCATTAATTAAACTATGAGCGATTGTATTTTTTGCAGGATAGCAGACGGAGACATACCCGCAGAGTTTATATACCGTGATGATAAAGTTGCTGCCTTCCGTGATGCGAATCCTCAGGCACCCGTACATATACTAGTGATTCCCAGAGAACATTGTGAATCATCAGCACATGTCGATGATCCTTCATTATGGAGCGTATTAATTGACAGAGCCGTAAAAATTGCGCGTGAGCTTGGCCTTGAGAAAGACGGTTACAGAATGGTAATCAATACCGGCACTCAGGGAGGGCAATCAGTACCTCATCTTCACCTTCACTTACTGGCAGGACGCAATCTCGGATGGCCTCCGGGATAAGAGGCTCGTCTATCGAATCATTGAAGGGAGGGAACACAGAAAAATGACGACAGTAACCCGTAAAGACGGCGAGACGATCGAAGATACCCTGAGACGCTTCAAGAGGGAAGTAGCCAGAGTAGGAACACTAAGAGAGGCCCGCAGACGTGAACATTACGAGAAGCCCAGCGATGCAAAGAAGATAAAGCGAGCTGAAGCTGCCCGTAAGAGAAAATCAATGCGGCACAGGAATCCAGGCTAGGAATTTTCATCGAGAAAATCACGGGGGCTTGAAAGACAGCTCCCTTTTTGTATGTTAAGGAGGAATGTATATTCATGTCATTAACGCAGGATATTACACATGATTTGACGCAGGCCATGAAAGCACGGGAAGAACCAAAGCTCTCGACATTACGAATGCTGAAGGCTGAACTTCAGAAATTGCAGGCGGACAAAGGAAAAGGAGTTGAGATTACAGACGATGATGTTTACGCTGTAATTCGCAGACTCATAAAGCAGAGAAAAGATGCGGCAGAACAATACGCATCAGGAGGAGCGAATGACCGTGCAGAATCTGAACTGTCAGAGATAAAGATACTTGAACCTTATCTGCCCAAACAGCTTAGTGATGAACAGATTGATGAAATGGTTGCAGAGGCAGCGAAAGAGATTAATGCATCAAGTCCGAAGGATATGGGCAAGCTGATGAAGGCTGTGATGTCAAAGGCAAAAGGTCAGGCTGATGGTTCACGAGTAAAAGACAGAGTGAATGCGTTCCTGAACCAGTGAGAATTTATGCCGGGAGTTATGATTGATTCCCGGCGTTATATTTCTTTAGCTGGGGAATCATGTAGTCAGCCCTTGCTCTGCTGCTCATGTAGTCAGTTAAGACTTAGGCTAGTCAATAAAGGCTCTTACAAGCCTCCAGCTTTAGCCGTGAGGTTATTGACTCTTTAGCATACTGTGAATAGCACCTTTTGTTTTTGAGCGGGTGCTTAATTATACACTGAAAGGGTTTCAAGCCGGAGGTCTCTTTTGTTTCGGGATCACCGGCTGTTGTATTCACTGAAAGGTAGTTCCGAAAAGATATTGTGTTAATTTGTAAACAATATTTCTTTGAAATGTAATTGAGCCGAGATTTTATACCTCAAGTTTAAATCTGTCAAATGCACCCGTAAAATTCATTTAAACATACCTGAAAAAATTTATGAGTTTATGCTAATGATTAAACTTAAGATTTTTCACAGGAGGTTTCACTCTGAACATGAAGACTTTTACACTCAAGAACGGTCTCGTAATTCCTGCGATTGGTTTCGGAACATACAAGGTCAATGTTGAATCCGTATGCATGGCAATAGAAGCAGGATACAGATATTTTGATACGGCATCATTCTACGGAACTGAATGCATGATAAGTGAGGCAATATCACGAAGCGGAATGAAACGCGAAGATTTCATCATTGCATCGAAACTCTGGAAGACAGATATGGGATATGAGAATACACTGAAGGCATTCAACCTGACACTTGAGAACCTCAGAACGGATTACGTTGATGTGTTCATGATTCACTGGCCGAATCGAGAATTAAATCTCGAAACATGGAGTGCAATGGAGGAATTGTATTCGCAGGGGAAGATTCGTGTACTTGGCCTGAGCAATTTTCTTCCGTATCATGCAGAGGAGATTCTGAATCACTGCAAGATTAAGCCATTGATTGCGCAGTTAGAGTTTCATCCGGGACATACGCAGACATTCGCACTGAATTACTATCGTGAGAAGGGGATTTTGCTTCAGGCATGGAGTCCGACAGCACGAGGGAGAGTTCTCGATGACGTTCTGATTCGTGAGCTGTCAGAGAAATATCACGTGAGCCAGGTGCAAATCTGCCTGAGTTTCTGCCTTCATGAAAACGTAATGCCCCTTCCAAAGTCATCAAGTCTGGAACGCATGAAAGAAAATCTTGCGAGTATGGAGATAGAAATTGAGCCTGAAGACATCATGAGAATCGAGAATATGCCGCCTATGGGTTGGGGAGGTGAACACCCTGACAGAGAACGAATAAAAATATGAATATATAATGTTCTTGCTTATGGATATATATGTGTTATGGATAATTCACACTTCAGCTATTATTTCAAGGGGGCGGACTATGATATTGGTGATGTCAGTGATAAAGATGTGCTGAACGAACTTATCAGAACAGGCTCATCCATTGAAGCAGCAATACGTCTTGAAGGTGGTTATGCCTCCGTCGGAAATAATTTTTCGTCATGGATGAACAAAAACTCATTTCCTGTATTGAATCCTACATACTGCGGCTCTGAGAACAGAATGTATGTTATAGATCCATACGGGCGGATATTCCCCTGCTGGAGTGTTGTCGGCAAGGAAGGCGAAGAAATCGGCTTTGTTTCTGGCGGAAAGTTCATGTACAATTTCAACATGGCGAAATGGCACACAAGAACTTCTGACAGAATGCCGGAATGCTCAAAGTGCCCGTTTCTGATGCTCTGCGGCGGAGGCTGTGCAAAGGCAGGAATGAAAACTCTCATGAAAGCTAACTGCGATGCTTTTCAGGAGAAATTTGCTCTCGTTGCTCCTATTGCAGTCAAGAAGGCTCTGAACCGTAAAGACGAATCACCAGAAACAGAATCAAAAGTAATATCCAAATATAAAGATGACCCTTCATGTTTATCTCTTAGTGTTCGTGAATTCCTTTGCAAATTGAATCCAGAAGAACGAAATATCTTAATGACAACTGAAAGTGAGAAGCAGGCAATGGACATTCTGAAGGTACGTACGGTCATGTAGGCGGTCAAGGATACAAGAATTCCTCACTGATTGATATAATTTTAAATTATCCCGTACAAATTATTCAGACAGGAGGAACCTGTATTCATGAACGAAAAATTTTTACTGCTTCCGATTATCATTCCTGCAATAGCTGCACTCTTAATCCCTACGATAAAATTTCCCGACAAGAAAATTCGCAACATCTTCATTGAATGTTCAGTTATACTCAACACGATAATAATTCTTCTGCTTGTAATATATCCTCCTGCGAATACATTAACACTCTTCAGGTTATCCGAGCGTGCTGGATTTTCACTCAGGCTTGACGGTCTTGGAACAGTCTTTGCTGTCCTGATTGCATTGATGTGGCCTCTGACTACATTGTACGCATTCGAGTACATGAGCCATGAACACAGAGAGACTTCGTTTTTCGGCTGGTTTGTCTTAACATACGGAGTCGTTTCAGGAATCGCATTATCATCTGACCTTCTGACACTGTATTTATTCTATGAGGTTATGACATTAACGACCTTGCCCTTAGTGATGCATGAGATGGACGGACGTGCGCGTTATGCCGGTCGAAAATATCTGTTCTATTCTGTAGGAGGAGCAGCGTGTGCATTCATCGCACTGACATACATAATGTACATGGGAGGCGGCGAATCATTTATGCTAGGAGGCACATTAGGAGTGTGGCCGAATGAACCGAGTCAGATGTTACTCTGGGCATGGTTCTTGGGCTTCTTAGGTTTTGGAGTGAAGGCGGCGATATTTCCGTTTCATAGCTGGTTACCTGCCGCATCAGTTGCACCCACACCTGTAACTGCATTGCTTCATGCTGTTGCTGTCGTAAAGGCGGGAGTATTCGCGATAATCCGGCTCACATGGTACGTGTTTGAACCTGAAACGTTATCGGGAACATGGGCACAATATGCGGCATTCACACTTGCATGTATAACGATAGTCTACGGTTCATCAATGGCTCTCGCAACACAGCACCTTAAACGAAGATTTGCATATTCAACCATAAGCCAGCTTTCATATATTCTTGTGGGCGTATTGCTTCTCACACCTGAAGGATTAGTCGGAGCATTAACACATATGGGAGGCCATGCAATAATGAAGATAAATCTGTTCTTCTGTGCAGGAGCTATATTGTGTCAGACAGAAAGGGAATACCTGTTCGACATGCGTGGAATTGGTCTCGGAATGCCAAAGACATCATTTGCGTTATTGATTTCGGGATTAGCTTTGTGCGGACTACCACCTTCTGCGGGGTTCATGGGAAAATGGCAATTGGGTACAGCATCGGCGGCGAGTTCACCGTTGGGTCATGCGGGAATTGCTATGTTAATGATTTCTGCTGTGCTGACGGTTCTGTACATCTTCTCGATATTCAGCATATTCATAATGCCCGGTCAGAATTTCGATTTTAAGACTGCGAACAGAGGAGTATCAGATCCAGGAATATCAATGCTTGCACCATTGGGAATATTAGCTGTTAGTGCGTTCGTTTATGGTCTTTATGCTGAACCGTTAATCAGATTCTTTAACCGAATTGCTCAAGGGGTGCTATAATTTCAGAGTCAAGTTCCTTGCGTCTGTAGCTCAGTGGATAGAGCGTTGGCCTCCGGAGCCAAAGGTCAGGGGTTCGAATCTCCTCAGATGCGCCATTAAGACAATAACAAGCCTCGATATAATTCGGGGCTTTCTTCATAAATTACCTATCACAAATTAATGCGATTGGACGAGTTGACTTTTGCCCCCCCCCCCTGTAGTAGAATAAACGCAAAATATATTCACGGAGGCGGATTGATTGACGATGACGGATGAAGAAAGAAGCAAGTGTCATAAAATCATTCACACAGCGGCCGTTTCTGCTGCGGCAATCGGAGGAGGTTTAGCACAGCTTCCGGGTTCAGATACAGTTCCGATTACAGCAATACAGGTCGGAATGATTATCAGTCTAGGTGTGGTGTTTGGAAAGACAATCACGAAGACAGCAGCAACATCTATAGTCAGCGGGTTTGTTGCATCTTACGGCGGAAGAGCTTTATCACAATGGCTTGTAGGCTGGATACCTGGCTGGGGAAATGCTGTGAATGCTTCAACTGCTTTTACCGAAAACCGCCAGAAAGCCCCTAGCTTTAGCTATGTGGATGAATGGCGCAAGGTAATTTATTTTGCTATAATTTCTTATGCATAATGGCAAATGAGATACGATGTATCGGAAAAACCATCAAGGGCAGGCCAACGTGTGGAGGACGTAATTTAAAGACC
>CAJOMU010000016.1 GCA_905235735.1 uncultured Synergistales bacterium
GTCATCCCAGCACATAACTTTGATTCCGAAATTGCGTGCTTCAGCGCAGATGTCTTCAACGGCGTTTGCGTCTGACGGGTGAACCATTATCAAATCGCACCCTGATGATATGAAGTTCTCTATCTGAGAAATCTGCTCAGCTGAACTGTCCTTGCATGCAACGATTGTTACTTCTGCACCAGCTGCCGTGAGGACTTCCTCAAGAGCTGTCATAACGCCTGCCCAGTAAGCATTCTGGAGCGACTGAATTGCTACGCCTAACTTCTTGCCCTTGAGAACTGACAGGTCAGCTTTTGCATAGAACTCAGGTGTAGCCTGAATTCCTTCGGTTGAACCGGTATCAGCGGCCATTGCGCAGACGGGGAGCGCGAGGATCATAACGAGAACGAATAATGCTGTGAATTTTTTCATGAGAAACTACTCTCCTTTTTGTGTAATATATTATTCATGCCCATAGTCGGACATTGAATCCTAGAAGCACGTGAAAGCTCCGTCCAGACAGAAATCTGCACCTGTCGTGAATGTTGATGTGTCGCCTGCCAGATATACGCAGATTGACTCCAACTCTTCGGGTTTGCCGAGCCTGCCCATAGGAGCAAGTTCATTCCATTTTGCGATTAAGGGTTTCAGGAACTCAGAACTCAGCGTTAAATCTGTTCCAATGTAGCCGGGGCTGATTGAGTTCACACGTACACCCCTCTTTGCCCACTCAATTGCTAATGACTTCGTGAGCTGAATCACTCCTGCCTTCGATGCGTTGTATGCGCACTGAGGCTGAGGAACATTCACGATATGTGCGGACATTGAGGCCGTGTTGATGATTGAACCGCCGCCATGAGCGAGCATGTACTTTCCTGCAATCGTGTCCGTGAGGAATACGCTGTTGAGGTTCACGTCGATATTCTTCTTCCACTGCGCATAGCTCATCTCATCTGCCGCAACGTTTATGCAGATTCCCGCATTTGCATGACAGAAATCCAAACCGCCGAGTTCAGCAACAACCTTATCGACCATTGCCTGAACATCTGCCTCACTCGTAACGTCGCATTTGATTGCGATGACTTTGCGACCTGTTGCCCCTGCGATCTCTTTTGCTGTCTTCTCTGCTTCAGCTATGTCGAGATCAACTATCGCAATGTCTGCGCCTGCCTCTGCAAATGCCTTCGCTGTGCATTTGCCTATTCCGCGTGCCGCACCTGTAATGAAACCCTTCTTGCCGTCGAGTCTCATCTTTTCAATGATACCCATTAAAGTTTTACCTCCCTTTATTATTTAAAATATGCCGCCGATGATGTAATGCAGTTTTACGGCATAGTTATAATCTTCTGCAATTTCAACTACGCAATCTTTCGCCAGTGATGACGCTTTCATCTCAAGTAATCCGTCGCGGACTTTACGATACTGTACGGGCATGTACTGTCTGAGCATTCCCGCAGGAACTTCTACGCTGTCGATGTTCGAGAATAATTTTGCGATTGATGCTTTTATCTCCGGCAAGCTGAAATAGTATCTGCACCTGTCCGAATAACTGTATTTTCTCGCGAGCCTCATCTCCTCATCTGAACCGCGATAATGCTTCTGCCAGTTCGATGGATTTTCAAGCATTACACGTTCAAGCGTCTCAATGAAATTAGCTCGTTTATCCTCTGGAAGCAATTCCCTCTCAATCATGCTCAATGCGAATAGCCCTTCACGCAATGCAAACGTTAAAGCCGGGCCTACTTTGAGAATTGCAATTCCGTCTTCAACCATTTCACGAAGTTTCTTCGGAGGCTGATAGTCCGTTGAATGTCCCTCTAAAACCACATCAGGATATTCCTTCAATATATCGCATAATTCTCTTGCCGCATTCCTATCATACTGATGAATGTCCTTGTCTCCGAATTCAACTCCGGGCTGAACGACTACAGCAATCACGTCCTGCCATTTATCTGATATTCCATGCTCTTTGAACTTGCGCTTGTATCTGCTTAATGTATCTTCAAAATCAGATACTCTCGTTACCTGAACTCCTCCGTCATCTTCCTGTGCTCCTCCGGGTATTGGCACTTCACTTCCGATTACGTACACGGGACGCATTGCATTAGGATTCGTCTTCAGAAGTTCCTGATATGCCTTCTCGCATTCCTCAAGAAGAATTACTCCTCTTTCTGCTATGACTTCATTGCTCAGTCGTTCGTTCTCAGGGTCGCCTTTGAGCTTCATGCTCGTATCAAGATGTATCTTCGTGAATCCCGCAAGAATAGCAAGCCTCAGAAGTTCCTTTGAGTTATTCATGGCCTCATCAGCAGGAAGGTCTGACCACACTAACGGCCCGAAATGATCTGCACCCAGAATTATTTTGTCATGTTCAAAGTTGATTCTGTCTGCAATTCCATGAACATAATCGCGGAAATCTGAAGGTGTCATTCCCGTATAGCCGCCGAACTGATTAATTTGATTTGCTGTTCCCTCAATCACTATGGGTTCTGCAAACCTCTTCGACTGTTCCATAACTGCCTCAATTGCGAGTTCATTTGCAGTACAGTATGACGGAATGCCTATCTTGAATCCTTCTCTGCGACGTTCAATCATTGCGAATAATGGGTTTTTCATGGTCGCTTATGCCTCCGAGTCTACTAGTATTTTCCCCTTCACTGTTCCGGGTACTTTGAACCATTCAAACGCTTCTGCAATCCTGCTCAGAGGGACTATCTTATATATGAACGAATCATCAAATTTAAGTTCGCCTGTCCCGAAGTAATGTGCAGTCATTTCCCATTCATGGCCTGGAAAAGGTGCAGAGTATGACATCCATGACCCAGTCAGAATGAACTCTTTGCGGTTCATATTCTCCCATTCTGATACGCTGAATGAAAGTTCTCTGGTTGGTGTACCTATGAAGCATACCTGAGCCTTATTAGCCGCCAGCTTAAACGCCATTTTCATCGTTATTGTATTTCCTGCAGTCTCGTAAACATAATCGAATCCTTTTCCGTTCGTTATGTCTAATGCCGCCTGCATAAAGCCTTCATCTTTCGTGTTTATCACGTTGTCCGCGCCTAACCTCTTTGCGAGTTCGAGACGTTCATCTACGATGTCAAAGACAACTGCATTCCTTGCACCGAAAATTTTTGCCCATTGAAGCGTCATCATTCCGATTGTTCCGCCTCCAAGTATTGCGACCGAATGACCCCCTTGATAATTCAAACGTTCAAGGCCATGTAACGCAACGGTTGAAGGTTCAAAGAATGCTCCCTGTTCAAACGGTACTGTGTCATCAAATCTCACAAGGTTACGTTCTGGAACGCATACATATTCAGCAAAACTTCCGAATTCGCGTGAACCTATGAAGCTGTAATGCTTGCACAATGAATAATTTCCTTTCATGCAGTCCTCGCACTTCATGCACGGAATTAAAGGAATACCTGCCACTCTGTCTCCTGTCTTGAGGGATGTAACACCTTCACCGATTTCCGCGACTGTTCCGCAGAATTCATGACCGAGTATGTTCGGAAAGTAATGACAAGCATCACCGTTGACTCTCGGAATATCTGAACCGCATATCCCAGTGTATTTAACCTTCACTAAGACCTTTCCGGCTGATACTTCAGGCGTTTCAAAGTCTTCATATCTCAAATCAAAAGGTGCATGTAAAACTCCGGCTTTCATGATGTTATCCCCTCATTATGTGCTTCAAATTCCTGTATATCTCAATGTACGTCTCATAATTCTTCGCGTACACTTCCTCATTTGCTTTGTTCGGTTCATGGACACGCATAATCCTGACTGTCTTCTTTACTGCATCGTCATATCCCGAATATATTCCTGCTCCCACACCTGCGAGAATTGCCGCTCCAAATGTTGTTGCAGTATCCGATGACGGAACTTCAATTCGTTTACCCGTAACATCGGCCTTAATCTGTGTCCATAAGTGCGAGTTCGCTGCTCCTCCCATTGAACGCAGCTCTGATATTCCAGCTCCGGCATGTTCGGCAGTTTCTAGGTTATGTTTCAGTGAATACGCTGTGCCTTCCATGCATGAACGTATGAAATGTCCCTTCGTCTTTGAGAAATCTATTCCATAAAACACACCTTTAGCATCAGCATCCCATATAGGTGTCCGTTCACCTGACATATACGGAAGGAATATCAAGCCTTCACTGCCTGCGGGTATTTTCTCTGCAAGTGCGTTAATCTCAGCATACACTTCACGTTTTGATTCGCCTGTACAGAACTGTTCAATGAACCAGCGCATTGCACCGCCTCCGCCTGTTGTTCCGCCTTGAAGGAGCCATTTATTTGGGACAACATGAAAACTGAGAATCAGCTTTTCATCAGCGGCATAATTCTTGAGGCATATACTCATTCCGCCTGCCTGACCGCCCTGTTCCTGAACTTCACCTTCATGAATCACTCCTGCTCCCAATGTACCGCATGCCGCATCGAGTCCTCCGGCAACAACTGGTGTACCTTCGATTAGTCCTGTCTCAAGAGATGCGGACTTCGTTACGCCTCCGACAACCTTATCGCATGGCACAATCTCAGGAAGAAGACGTTTATCAATTCCGAGTTCATGAGCCATATCATATGACCAGACTCCTTTACGCATATCGAAACAGTGCCAGCCGTACCCCTGACTTATGTCCTGAGTGAATTTCCCCGTCAGCTTGTACACCACATACCCATTGCTCTGAAGTATCTTGTATGCGTGCGAATATACTTCATTAAGATTCTTCTTGTACCATATCACTTTTGGAGTTGTGTAGCCTGGCTTCAATGGATTTCCTGAAATTGAAAATATATTTGTCGCTCCGATTGAGTTGTTAATGTCCGTGCATAAGTCCTTTGCTCTCGTGTCCATCCATAGAGGAGTGTTACACAGACACTGCCCGTTCTTGTCGACAGGTACAGCCGCCCAGCTTTGTCCGTCTATTCCTATTGATGCAATCTCATTAGGCGAGACGTTCTTATCTGAGAATATTTTTCTCGTGCAATAAGATACAGCCTTCCACCATTCATTTGGGTCTTGTTCCACATATCCGCGTTCAGGACTGCATACAGGATAAGTCTTACTCTCTGTCGCAATCACTTCACCGTCGGCATGAAACACGGCTGCCTTACATGCACTAGTACCTATATCAAGACCAAGCAGTAATTCTCTCAAAAAGGATTCACCGTCCCTGCGAATTTAAGTTGTATTGGGAAAAGCGTAATTATTATACGCAAATCAAAAAACTACGGCAATCATTATTCTCTGCAAAAAGATAGCAAACTATCAAAAATTTTTTATGAACATAAATTCATTTGTTGATTCAAACGCTTTAACATATGATAATTACAAGCAAAATTATTTTAAGGAGGTCGTTTAATTTGGCTTATACAGAAACAACATCTAAAAGCTGGTTTCAGAGAGTCAAAGAGTCATTCGGAGGAGTATTAACAGGTATCATTCTTATTGTAATAGGAACATGGCTGTTATGGTGGAATGAGGAACGTACATTCAAGACTGCCGGAGCAATCGGTGAAGCGGAACTCATCACGGAAGATGTTCAAGACATCAGCAGGTTAGATACATCGCTTGAAGGTAAAGTGATTCATGCAACCGGCCATGCGGATACAAAAGATATTATTCGTGATGATTTGTTCGGACTGAGTGTGAACGCGATAAAACTTGAACGTAAAGCCGAATATTATCAGTGGGTCGAACATGAGAGGAGAGAGACAAGAAAGAAGCTCGGAGGAGGAGAAGAGACTGTTACGACATACACATACAAATCTGAATGGACAGATGAACCAGTCGACTCACAGAACTTCAAAGAGTCATATTACAAAGGCAGGAATACAATCATTGCGAAAATCGATGACCTGGATACATGGGCACCAAATGTAACCGTCGGAGCGTATACTCTTCCTGATTTTCTGAAGCACAGCATCGGAGGAGCACAGCCTATGACGCTTCAGAGTGTTGATGTGAATTCATTGGCCGGTACTGTACGTGTAAAAAGGTCAGAGACATTGAAAAACTTAATCACAGTGTCAGGCAGTACGGTTTACATCGGACGAAATCCATCCTCACCGCAAATAGGAGACGTTCGGGTTACGTTCAAACAGACTCCTCCCGCAGACGTATCGGTTATTGCGCAGGTCTACAGGAATACATTCAATGAGTACAGGGCATCAAACGGTTACACATTCAGCAGGCTTAGAATGGGAACTGTTGGAATGAAGGCCATGTTCGAGGACGCGAAAAGTGAGAATAGCATCATGGCGTGGATACTTCGAATTGTCGGAGTGATATGCGTGTACTTTGGGATTAATAGGGTATTCAAACCGTTATCCGTGATTGCTGATGTGATTCCGCTTCTTGGAACTATCGTAGGAGCTGGAGCAGGATTCGTTAGCTTTGTGCTTGGACTTGCATGGTCATTGGTCGTGATTGCGGTTGCATGGTTACGATTCAGACCATTGATAGCTGCCTGTCTGATTGCGGCTGCAGTTGCTCTTATCGTCATATCATACATGAAGGGCAGAAAGGCTTCAGCGTAAACGTTGGTATTCATGCGCAAGAAGTTGCAATTAATTATTTACACGATAAATATTGCGTGCGATAATGTGCGAAATTTTTTTCGGGAGGTATTATTCCATGAGAAATATTAAGTTTCGTGTATTGCTCGTTGCAATGTTTGTATTAGCTGCTACAGGAGTTGCATTTGCGGGAGCGCAGGATTTTGTCCTTGTCAACAAGACTGGACGCGACATATACATCATCAACATCAGTCCATCGAGTACCAATGACTGGGAAGAAGATGTACTCGGCTCGGATATTCTTGAAAATGGGGAGTCGGTAACAGTGCGTTTTGGGTCAGGAAGAACTAAGTACTGGGATCTTCAGGCAATATTTGAAGATGAAAGCTCAATTTCATGGTACAAGATCAATCTTCTTGAGACATCCGAGATAACCCTCTACGCTGATGGAACTGCAGAGCTTGAATAATGTGCGAAAAAATTTCCCGTTGATTTTCATGTCAGCGGGATTTTCACTTCAAGAAATTCATCAGGCAAATCTTCAGAGTATACCCCGATAACATAATCATCAATAAAGAAATTCCTTCCTGAAATATTTTCGCAGTTTACGTTCCGCATCACATTCATCAAATCCATTCCCGTACACTTCATGTAACTTTCTTTGAGTGTCCAGTAACACATAAATTTTCTCATAAAGTCTTCTTCGTTCATGCTTCCAAGAATCATTTTCTCTTCATGAGTGAAGAAGTGATTTGCAATATTATGATTTGCTCTGGTCAATTTTTCGACATCAACACCATTAGGTTTATCTCCGACTGAGAGTACTGCATATTCTCCGCTATGAGAGATGCTGAATTCAAGATTATGTTCTGATGATATGTATGGTTTTCCGTTCTGGTCTCTGAATATGTGAATTGATTCTATATTCGTGTCAGTCTTCAATGCGATTACATGACGAGCAAGGAGTTCAGCCCATAAAGTTCTGTTCTGGTCGGATAAGTTTTTATAGCGAAGAATTTTCTCTCTGCGTTCAGGTGTGAAGAGGCATAGATAATCATCTACTGTTTTATGAAGTTTATCTTTTAGATTCAGCACATATAGTTCAGTCATTTAAAATTATATCTCCTAAAAAATATTATTTGATTGTATAATTATACTTCACATTTTCAAGAAAAAATTTTTCAGGAAGGGGTTTATGTAAAGCCATGTGCTTCTATATTGGGATTGAAGATCTTGCGGCTAATGCTCTCATTGAACTTTTGAGGAAAGACAGCAGCAAACGATTTGTAACATACTCAGAGATTGAGAAATATGGCTCTGTTGTTGTGCAGATCCTTAAGGATAAAGGAGAAAAAGCGATATTGATTCTTTCGAGAGACAGCACAGACGCACTGTTCAGAAATTATTCTGAATTTTTCAAGGAGGGTAAGAATGAACATGGCATCGAGGGAATTCAACTCAGAGAAAACAAAAATGTTTCTGATTTGATACGACAATTCAGAGGATACCTCGCACTTGATGTACTTCTTGCATTCGTCAATAAAAAATCCGTCAAAGCTCTTTGTGCTTAAATATGTCAGGTGAACTCAAACGCTTAAAGGATCCGCTTTATGGCTATATAACAATACCTGAAGAGTATGTGAATAATATCATCGACACTGCACCCTTTCAGAGGCTTCGAAGAGTTACACAGACAAGTTATGCTCCTCTGTACCCTTCATCAGTGCATAATAGATTTGTTCACTCTTTAGGAGTGTATCATCTAGGATGTCTGGCCTCAGAGCGAATCAAGGCAGAGATTACGAAACTTGAAATAAAAACGCGATTCTGCATAGAAAAGTACTGCAAGTTGTTTGTGCTCGCATGTCTTCTTCATGACGCAGGACATTCGCCGTTTTCTCATGTAGGCGAGAAATTTTTCATTGATGATGAACCAGGAAGAGAATATGAACGTCTTCATAAACTGCTCATTAATGAAGCAGGCAGCAGAAAAAGTTTCGTAAAAGATATTCCTAAGGACTCAAGCCGTTCAGCAGCACCACATGAAATTATGAGTGCCATAATAGGAATCAAAGAGTACGGTGTCATGCTTGATAAACTTGATGAAAGCGAGGGCAGAGAATTTTTTGCGAGATGCATAACAGGATACACATACAGCAACAGAGATACGGACAGCGATATAAAAAATTGTTTCATATCATTGCTGAATTCAAAAGTTATTGATGTCGATAAACTCGATTATCTTTTGCGTGATGCGTATATAACGGGCTTCGATACAATAAGTATCGATTACAATAGGCTAATAGGATCAATTACGATAGCAGCAGAAAAAGAACATTATAGAATTGCGTATTATAAATCAGCAGTTAGTGTGATTGAGAATGTAGTTTATGCTCACGATGCTGAAAGGAAATGGATTCAGAATCATCCAGTCGTTTTGTACGAAGCATATATACTCAGACGTGTAATTGATGCACTAAGCGGGCATCTTGATTCTGACGACAAGAAATTATTTTCATCTGAAGCTCTCAGCAGGAAAGGACAAAGATTTAATCACGGAATAAAAATATCACTGCTATGTGATGATGACATCATATTTCTCATGAAAAACGGAGACTTCAGAGAACTTGGTGCTCTTAGTGAAGAATTTTTTGACAGAAAGACTCGCAGACATCCTATATGGAAATCAGAATCCGAATATAAAGCATATATTCTAGATTTGGATTCTGACATAAGTCTAGTGGAGGATTTTGAGGCTATAATGACTGAGACAGCAAAGTATCTCAGTAAGGCTACAACTGACGGAGTTATTGACGATGCTCTCATAGCAAAGTTCGAGTCTGAACTGAAGGAAATTGAAAGCATTGATATTCCAGATATTGATGAAGAATCAAAAGAGATTCAGATTAAAAACAAGAAACTTATTCTTGAAGTTATGAAATCATTGAAGGCATATTCATCTGATAATGGTATTGAATGCAGCTTTGTTATACTTGAGGCACGGCAATTTACAAGCGGATTCGGGAAACCTGATTTTGCGAACATAAATATTGTTTTCAGGACATCAGCTGAGGATAAATTAGCCACAGTAGACAAAATAGTTTCATCCATTCAAGCAAAAGCTAAAGAGAATGACAGAGATACTTTTTTCTATATTTTTTACAAGAGGAAAAACGGTTCAGAAAAATTAGACAGTAAAGATTTCTGTGAAAAACTTTATATGAAGATAAAAAATTTGCATAAGGATAGGATATAATTCCTCTGTTAATCCTCTTATCGCTAGTAATTAAATCACCTCTTTAAATTGAGTTTAGAACTGATAAAACAAAATAATTTATCAGGAGTAAAATTATCCTTATAAAGGAGAATAAGCTATTAGGAAAACATTTTTTGCTATATTGTTGCTTTGTGTTGTCTCGCTGCTGTCCATTGGGGAAGCAAACGTTCTTATAGCGAAGAATTTTCTCTCTTCGTTCAGGTATGAAGAGATGAAGATAATCATCAACTGGTGAATTCAATCTGTCTTTGAGATTCAATATATATAGTTCTGTCATGAGATAAATAAAATTCCTCCCCAATAATTCAGAGAGGAATTATTCTTGTCATCTAGTCTTAACGTGTAATTGCTTCTCTTGATTCTCTCGCCTTACTCATAATCTCTTCTCGGTCAAGCGCAGGATATTCACCGTTACGATATGCCCACCTGCCATTAATCATTGTGCCGGTAACATCAGCTGAACTCCCTGCATAAACGAGATATGCCGCAAGATTCTCTTCGTTCACTCCGATATAGTGAGGCTGATCCAGATTCACCAACACTAAATCTGCAACCCAGCCCTCGCGAATCATTCCCTTCCGCGAAAATCCAAATGCACGCGCACCTTCATATGTCGCCATTCTCAGTGCATCAACCGCAGGAACACATACAGGATTCATATCAACGCCCTTGTTAAGCAATGCAGCAGTCCTCATCTCTTCCCACATGTCTAACCTGTTGTTGCTCGATGCTCCGTCTGTGCCCAGTGCAACAGGTACATCACGTTCAAGCCATTTAGGTAACGGCATAATTCCGCTTCCGAGTTTCAGGTTGCTCGACGGATTGTGAACAAGCGTAACGTTCTCAGGAAGGGTTATATTCGGGTCAAGCCACACTGCATGTGCAAGTGCAAGATACGGAACATCAGACAGACCTGATTCATCAAGATATTTCTCTGGAGACATTCCGAGATTATCAAGCTCATTCTTCGTCTCCAAAAAGTGAAAGTGTACTCCCAGACCGTGAGACTTCGCTGATTCGCATAACACCTTCATGAACTCTATCGGCACTGTATACGGTGCATGAGGGCCAAGCTGAACTGTGATTAATCCCTCGCGGCCATGATAATTTTCTGCAAGCTCAAGGTTATTCTGCAATGAACGTTCAAGTTTTCCAGGTTCACCCGCAGTTATCCCTCTGCATAATGCACCACGTATTCCCGCACTCAATGATGCCTCCGCAACTCTGTCCATCTCAAAATACATGTCAGCAAAGCATGTCGTTCCTGTCGATAACATCTCAAGAATTGCGCTCAATGTTCCCCAGTAAATATATTCGGGAGTGAGTTTGTCTTCAACAGGCCATATCTTATTTTGCAGCCATTCCATTAACGGAGCTTCCTCGCCTAATCCACGTAAGAGTGTCATTGCCGCATGAGTGTGTGCATTCACGAATCCGGGAATCACTGCCATTTTTCCATGACCGTAAACTATCTTGTCTGCCGTTGGTGGTGTCTGATTCACATCGAGGATTGATTCGATTCTGCCTTTCGAGACGAGAATATGAACACGTTCTGCCTTAGTCCGTGAACCGTCAATCATCAGTACATCTTTGAATAACGTTGCCATAATCTGCTACTCCTGCCAGCTTCGCATATATTCGACCTGTTCATTGGTCATCGTGTCTATTTCGATTCCCAGTGCTGAAAGTTTTGATTCCATTACTGCACGGTCTGTTTCATGAGGAACAGGATAAAGTCCCGGCTCTAACTGATGAGTGTAGACGTGCAACGCTGATTCTAATTGCAATGAGAAACTGAGATCCATAATCTCAATCGGATGTCCGTCAGCACAGGCCAAGTTCGTTAATCTTCCTTCACCGAGAAGATTGATTCGTCTTCCGTCCTTCATTACATACGTGTCTATGTTATCGCGTAGATGTTCAACATGATCTGACAGTGCAGACAAATCCGGCTTGCTTATTTCAACGTCAAAGTGTCCTGCATTCCCCAAGACTACACCGTTCTTCATGCGCATAAAATGTTCCCTCCGAATAACGTGAATGTTCCCCGTGAACGTCAGGAATATATCTCCGATTGCCGCCGCCTTCTCCATGCTCATGACACGGAAACCGTCCATTAATGCCTCACATGCTTTATGCGGATCAACTTCCGTTACGACAACATGAGCACCAAAACCTGCCGCTCTCATTGCAGCACCTCTTCCGCACCAGCCGTATCCTGCAATGACAACGGTCTTTCCTGCAACTATCATGTTCGTTGTCCGAATGAATCCGTCCCACACTGACTGGCCAGTTCCGTATCTGTTATCGAAGAGGTATTTGCTCAATGCGTCATTGACATCAAGCACAGGGAATTTCAATACAGCCTGATTTGCCATTGCCTTCAGTCTTTTTACTCCTGATGTCGTTTCCTCTGATGCTCCGTGTATTTCTGGAATTAATTCCTGTCTCTGCGAATGAACAGTTGCAACTACATCTGCTCCGTCATCAATTATGACGTTGGGCTTGTAGTCGAGTACCTTGTTGACGTTGGCGAAGTATTCATCCGTTGACATTCCTCTTCTGCTGTAGACATGCACACCATTCTTCGCGAGTGCTGCACATATATCGTCCTGTGTTGAGAGTGGGTTGCTTCCACATGCTGCTACTCTTGCGCCGAGCTTCGTTAATGTGATGAGAAGGTTTGCGGTCTTGGCCTCAAGGTGAAGACATGCGGCGATTACAGCACCTTTGAAGGGCTGTTCTGCTCTGTACTTATTGTAGAGAAACTGCATTGAGGGCATATACTGCCACGCCCAGTCGATTTTTTTCTGTCCTCGTTCTGCTAAATTAATATCTGCTACTTCATAATCTGCCATTTATATTTTGGCCTCCCATGAAAATATTATCGTTGGTCCCGTAGTGAATAGTATAACAAAAACCCTCCCGACAAAAATTATCGAGAGGGCACATTGATTTTTTTATGCCGCAGCTATGCGACCTTTTCGTAGTCAACAATGATTACTTCCTGCATTAACTGCTTCACGTTCTTCATGATATTCTCGATTCGTAATGCAACATCGCCAGTGTAAAAAATTTCATCGCACTCTCTGCACTTGTAACACGGAATCTTCCTGATAACTAATAACCCGCAATCCATTTCTATGGCTTCAGTTGTCGTACTTCTATATGAATCTTTGCCGCATCGCATACACTTCATGATTCTTTCTCCTTTCGTGTTTTGAAATCATTCTCCCACGTTGTATTATCTGGAACATAAGCCGTTATGACATATATCATTCCTTCATTTATACTCGCTACAACGTGTATTATTCTGTCTTCTGAATGCCCCATGATAAGACAGCTCGGAAATGGGAAATCATCAGGATATTGTTCAATAATTTCACCTGTATCAATAGCAGCGCAGACATCTAATATTGAGATTCCACGCTCATAGAATCTCTTTCGGCTGTGTTGAGTGATTATGATTGTCTCAAGTCGATTTAATGCCCTGAAATCTTCTATCAGCATCAATTACATTTTTGCCTCCTTGTAATATTGCTTCATGAATCCTGATGTGTAACCCCGATTGCTCTTCATAATCTCTTCAGGTGTACCATATGCTACAACTTCACCGCCAGATTCTCCGCCTTCAGGCCCTAAGTCAATTATATAATCAGCCGATAATAATACATCTAAATTATGCTCAATGAATATCACCGTACTCTTGTTCCTGTCGATTATCCTGTGAACAATTTCAAGCAGTTTCTTCACGTCCGTATAGAACAATCCCGTTGTAGGTTCATCAAGCAAATATAATGTCCTTCCTCCGAATTTCTTCGAGAGTTCCTTTGATAGTTTAACCCTTTGTGCCTCCCCTCCTGAAAGCGTCAGTGCTGATTGTCCGAGACTGATATAACCCAGTCCTGCATCATGAATCATTCTGAGCTTATTTGCAATCTTGGGAATATCACTGAAGAAATCTATTGCCTCATCAACCGTCATTCCCAGAACGTCAGCTATATTCTTATTCTTGAATCTCACCTCCAGCGTCTCATGGTTATATCTCGTTCCTCCGCATACCTCGCAGTCTGAATATATATCAGGAAGGAATAACATTGAGGTCTTAACACTACCTGCACCACCGCAAGCCTCGCATCTTCCTCCCTTGACATTGAAGCTGAATCGTCCTGGTGAATATCCCCGAATCTTTGCGTCTGGCAATTCAGCGAAGAAATCACGAATCAATGAGAAAACTCCAGTATACGTTGCAGGATTTGAGCGCGGAGTTCTTCCTATTGGACTTTGATCTACAAGAACAATATTATCGAATGCTTCTGCTCCTGTGATTGATTTGAATTTTCCGGGACGTTCCCGATAATCCTTGTCGAGTATCCGCCTCATTCCCTTATACAATACATCATATAGAAAGCTGCTCTTGCCTGAACCTGATACTCCGCTGATGCATGTGAACACTCCGACGGGAATATCAACGTTTATGTTCTTGAGGTTGTTATGTGATGCCCCTTTGACATGAACCCATGCTGTTGGTTTTCGTCTTGATTCTTTCATGACGATTCCAGTTGATTCACCTCTGAGATATTTTGCTGTCATTCCGTCAGTCTTAAGGAACTCATCATAACTCCCTGCATGTAAAATCTCTCCGCCTTTACTGCCTGCATCAGGGCCAAGTTCTATTAGTTCATCTGCTGCTTTCATGGTTTCTATGTCATGTTCAACAACTACTACCGTGTTTCCCAAATCACGAATAGATTTCAGCGAACGAATTAATTTCTCAGTATCACGTGAATGCAAACCTATAGTAGGTTCATCAAGAACATATAATACTCCGCTAAGATTACTTCCGATTTGAGTTGCAAGTCTTATACGCTGGCTTTCACCTCCTGATAACGTGTCTGCACGCCTCAATAATGATAGGTAACCCACACCTACATCACATAGGAATTCGAGACGTTTTATGATTTCATTCATGACCTGCTCAACTATTGATGATTCAGTCTTAGTGAGTTTGAATTTCTTCATGACGGATAACAGTTCATCGACCGGCATTGTAATCAGCTCACCTATTCCGTAACCCGAAACTTTTACGTTCAATGCCTCCTGCCTGAGCCTCAAACCTCCGCATGTCTTGCAGATGTCTTCTTCTCTGTATGATGCAACTTCATCAACTACATTTTCATTCTCAGCGAACCATTTCAATTTTGTCTCAAGCCATCCGATTACACCTTCATATCTTCCCATGTACGGACGAGATATGCCTTTCTCATCGAATATCATCATTACCCTTTCATCGCCTGATCCATTCCAGATGAAATTCTGAATCTCCTCTGAAAGCTCCTTATATGGAACGCTCAAATCCCAGTTATGTTTTTCCGCGAAGATTTTCAATTTATCCAGCGTATGAGGTTTCGACCTGAAGGGTATAATTGCACCGTCTAAAACCGAACGTTCAGGGTCAATTGCAAGTTCACGTGAAAAGTGTTCATGACTTCCCAAACCTCCGCAGTCAGGACATGCGCCTAATGGATTGTTGAACGAGAATAATCGCGGTTCAATCTTTGGTATGCTGACTTCGCAGTCAGGACACGAATAATTTTCCGTCATTGTGTATTCATTCTTGCCTTCTGGAGCAATGAGAACGTAACCTCCTGAGAGTTTCAATGCTGCCTCTACACTTTCTGCTATTCTGCTTCTTCTGTCA
This sequence comes from uncultured Synergistales bacterium, assembly GCA_905235735.1. Classification (GTDB taxonomy): domain Bacteria; phylum Synergistota; class Synergistia; order Synergistales; family Aminobacteriaceae; genus JAFUXM01. The sequence continues at coordinate 15,486 of CAJOMU010000016.1, forward strand.
TGTGTAATCTTCAGTCTGTCTACAACGATTTCAATATTATGTTTCTTCTTCTTATCTAACGTTATCTCTTCCTCAAGATAATATACAGTTCCGTCAACTCGTGCTCTAGTGTAACCTTTCTCTCTAGTCTGGCTGAATAGATTCCTGAACTCTCCCTTTTTGTTTTTCACGAGAGGCGATAATATTTCGACACGTGATTCATTTTCATGTTCAAGAATGTAGCTTAATATCTCATCAATCGAATGTCTGTGTACGGGCTTTCCGCATTTCGGGCAATGAGGCACACCGATTCGACCGAATAACAGCCTGAAGTAATCATAAATCTCAGTTACAGTTCCGACAGTTGAACGAGGGTTATGACCTGTACCTTTCTGTTCAATCGATATTGCAGGCGATAAACCTGAAATTTCATCGACATCAGGTTTCCTCTGAACGCCTAAGAATTGTCTTGCATACGCTGAGAGTGATTCGACATATCTGCGCTGACCCTCTGCATATAATGTGTCGAATGCGAGTGATGATTTTCCTGATCCTGAAGGCCCTGTGATTACGATTAATTTTCCTCTTGGAATTTCTATGTTAATGTTCTTGAGGTTATGTTCTCTTGCACCTCTGATTGTGATTGTGTCGTTCAAATTGTTCTCCTTGTATTTTGTTCTGAATGTCCGTATATTTTAGCTCACATGAAAATTCTGTTTACCTAATGCAACTATGATGTGATATAATCATTCAACAAAGCAAAACAGTCATAGGACAGCATTAATATTGACTGTACGAAATGAGGTATGTAGCATTATGGTCAGCAAGAAATTTCTCGAAGCCGTATCAAATGATTCAGCGTTAAAGGCGGAACTCGAACATGCAACACTCGCGGCACTTGGTGAGTTCCTGAAGTCGAAAGGTCTTGATGAGGAAGCCGGAAAAATCGCAGAGGCGGCAATGACGAAGGTAGCAGAGGCTCACGGCTTCATGGCTGACGAAATGGAAGCACTCAGCGATGACAAACTCAAAGCTGTCGCAGGTGGAGTGTGCGCTTGTCCTTTTGCAGGCGGCGGTACAGGAAACGGCAGACAGTGCGGTTGTTTCTTTTACGGTAAGGGGAAGGGGTACGAGTGTATTATCATCGGCGCTATTTCAGAATAAAGGATAATTTCAAACAAAAAGGAGAAAATTAAAATGACAGTCAGCAAGAAATTTCTCGAAGCCGCATCAAAGGATTCAGCGTTAAAGGCGGAACTCGAACAGGCAACACTCGAAGCACTTGGTGAGTTCCTGAAGTCGAAAGGTCTTGAAGCAGAGGCCGGAAAAATCGCAGATGCGGCAATGACGAAGGTAGCAGAGGCTCACGGTTTCAAAGCTGACGAAATGGAAGAACTCAGCGAGGACGAACTCAAAGCTGTTGCTGGTGGAAAATGTGCTTGTCCTGTTGTAGGCGGCGGAACTGGCACAGGCAAACAGTGCGGTTGTGTCTTGGGCGGCAAAGGCCATAATAACAGCGGTCAGGGCTGTGTGTGTTTCGTTGGCGGCGGCGGCATTGATGATTAGCCCCAGCCAGATAGTTCGGAAGAAAAGGAGAAAATAAAAATGACAGTCAGCAAAAAATTTCTTGAAGCAGCATCAAAGGATTCAGCGTTAAAGGCGGAACTCGAACAGGCAACCCTCGCGGCACTTGGTGAGTTCCTGAAGTCGAAAGGTCTTGAAGCAGAGGCCGCAAAAATCACAGAGGCAGCAATGACGAAGGTAGCAGAGGCTCACGGGTTCAAAGCTGACGAAATGGAAGACATCAGCGGTGACGAACTCGAAGCTGTTGCAGGCGGATGGTGCGGTTGTCCTGTTGTAGGCGGCGGAACAGGAACAGGCAAACAGTGCGCTTGTGTCGGGTACGGAACAGGCACGAATGACAGCTTGAAAGACTGTTTTTGTTTGGTGGGCGGTGAGGGCGAGGATGATTAACCCAGTCAGACAATTTAATTAGAAAAGGAGAAAATAAAAAGGAGCAAAGATAAATGTATTACAGGCTGAAGGATAATTTCGTTCTTCGAGGCTACGAAAAACTTCCCTATGCGCTGGTTAACTTGAATAACGGTTATGCGGAATTTCTCAATGCTGAAGCGATGAGTGCTGTTCAGCTCTGCGACGGAAGCGTTGATTTATCCATGCCGTTTATTCCTGAAAGCGTCCGTGAGTTCATACGTACACTCGAAGAACATAATGTGATAGAACAGTGCGAAGCCGATCATGGTCTGACAGAGAAGCAGAAATACAGAAAGTACCCTGTGCGCTATATCCGTCAGGCTCACTGGTCAATCACAGGAAAGTGTAATTACAGGTGCAGGCATTGTTACATGTTCGCCCCTGATGCGAAACTCGGCGAACTTTCCCATGAGACTATCATGAATATCATTCAGCAGCTATCCGACTGCGGAGTTTTCAGCGTCTCTCTTACCGGCGGAGAACCTTTAGTGCGGAGTGATTTCCTTGAGATTGTTGATGCACTTCTTGAACGTGATATTTTCGTTAAGGAAATATATTCCAACGGTGCATTAGTCAATGAGAAATTGCTTCGAGAACTTGATGCAAGAGGTATTCATCCGAAATTTGACATGAGTTATGACGGTGAAGGCTGGCATGACTGGTTACGCGGTGTAAAGGGAGCAGAAGAAACAGTGAACCGTGCGTTTGCGTTGTGCCGAGATATGGGATTCTCGACAGGCTCCGAGATGTGTCTGCACCAGTATAACAAGCATACTCTCAGGGCGAGCGTAAAGCATTTAGGCTCATTAGGAGTACGTTCAGTGAAGACGAATCCAGTTTCGGACGTAGGAGCGTGGCATGAAAACGGTTACGGAGAATCAATCGGCATGAAGGAACTATATCAGCTCTATCTAGATTATATTCCGCAGTACTATGAGGACGGTATGCCTATGGGAATTATGCTCGGAGGATTCTTCATGGCCAGTCCGGACGAACCTGAACGTTTTTATATTCCGAGCTATAAGCCAGTCTGCGAACCTTCAACGATGTGTATGTGCGGACATGCGAGACATGTGATGTATATTTCGCCAGAGAGCAGGACGTTGCCGTGTCTTTCGTTATCAGGAATGGCGATACAGGAAAAATATCCGCTGATAACGGACGTGGGGCTTGCGAAGTGCATAACAGATTCGGCGTACATGAAGCTTATAGACACAAGAGCGAGTGAATATTTTGCGCTTCATGAGGATTGCAGGGAGTGCAGATATTCATTGAGGTGTTACGGAGGGTGCAGGGCTGATGCACTGGGTGCAGATGAGACTGATATAATGGGAAAATCTCCGGGAGCTTGTGAACTTTATCGGGGAGGCTGGGTTGATAAGATAATCAAAACGGTGAAAGAATTCGTTCCCAACGTGAAATCAAGTGTGCTTGATGATCCGTTGTGGCAGGAATTAAAATAAATTCATAAAAAAGGCAAAAATCAAAAAAGCTGAGAAAATCGATTCGCCTGATACTCATATTACAAAGGAAAGGAGTATCAGGTGAATATGTGAAAGCAGTGAAGACAAAATCCTGTTGGCTAATAGGAAATATATTTATAACATTCTTCAATTATCTGAAAATTAAAATCCTCCCGGTTTATGTTCATTGCCGGAAGGATTATTTTAATAGCATAGAATCAGTTTTCTCATTTCACGTTTGATTATGCCGCTGGAATTAGACTCTGTATCTGAAGTTCCTTCACCGCCGCCAATACTGACTGCACTCCGTTCATGCTTGGGTCTTGCAGTTCGTTCTCTCTGCTTACTGGTTCTATTATCGGAGTACCTTTTGCTACTGTCGCTGCGAGTTCTGAGCTTTCAGATTCAGTTTCATCATTACGGTTGAGTTCACTTCTCGCCTTCGCCGCAATCGCCGCCGCTTTAGTCGCAACCTGTCTGTCCTGCCCTGATGGATCTGCTGGTGCACTTGCCGCCATTTGAACCTTCTGCATGTTCCGCAGAGTTTCTTCAGGTGTAGAACCCTGCTTGAGCTTTATGGGAACTTCTCCGCCAGTAATGTAACGCTTTCCGTCTGGGCCTTCCGTGTATGCGTAGCTTATTGCTCCGCCGAATTCTCCTGCCGCCGCCTTATGCGCTGCTTCATGTGCAATCACTTCATTCTGAATACTTTTGAGTTCACGTACTTGCGAGTCTTTCTCGTTCTCTGCTTTATCCTTCTTCTTTGAGGCTTCTCGCTTCTCCGATTCAGACTTGATGATGTTCTGAGCGTCTTCGGTCTTCTGGTCTTTCTTCCTTAGAGCATCTTGGGCTTCCTGCTTCTGACTCTGCAAATCCTCTGTTGCTATTCCTCCGCTCACACGATTCAGATCCTGCTCACTGCCCTTCATCGTTACTGATGCTCCCGTGATGTAACGTTTTCCGTCAGTGCCCATCGTGTAATGATAGACCGTGTGAACCTGCGCAGAATTTCCGAGCTTGGCCTTCAGTGCCTGTTCCTCCGCTAATATCTCCTGTTCCTTCGCCTGCTTTGACTGATCTACTTCCTTTACCTGATTCACATTCTGAACTCGCGATACTTGCTGTACAGGCTCTAAGTATCCCGCAGAAAGCATTGATGTTATCTGCATACCTAACGCACCTCCTTGTACGCACATTATACTAGATTTTTGTCATTAACTCCCATAATATTAACTCGAAACCCTGCCAGCCCTCCGAATGATTCGTCTTCTCAAGATATGATAGCCTGATTGACTTGGCCATGAACTTTTTGATTGCATTCTCTCCGAAATTCTTTAACGCTGCTCTCGCCTTCTTCATTGCGTAATTGCTCGCCCCTGTTGTCTTCAATGCTTCATCTGAATTCTCGAAACATGAGACTATTAGTGCAGGACGTAACCTGTTCGTTATTGCTGTGAGTGTAATGATAAGAGGATTAGTGCGAAGATATTTCAATGAACGAATCACATCAAGAGGTTTATTGTCGCAAACACCATCAAGAAAGATTAACTGCGCTCTTCCTCCCTCATCAAATGATAATTCCTCAACATCAGATATATTTACGTCCCTTCCCTGAGAATATAAAGATAACTTGTGAACTTCTGAACGCAATTCTTCTTGTGATTGAATCGTATCTGCTAGTAACTGTGAGGCATCTGGTGCTAATTTGAATCCTTTTTCCTTTGCGAGATTGATTAACCAGTCTCTGCGTTTCCATGCGGGGATTTGTGCTTCTGCTTTGATGAACGTGATTTGATTCGTTATTGCCTTCAGGTTCTTCGTGTCAGTATTGAACATCAGAATAATAATGCAGTCAGCTTTGTCATCTTCAATGAGATTTGAGAGTTCAGTGGGAAATTCTCCGAGTGTCTCTGCATTTTCAATCACGATTGCTTCACGCGTTGCAAATAGTCCGGGTGTAATTGCATTCTCAAAGAGTGCCTGCCATTTTCCGAATGTCTGTGCTTCATATTTAGCTGTGAGAGGCCAGCCCTTTTTTGCTAGTGAGTTTAAAGTTTCACTGAGCTGTCTTCGCTGTGCTTCTGAATTTTCGATTGCTATTATGTGAGGCATGGTAACAGATAAAAACCCTCCCATATTAACAGGAGGGCATATGTACATTTATCCTTTTACGACAATATTCACTAACTTATCAGGAACAGTTATTACCTTCACGACTTCATGACCCGTAAGCCTGTCCTGAATCATCTTCTCTGACATTATGCTTCTCTCAAGTTCTGACTTCTCCATTCCCGCAGGACGTTCAAACTTTCCGCGTACCTTTCCGTTAATCTGCGCGACAATCGTTACGCTGTCCTTCACGAGTGATTCATCATCCGCACTTGGCCATGCCTCAAGACAAAGCATATTCTGATGTCCGAGCATCTGCCATAATTCCTCTGTAATGTGAGGGCAGAAAGGCGATAAGCAGTTCAGCAATACATCAACGGCCTCACGCTTTAATGTCCATGAATCAGCACTCGAATCATTCAGAGAATAAACGGCATTAACGAGTTCCATTAATCTGGCTATGGCTGTGTTGAACTGTTTCTCATCGTAAATGTCGTGCGTAACATCCCGAATAGTCGTGTGAATCTTCCTCTTCAGCTCACGAAGTTTTGCATCCTTAATCGCGTTCATCGGAATAATTTTATTTCCGTGTGCCTTGAGTGCCTCTGCGTTATCCTCAATATATCTCCATACTCGATTCAGGAATCTATGTGCACCTTCAACGTTTCTGTCAGACCACTCTAAATCATTGTTGGGTGGTGCGGCAAATAATATAAACAGTCTGATTGTATCTGCTCCGTATTTCTTCACCATTTCTGTCGGGTCTACCGTGTTTCCGAGTGATTTCGACATCTTTGCTCCGTCTTTAATCACCATTCCCTGAGTTAGTAATCTCGTAAATGGCTCTCTGTATTTCGTAAGTCCTATATCAGTCAGGAACTTTGCGAAGAACCTTGCGTATATCAGGTGAAGACATGCGTGTTCAATTCCTCCGATGTACTGGTCAACGGGCATCCAGTAATCAACATCTGATTTCTCGAACGGTGCTTTGTCATCTCCTGGTGAACAATATCTATCGAAGTACCATGACGAACAGAAGAACGTATCCATAGTATCAGCTTCACGTCTTGCAGGGCCTCCGCAATGAGGGCATGTAGTGTTCAGGAATTCGGGAAGGTCGAGCAATGGTGAATGTCCAACTTCTTTTACCTCCACGTCTTCAGGAAGTCTCACGGGCAATTGGTCTTCAGGGACGGGAACAACTCCGCACTTGTCGCAGTATACAAATGGAATCGGAGTTCCCCAGTATCTTTGACGGGAGATGAGCCAGTCTCGTAACTTGAAGTTCACCTCACGCTTGCAGATGTGCTCTTTCTCTCCCCAATCTATCATGGCTTTGATTGCGTCCTCTGTCTTCATTCCGTTGAACTGTTCAGAGTTGCAAACGATTCCGTCTTCCTCGAATGCATGTGTCATCGTTGAGCCGTCAAGAACAGTACCGTCTGAAGGATTAATCACGGGGATAATCGGAATATCATACTTGCGGCAGAAATCGAAGTCTCTCTGATCGTGTGCAGGTACTCCCATGATTGCGCCTGTACCATAATCGATGAGAATATAATTCGCAATCCATATCGGAATCTTCTTGCCTGTTACTGGATGAATACCATAGAACGGAGTCTTGAATCCGAGTTTTTCTGCTCCTGCATCAGAACGTTCAATTGAAGACTGAGAACTCACAAGACTAACGAACTCTGAAAGTTTCTGTGCATCTTCAGCATTCATTGAATCTTTCATGCGTTTCACGAGTTCATGTTCGGGTGCTAATGCTATGAATGTGATTCCGTACACCGTATCGAAACGTGTCGTGAATGCTTCAAGCTCATAATTCAGTTCTGGAATCTTGAACGATAACCTTGCACCTTCTGAACGTCCTATCCAGTTCGTTTGCATTATGCGTACACGTCGAGGCCATCCGCCTAAATCTTTTTCTATGTCATCAAGCAATTCCTGTGCATAATCCGTTATCTTTATGAACCATTGCTTTAAATTCTTTTTCGTTACGGGTGTTCCGCATCTCCAGCAGCCGCCTTCTACTACTTGTTCATTCGCTAATACTGTTCCGCATGTACTGCACCAATTCACTGGGGCTTCTTTCTGAAAGACTATACCCTTCTTGTACATTTGAAGGAATATCCATTGATTCCATTTGTAATATTCGGGAAGGCAGGTTATAGCTTCGCGTCGCCAGTCGTAACTATATCCCATGCGCTTTAATTGTTCAGTCATGTATGCGATGTTCGAGAGTGTCCAATCATGCGGACGTGTTTTATACTTAATTGCGGCATTTTCAGCGGGCATTCCGAATGAATCGAATCCTATTGTGTATAATACATTCTTTCCGTTCTTGCGTAAGAATCGTGCGAGTACATCACCGATTGAATAATTTCTGATATGTCCCATATGAAGAGCACCTGAAGGATAAGGGAACATTTCGAGACAGAAGAACTTTTCCTTTGAGGGATCGGTGTGAGATTCAAAGCAATGTGATTCGTTCCATCGAGATTGCCATTTTTGTTCTATGTTTGCGAAATCATAAGGCATTAAGATATTGAAACCTCCTTTGATATTTCACGAAATTATACAACAGGCAGAAAATCAATCGCATAAATTGTGATATAATTTGAAAAAATCAGCAGAAAGGACTTGACAAAAATCGAATGACCTCCATAATTGACTCAGGACTCAGGACTCAGGACTCAGGACTCAGGACTCAGGACTCAGGACGAACTATTCTCGTGATCGTGAATACTGGAATAAGTATTATTCCTCATTAACTCACGAAATATCACACCCAAGCAATTTTGCAATAACTATACTAAGCGAACTTGAAGCAAGCAGGCATATCCTTGATTTAGGCTGTGGGAACGGGAGAGACAGTATATATTTTTTGGGGAACGGCCTTAAAGTAACTGGGATTGACGCATCAGATACTGCAATAGAAAATCTGATACAGATGACATCAGGCAATGAACGGGCAAAATTTATCTGCGGAGATTTCGTAAATGATCACAGAATTTACAAACAAAAGTACGATTATGTTTATAGCAGATTTACTCTTCACGCAATAACGACTTCACAGCAAAATGAACTCCTAAGAAATATAACAGGGATTCTAAAATCAAGCGGAAAAATATTCATAGAAGCACGTACGCTACGCGATGATTTATACGGCAAAGGTGAAAATATCGGAGATAATGCGTTCATTTACAACGGACACTACAGGAGATTCATAGACCCTGAAGAATTAGCATGCACAATGAAAAGTATTGGCTACAAAATAAGTTCTCTAAATGAAAGAAACGGTTTCTCAAAGTTAGGTACTTCAGATCCCGTATTATTGAGACTTATTGCCGAAATTGAAACATAACATAAAGTTAACGCCCCGCTTCAATCTCTCCTAGTTTCTCCTCAAATCCGTAGATGGTCGGATCAATACTGTCTACGGTCTTGTTCAATTCATCTATCAGTCTGAAGCGTTTACTTCTCGGCAATTGATTCGAAAGTCTCTTAATCTTCAGCAACGCCTGCAAATAATTCCTCTCATACTGCATAATCAACTTCGCGGCCATTAATGCACTCGGAGTAGGTTCATCGAGGAACAATCTCGCAATCTCCAAATTTTCATCAACGTCCATCTCGTCATACCATATTTCTGAAAGTATGCTCATGAACTTTTTGCGTTCTCCTCCGCGCGTTATTCTCTTCGCTGCTAGGTCTATCTTCTTCATTCCAGCTTTCAGCTCTGCTAATACACTTTCGGCTCTCAGTGATGGTAGTGAATATTCTGCAATGTATTCGGCTTCGTACTCAATCATGACCTGTTTGCGGAGTATTTTCCCGTATGACGGTCTCAATCTCACAACTGCATCTTCTGCTCCCATACTCATTAGCTTTCTGAATACTTTTCCCGTGTTGAAATTATTGCATTCATACGCCGAATCCTTCAGCCACGTAACATATCCGGGATCAAATAATCCCTTTCTGCCTGCTCGTCCTGACATCTGTATGAACTCGTTATGCGTTATGGGTTTATAGTTGAAGTAGTTCACTAGCTGTGCAAATATCACGAATTCAGCAGGGAGATTCACTCCGAGTGCAAGTGCATTCGTTCCGCAGACTACATCAAGAAGTCTCTCACGAAACGCAGACTCAATTAACAGTTTCTCTTTGGGTAGCATTCCTCCGTGATATATCCCAACTCCCTTATAGAGACATGGAGGTATATGTTTAACTTCGAGAATATCAGCAAGTTCATTCAACCTGTTCGCGGGACTTCCGACTATCTTCCGTCTCGATGATGCAATCTTCATGGCCAAATCCGCAGCTCCATTCTGCGAGAATAAGAATACCAATGCGTCATGAATGTTGTATATTCTGACAGGGTTATTAGGCTGGAAGATTAAATCTGTAACTCTTGTTCTTGCCGCATGGATCACAAAATCACGCTCGCATATATTGGAAAGATATTTTCCGACACTCTTTATGCCTCCCATTGTCGCAGACATTACGAGAATTGGCGTATCGGGATTCGTGTTCTTTATGCCGTCAATGTATGTCCGTGCTCTGTCTGAATCCGTAAATATGTAATGAAACTCATCAACTATCAGCATTTGATTCGGAAGTCTGGCATATTTCATCGTGTATATCTCCTGAGTACAGCAGATTATATTTGCTCCCTCGTTGCGTTTGAAGTCTCCCGTCTCAATCCCTACGTCTAATCCCATTTTGCGAAGGTCAAGATAGCGTTCATTGCTTAATGCCTTAATCGGTGCAGTGAATATTATCCGTGATGCTTCCGGCTGAGTGTTTATGCTTCCGTCATAATTCAGAATTCCTGCCCATAAATATGCTACTAGTGTCTTCCCCGATCCTGTTGGGGCTGATAACACTGCGCTGTTATTCCTGATATGATTGTATGCTCGTATCTGCCAGTCGTAAAAGTTCATGCGTTCCAATTTGTGCCTTTCAAATATGCGAATAATTATCCCTTCATGATATGAGAGGGGCAGTTAATAAGCCGGGTTCTGTGTGATTAACGGTCATTTATCTGGACATCTCCTCGCGAAGTGCCTCAAGCGATCATACCCAGAGGTCAGCGGGCCGCCTTCAACCCTCTCTATTAGATCTTGCTTCGTATGGGGCTTGCATAGCACATGAATTGCTTCATGCCTGGTGGGCTTTTACCCTTCACCTTTTCACCATTGCCGTAAATTTCTTCACGACTGTATCTTTTCTGCTGCGCTTTCCCTCAGATTGCTCCGGCCGGACGTTATCCGGCATACTGCCCTGTGAAGCCCGGACTTTCCTCATGCTTTGAACATGCAACCGTCTGAACTGCCCTGCAAGTATTCTATCACGCTTCAGACCTGAATATGCTCATGAATATATCAACTGCTGTCTCAAGAATATTATCGTTGAAGTCATAACTGTCTGTATGTATCGCAGGATAATCTTCACCGTTACCCACATAGAATATCGCTCCGGGAATCTGTTTCATGTACCACCCGAAATCTTCTGATGCACGAATTGCTTCATTCATCTCAATAACTTTCAGGCCAAGTTTATCTGATGCATTCTTCACCTTCATCACACATTCTGAATCGCTGACAGTCTCAGGAAAATAATCATGCGTTTCAAAACTCACATTCACTGAATGAGCTTCTGCTATCTTAACTGCAAGTTTCCGAATGTCATCATCAAAGCTATTCATGTCCTTCTCTCGTTCTGCTCTGAGTGTCAGTGATACTTCACCGTCTCCGGGAGATATTCCGAAGTTCCTGCTGCCCACACGAACATTCACGACTGTGCATAAAACTTTTCGGCCTTCATATTTTTCGTAGAGTTCCTTCGCTGACATTATGAATCTTCCTACAGCAAATGATGGATTGATTCCCTTTTCTGGTTCACTTGCATGTGATGATATGCCTGTGAATTTCACCGTCAAACCCTGTGATGCACACTGACATAACCCCGAACGAATCACAATGCTCTTCTCAGGATAACCGCTCCAGTTGTGGAACGCATATATCTCGCTGATATTCCTTTCACGAAGCATTGCTGAACATTCAGATGCTCCCTGTCCTATTTCCTCTGCATGTTGAAATATCAGATACACCGAACGATTTACATTTATATTTGCGAGTTCAAGTGCAAGTCCGCAAAGTGCTGCACAATGTCCGTCATGTCCGCACTTGTGTGATACTCCCTCATTCACTGAGGCATATGGAAGCTCTATCGTCTCATTCATGGGTAAAGCGTCCATATCTGCACGGAAAGCTATTGCAGTTGTGCCTTCAACATAACGTGATGCATAGAACCATTTCCCGCAGTCAACAACGGCAAGGTTCGTATTGGTCTCGATGAAGTTCATTAAACGCCGTTTAGTTTGTGATTCATTCATTGAGAGTTCGGGATATTTATGCAATTCATGACGCAGTTCTATTATCTTCTTTAAATTTTCAGTTCTCATAATCCAATCACCCCGAATAATATTACTCCCATTAATGCACTGAACAATATCACCTTCGGAATTGAAATCTTGAATTTCATCAGGAGAATCAGATTAATGAGGCCAAGTATCAATGAAGGCACATGAACTCCTCCTGCTGAATCTGCATAGTTCGCGAGTGCAAGCTGAATCACTACTCCTGCAACCATTCCAACACATGCAGGACGTACTCCCGTCATAATTTGTGCTAGTCTCTTGTTCCTATTGAAGTGTTCAAAGAAGACTGCCGCCGCAAAACATAACGTGAATGTAGGAGCAAGTGCACCAATATTCGCAACAATTGCACCGGCTAAACCTGCTGCTCTCATTCCCGCAAACGTCGCACAGTTCAAACCTAATGGGCCTGGTGTCATTTCGGCAATCGCTACTATGTCTGATACTTCATGTGCATTCATCCAGTTATGCGAGATCATTTCACTGGAGATTAACGGAATCATTGATAGTCCTCCGAAACTCGTAAATCCGATTTTCACGAAGCTCCAGAATAATTCAAGCAGTAACATCAATTCCGCGTCTCCTCTCGTAATATTCGCACATGATAAGGCCAAGTACTGCACCAATCACTACGAGCCATACACAGCTTACATTGAAGAAGAAGAACAGTATGAACATGGCCAGAGCGATAACGAAGCACGGAGGAATTTTGAACGCACTCTTAACCATTCCCATTAATGCACTCAATATCACTGGTGCTACTGCTGTACGCACTCCCTTCATTGCAGACGCTACCCAGATGTTAGACTGAAATGCAGTATAGAAAGTTGTGATTGCGATTAGGACTATCATCGGGACAGTTATCATTCCGAACATGCAGGCAACTCCTCCGAAGAAACCTGCCTGACGATGTCCGTAAAACATTGCGATATTCCCTATCATTGTTCCGGGTAAACTTCTTCCTATGCTCGTCATGTCGAGTAATTCTTCATCAGTGATATTCTTCTCACGCTCAACATATAGTTCCTTCATCTGCGCAACGATGCTCCATCCTCCTCCGAAGGTGAATGCTCCGAACTTCAAGAACTGAAGGTACAATCTCCATATCATGAATCGATTCACATCCCTATATCATGAGGTACTTTATCGTCTCGAAGATTAATCTGTGAAGATAGTAGAACTTGCTCATTCCGTACTTCTTATAGATGCCGTATATCTCATCGATTCGTTTTTTCACATCACGAAGGCTTTTCTGCGTGCTCATTCCTCCGAACGTGAAGTTGCTGATTACTTTATCGATTGGCATAATCTTCTTGCCGTCTAAGTAAACGTGAGTAGCATAATCAAAATCATCGTGAGTGTTCGTTAATGGGTATGGATATTCGAGGAGTGTCTTTCTCGATGAGAATGCTGCGGGATGACACCAGTGCGAGGTCGTCCATAACAATCCTTTTCTTGCATGCTTAATCATATTGCCGGATTTCTTAATCACCCTCACGCTTCCCCATGCTAGATCATAATGTTCACGTTCATATAATTCTGCCATAGTTGAGACTGCATCAGGTTCATAGAAATCATCTGCATTAATCTGACCGACAATTTCACCATGTGCCATATTTGCACCCTTATTGAGTGCGTCATACATTCCTTTGTCTGGTTCAGATATGACCTTCATGCTTCGTTCTGGAATTGAGTTGAACTGTTCAATATATGATTCCGCAATTGAAACTGTATTATCTTTTGATAGCCCGTCTATCACAATGTATTCTATGCGTCTGTATGTTTGATTCATCACTGACTTTATTGTTCGTGCAATAGTCTTTTCGCTGTTCAATGCGACAGTTAGAATCGTTACGGGTATATCTGTCATTGTAATCATCATCGTCCTTATGAAATTTTCTGCGATTATAGCATGCTGATATGATTGCATTGTTGACTTTTCAAAATCACTTTGGTAATGTAACATAAATATTTAACCTAAAGGAGGTTGACAGGTTTGCGAATAAGTCATTATAATAGTTCGCAATTCGCAGTTCGCAGTTCGCAGTTCGCAGTTCGCAGTTCGCAGTTCGCAGTTCGCAGTAGCTTAGTCTATCTTTTCATATATTCCCAAGTTGCAAAAGCATATTCACAGTCAGTGCATGAGGTGTCGTTATGAAGTGCGGCCTTGTGATACTGAACTACAAAGACTATGTACTGACGCAGAAACTTCTCGATGCAGTGAAAGATTTTTCTGAAATAGATAACATAGCAGTAGTAGATAACTGTTCGCCAAATGAATCATACGAAGTCCTGAAGAAAAATGCGAGCAGTAAAATCACTGTGCTTCAGTCAGACCGCAATGGAGGATATTCATACGGGAACAATATCGGCATCAGGTATCTCATAGAGCATCATAGTCCTGACATAATTGGCATCGCTAACCCTGATGTTATGTTCGGAAATGAACTCGTGAGACGCATAAAGGAAACGTTTGAATCTAATCCAGACTACGCAATACTAACAGGCTTTCAATTGAATGCAAAAAATGAAACAGGTGCACATCCATTCTGGGAGGATAATGGTAATGCTTCATCAATACTTCAGTCTATGGCCTATTCTTTAACTATATCGCCGTTCGTTAAACTGTTTAGGAAAATTCTATGCATGAAGAATATAAATAAATACAGAGAATATTGCGGGAGAATCAAGAACAGTCCCGAAAATTTGAATCAGGTATGGGCAGTTGAAGGTAGTCTGTTCTTCATCAGGACAAGCGATTTTGAATCCGTTGGTCTCTTCGATGAAAGGATTTTCATGTTCGGTGAAGAAGATGTTCTAGCAAAGAAGATAAAGAATTTAGGCAGGAAGACAGGAGTCATCAATGATGTAACATACATTCATAATCATATAGAGCACAAGAACAGCAATCCGTTCAAATTCAGCCCTCTCGAACGAGGACAGATATTCCATTTCTGTAATTACGTCACCGAAAGCAAAATCCTTCATGCCATGTACATAACGTTAATGTACCTTAGCAGACTAAAACACATACTCAAAGTTGCAATCAAAAAATTAATCTCACGTTCAAATGAATAAATCATAGTTGACTTTTATGAAACCCTCTGCTAATCTTATCAGCGTTTTAATCTTATTGGCACTCATTCATATAGACTGCTAAGATATGAACAGGAGGTGAGTAAAAATGACAGAAAGACAGTTAAGCATAATTCTCGCAGTAGTATACGAGTACATAAAGACAGGTGAACCCGCAGGATCTCGCACTCTCGTGAAGAAATATATAAAATGGTTAAGCCCTGCAACAATACGCAATGAAATGGCTGACCTCGAAGAAATGGGTTATCTATATCAGCCTCACGCATCATCAGGCAGACTTCCAACTGCATTGGCATATCGCGTGTACGTTGACAGCATAACGGCAAGAGCACGAACACATTCACATGAGGCAGACATTCGGAAGGAAATACTCGGAAGCAAAAGCGGTGTCGAAGAATTGCTGAATCACATTACTCACCTTATGGCTCGATTGACTCACTGTGTAGCAGTTGCAGCTGTACCAACATTGAATGACGCAAAGATTCAGCATATTGATTTAATCACTGTCGGAGGAGATAACATTCTCGCATTGATAGTTCTCGAAGGAGGATTAGTTCATCACTCGCAGTTTAAGCTGAACTATGAGGTAATACCCGGAACACTTGAGGAACTCAGCAGAAGAATCAGTGCAGTAGCATGCGGTCATTCATGGAGTCAAATACGAGGGACATTATACGGTTATGTTCTCGACGGCTTAGAGAAGACAGAAGCAGCATGTCAGGCAGCATTGAAGGAACTCGATAACTTCCTGACGAATAAGAACTACAGGTTTTTCTCATCGGGTACAAGACAGATATTAGAGGTGCCGCATTTTCATGAGCTATCACGTCTTCAGGCGGTGCTTACGATACTTGAGCAGGAAAAACCGTTAGCTCATCTTATAGAGAAGTGCAAGAACTCTAAAGACGTTAAGGTTTCAATCGGTTCAGAGAATGAGACTGAAGGCATGGAAGATAACGCAATGATTCTTATTCCTGCAAGGCCAAGACAGCAGAAGGCAGTTTTAGGTTTAATCGGGCCTATGAGAATGGACTATGAAAAATCAATCAGTGTCCTTGAGAGCGTTGCTGAAATCTTAGATGAAGATTCATATTTGAGAGGAGGCGATTCAATTGGAAAACGAGAATCTTGAAGAAAAACTTGAAGAAGAGATTACCGAAGAGATTCAGAATGAAGAGACTGAAAGTGAAAGTGAACCAGAAGATGAAAAAGATAAACGCATAAAGGAACTGGAACATGATTTAGCAGTATGCAGAGCTGATTCATATAATTACCGTCAGAGAGTGATTAAGGAACGCAATGAAACACGGAAACGTTCGCAGGAAGAAGTGATTACGGCAATACTTCCTGTTCTGGATAATCTCAACAGGGCACTTGAATCCGCACATATGGATGACGGGAATAACATTCTTGTCGGTGTTGAGATGGTTCAGAGACAATTCATGAGTGTGCTTGATAGTTTAGGTGTCAGCGAGATAAAGACGAAAGGAGAATCATTTGACCCTTCACTGCATCACGCATCAGGAACAGAAGAAGTTGATGATGAAGCTCTTGACGGGAAAATCATAACGGAACATTTAAAGGGTTACAGGACAAAAGAAAGAGTATTGAGACCGGCACAGGTAACAGTCGGAAAGAAGAAAAATGAACATTAACGAAGGAGAATAAATATTATGGCAAAAGTAGTAGGAATAGATTTAGGAACAACGAACTCATGCATAGCAGTGCAGGAAGGCGACCAGACAACAATAATTCCCAATAATGAAGGCGCAAGAACTACACCCTCAGTAGTGGCATTCACGAAAGACGGAGAGCGTTTAGTCGGACAGCTTGCGAAACGTCAGGCAATAGTGAACGCAGACAGAACGATAATGTCAATCAAGCGTGAAATGGGTACAGATTACCGTGTGAATATCGACGGAAAGAAATATACACCTCAGGAAATTTCAGCAATGATTCTTCAGAAACTCAAGAGAGACGCAGAAGATTATCTCGGTGAACCAGTAACGAAGGCAGTAATAACAGTGCCAGCATATTTCACTGATGCACAGCGTCAGGCAACGAAGGATGCAGGAGCAATAGCGGGACTTGAAGTTCTGAGAATCATAAATGAACCTACAGCTGCATGTTTAGCATACGGTGAGAACAAGAAAGATGAACATAACATCTTAGTGTTTGACTTAGGCGGCGGAACGTTCGATGTCTCAATTCTGGAAGTTGCAGAGGGAGTGTTCACAGTTCTTGCGACCGCGGGCGATAACAGACTAGGCGGAGATGACTGGGACAATCGTATAGTTGAATGGATAGTGAGCGAGTTCAAGAAGACAGAAGGAATTGACCTGAAGAATGATTCAATGGCAATGCAGAGACTTCGTGAGGCAGCAGAGAAAGCAAAGATAGAACTCTCGAACATGACAGAGACGACAATATCATTGCCATTCATCACGGCAAATCAGACAGGCCCGAAGCACCTTGAGATGAAACTTACACGTGCAAAGTTCGAGGAGATGACAGCAGACCTTCTTGACCGGACGATAAAGCCCACGCAGAGAGCACTTGAAGATTCAGGATTGAGTGCGAGTGAAATCAGCAAGGTTCTGTTAGTCGGAGGCTCAACGCGTATGCCAATGGTGCAGAAGAAGATAGTTGCATTGCTCGGCAAAGAACCAACGAAGGGCATTAACCCTGATGAATGTGTTGCGGCAGGAGCAGCAATTCAAGGCTCAATTCTTGGAGGAGAACGCAAAGATGCAGGTATCGTTCTCGTTGACGTTACGCCTTTGACACTTGGAATTGAGACGCTCGGAGGAGTTATGACGAAGATGATTGAGCGTAACACAGCAATTCCGGCCAAGAAGAGCGAGATTTTCACGACAGCAGCAGACAATCAGCCTCAGGTAGAGATTGCAGTGTATCAGGGTGAACGTCCAATGGCGAAAGATAATGTTGCACTTGGACACTTCACGCTTGACGGTATTGCACCGGCACCTCGTGGAATTCCGCAGATAGAGGTTACGTTTGACATCGACACAAACGGAATAGTGAACGTATCAGCGCGCGACAAGGGAACGGGAAAGGAACAGAAGATTACGATTCAGTCATCGAACCTTTCAAAGGAAGAGATTGAACGCATGAAGAGAGATGCTGAAGCTCACGCAGATGAAGATGAACAGAAGAGAGCAGCGGCAGAGACACGGAATGAGGCAGATGCGGCAGTGTTCAGTGCGGAGAAGCTCATGAGTGAACTCGGCGACAAGATGACCCCTGATGAGAAAGGGAAAGTGAATGCGAAGGTAGATGCGCTCAAGAAGGCAATTGAATCGAATGACACATCAGCAATGAAATCATTGAAGGATGAACTGAACAAAACGATGCAGGGATTTGGTGCAAGATTGTATCAGAATGCGGGAGCAGGAGCGGGTGCAGGAAGTCAGAATGCAGGAGGAAGTGCTTCGAGCAATAATGATAATGATACAGTAGATGCGGAGTTCAGCGACAAGAACTAAAACATAAAGAGAGAATCTAAATCCCGGTTGTAAATGGCCGGGATTTTTTATTATCCTATTTCCTATTCATTATTATCAAATCTGCTATGTCTTTCCTGTTCCGGTTCAATTCTGGGTATCTTGAACTTATCAACGAGAGGACGAATTGGCGGAGTAACTGGAGGTTCAACTTGACGATCTGTTGGTCTGTCAATCAGTTATAATTATAAATATCGGCTGATAGTAATTGAATCCTTCTCTCGTTCCTGATTATATCTTTGTAGTGTTCAAAAAGATCAAATTCTTCATTCACTGCTTTGCAGATCATTATGCGTTCATCTGATTCAAATCACGGCGGAGAATTATCTGGTGTAAGCTCTGAGAACTCAATTGTCTGAACAGAATATTTTATGCTATGATTTTATATAGCCTAGTAACAAGATCATTCAGAATGTCCATACTGCCGCTGACAGAACCGATTATATCGAGACAAAAACATACCAGTGTTCATGTATCAGAACGGTTTGCATATTGATTGGGCATCAATTTTTCTCCTTTCTTATGTCTCGCTTATGATGAAAAGAAGGCTTACATACTGAAATATAACAATAATTACTTAAGATATTAAGAAATAAATATGTATGATGAAAAATCATACATAAACAATGGAAATAAAGCGTAAGGTAACAAAACTATGATCCAAACCTACGAATACCCATAATTACAAGCATTCATGCAACATATTTCAATTTTGCGAATTATCTGCATTCTACCTTTTACTTTCTCTGCACGCTCCTAATACGTATAACACGTAGAGTTTAAGCCATTTCCTACTATCATCATCATTTGCAAGAATGTATCGGTTCATCGCCGATTACTATTTAAAAGATTGGCTAGCTCAAACTCAAATTCTCAACAATAGGAAGTGATAATTTGGAAACACCAAACACTATACGTTCTGTTCTGTCTCAGGCTTACGAGACTTCTTAATATTGGAAGGTCTTTCATGATTTGCTCATCACTGATGGTGTTAAATGGATGACCGAAATGTGCGAGGCTTACTGGCTGCTCAATGAGATTTTCTTTATGCTTCATGATGAAAAGGTCAGAGGTGAAGAGTTCATAGTATTTCAGCTTACACTCAAAGGCTGTTCGGCAACGCTCAAAGCAGAAGACGGCAATAAACAGTTATTAGCTAGCCTTGAAATTCCCTTTATCGATTTTCCGTTACAAGAGGGAATGAGTATTTACTGGTGCGATAACGTGCTTCTTTTGCCGACTGAGTATTAAGTCCGTAGTTTCAATCTAAAATGCTTTTAACAATTTTCAGACATTCAGCCCAAATTTAAGTTCTTTTCAGTTATATCAATCGCCTATCAAGTTACTTATCTGCCAAATTTCCGACATTCTCAGCCATTTTGCCGACCCCAAATTTATGATTACAGACAAACTCACAATGAGAACTGAAACTGTCTTTTCCGATGACAAACTTAACAGGTATTTACTGCGTAAGGAATGGGATAATAAGAAGCCGAAAGCAACAATTATCATGATAAATCCGAGTGTCGCAGAATTGCTGACTTTGGATTACACAACGCTCTACATTCTGAACAACATATCCAAGCTCGATTTTGGAGCAGTCGATATAGTCAAGATGACTTCAAGGATTACTACGAAGCTGAACGTCAAGGAAGAATTAGATGTAGAGATTGAACCGACAAATGCCGAGTTCATAACGAAATCAGCCGAGCATTCTGACATTGTAATAATCGCGTGGGGCAAACTCGGAGAGAACAACAAAAAGGTTCGCCAAGTCTAGAATAACATCTTGACGCTGTTAGCACCATTCAAAGACAAACTGCGTTACATTGGTAACTCACAAGGCGATTACGGCTTTCATCCACTCGCGCCTCAGATACGCTTTCAATGGGTACTTAGAGCGTTTGATTACTAGGCAGAGCAGGAAGCAAGGAAAGAAGAACAGAAAGCCCATGAAAAACATCTCAAAGCGTTCAAAAATAGGCTTAGTTTGCGTTTTATCTATGCCCCTGCTTGTGAGTTCCGCAGGACTGAGCAATGACGCAATGTGACGAAAATATTCAAATTACAAATTGTTGTAATGCATTTATATTACTGAATAACTTGAATATACGGACGAAATGACGGAAGACACTACAAAGCATTTTCCATTTTCAGAAAGGAGTTTAGCATGTATCAGTTAGGCACATTTGCAGAGTTCAATTTGCTCTCGTTTCCAATTCCCGATGAAGTAAAGCACGAATTATCTGCAATAGCTACAATGCTTGATGAGAATTTCGGAGCAAGTCGTGATGTTCAGAATGATGAAGGAGGCTTTATATTCATTGCTCTTAATGATGAAGACTTAGCCTGCTTCAAGGATAAGTACACAGAGCTTAATTCTCCGCTCTTGGAGTACGTTTTGGCAATCAAGGCCACGAAAGGCAACTACTTAAATGCGTTTTACCTTTACGGCTACGACTACGGAATAAGCCTGTTCATGCCTGTATCAAGCGCTCCTGAGTTCATATTACGGGAGGCATTGAATAATATACAGCTTTGGAACGGTTAAGGCAGCTCACAGCGTAAAAGGTAAAGTTCTCAGGACAGTATATGAAAGAGCATTAGGAATTGTAAACATTCTCGATAAATATTACGGCAAGGATAGAGATGTTTACAAGAATGACGGAGGATTTGCATTCATAGCTGAGGACAAAGTGGATTTGAGCTATTTCATCAGTCATTATATAAATTTTAATAATAGCACATATGAAGATGCTCAAATATTCAGGACAGAGCAGGGATATTATCTCGATATATTATTCCTGTGCAATAACGAGTTCAGCACAAACCTTCTGACATCGGCGGGATTATTGCCTGAAGTATCAGCATAAGCCCGTAACAGGTGATAAAGTAAAGGAAAATGAAAAGCATGAAGCATTTTCTGTACGGATTTATAGCAACGTTAATTGCCCTAATAATCCTTGACCCAGAGCCGAAGAACAAGGCAGTAACAGCAGAAAGGATAAAGGCATGATAACGTTGTTAGCATCAATAGCTGAGTCGGAGAGCGTGAAGCTGTTTGTCGTGGAAGTATTGCTTGCGGTTGAGATTT
Source organism: uncultured Synergistales bacterium (assembly GCA_905235735.1). Taxonomy (GTDB): domain Bacteria; phylum Synergistota; class Synergistia; order Synergistales; family Aminobacteriaceae; genus JAFUXM01. The sequence goes on from CAJOMU010000016.1 coordinate 37,191, forward strand.
ACCGTGTAGCGAAACAGCGTAAAACGCCGACTAAGGAGAAGAAATCTGCTACACGTAGGAAGTAAGATGATAAAGGGGAGTTTTAACGCTCCCCTCTTTTACCTTAATCTATTTTTCACTTACTGAAGATGTTGATTAAGTTTTGTCTTTCCCCGTACGCCAAGGGCATGATGTTTATATATTTTCTGCTGACGTAGGCTTCGTCAACGTATCTTATTTTTTGTGCCTGTCCATCAATAGCAAAACGAACCCTGCACCATTCGCTCCCGTAAGAAGGTGTTTCGATAAAGAGCGCGTCTTTATTGCTTCTTTGCACTTGGAATAAAACTCTGCTCTGAGTGTCTGGAGCATCGCGGACATTCAGTCTGCCGTTCGCGGTGATGGACGCGCTGTAAATTTCATCTCTGTACAGATACAAGAGACTCATCATTTTGTGCGTGTAAAAATCTTCCGTGCTGAGATAATTGTATTCTATATAATCTACTCTACCGTCGGTTATATGAATTTTGCTTCAGTGCTTCCCTCATTGACATATAACGTGTCCTGTTCTCCGTTCCATGAGCCGAAATCGCCGAACAGTGAGTTTATTTCACTGAAAGATGAGCTGACTTTAATTCTTCCTGCGAAAACGAAATCGGGTGAGTAAGTCCTGAAATTTGCAACGTAAGCTTTTGACCATGAACTGTCGGGATAACTACAGAACATGAAAAGGTCTTCCGCATACCGTGAACGCATGTAAACGGTTTCCGCTTTGTCCCTCATTTCATCGGCGGACATAAATTCACTGTCCTGCGTTGTGTACAGTTTAGTTTTGCTGAGTTTTTCTGCAACTTCTTCTATGCTGTTAAGGAATTTTATTGCATTTCCCTTTGCTTCGTCAAAATTGTTGGGCTTACTTAAAGGCGTTATGTTTTCGTTTTTAGACGATTATGTTTGAGTTTGCGTAGTGATTGAAGAGTTTTGCGACTTTTGAGCCTGTAAATGTTGCAACGCATCATTTGCGTTAACTTTTATATCGTAATCGCCGTTTGCAACAGCTTTTCTGAGATAAAATTCAGCTTTGTCGTAGTCCCATACTACTCCTTGACCGTTCATATAAAGTTTCCCAAGTTCACATTGAGATATGGCGCGGAATTTTGTTACTTCCACATCAGAGAACTGCTCAGCCGCAAAAAAACGTTCTATATCGGCGATTTTTTTGAATAATTCACAGGCACGTTTATAGTCTTTCTCTGTACCCACTCCCTCATAATATGCAACAGCTAAGAAAAACTTGCGTCTAGTTGTACTTCTTTTGTCATAAGACTTTTTTAACCAATAAAAAGCATTTTTATCATCTTTCTTGACGTTTTCGCCATTAAAATACGTCATAAACAAACGGAATTGCGCGTTATCATGTTATGTTCTGCAGACTTATTGAACCAGTAAAAAGCCTGTTCATAATTCTGCTTAACATTTTTACCCTCATAGTATATTTCACCGAGTTCATATTGTGCATACTAGTCGCCTTTTTCAACTCTGCTTATTAAATCATCGAGTTCACTCTGCGATAAATTTTCTGCACTGAATAAAACTGACGACGAAACGATAGCAACAAATAACACATCAATGACATACTACAATAATTTTACTTTATTCATAGTGTAAAAATAATAAAACAAACAACGATTTTCTCTAGCGCTAAAAAACAAAAAAACGGAGAAAAACAATAGCCTGTAGCTATTCCCGTACATCGTGCACACAGATGAAATTGTCGCTCTTTAACAAAAAATAAACGTTCAAACCTATGATGACAACACCAATACTTAGTTAATATTAAATTATCAACAAATAACATTATTAACAACTTTTCCCATATTTTTTTTATTGTACCTAACCTTATTGAGTTTTATATTTCTCGTTTATAAAAAATGTTATTATGAATTATAACATAATTTATAAACTATATTTTATCATGTTAAAACTTAATATTGTGAAAATTATAAACATATCATTTCTCACATTCTAAACCTAAAATAAAATTGAGGTGAAAGACTGTGAAAGAAAACGCCACTATTAAAATCCCTAAAAAACCGCACATGAGAGGCGAGGAAGGATATAAATCTTTTCTGTCCGTATCAGGAATGAAACTGCTAATGCCCTTGAGGAGCTATCAATCAAAAGCAACCGCTCACGAAATGAACTCATCGGCATGATTTTAGAGTACGCTGTTCACCATACAGACATTACCGACTAATAAGGGCATAAGCCCCTGCTCATGAGAGCACTACTCGAAATGTTACATCTGGGCTTGTTTCGCTCTCTACCGTCAATTCTTCATCATAATATTTCTTAGCAATGACTTTCATAGCTTCCTGCAAACTCCGAGCGTCAATCTCAAATCTTGACGTAATGCAATCTGAAACTTCGATTGTATAAACCATAAAAAGCCTCCTTTCATTGAATAAGGCTATGCTATCACCAGTTTAATGAACTCACAAATTTACATAAGCATTCTTATATTTTTATGAATAAATGATATTCTTTTGACATGAAGAAGAACAATAACGAAATGAATGAACGAATAAGGACTTTAAGAAAAGCCTGAAACTAAGGCAGGCTGATTTTTAAAGGCAAATCGGGCTTACTCAAACGTCCCTATCAATGATTGAATGAGGCACTAACACGCTCACGGATAAGAATATCAGGCTTATTTGTACTGTATTAATGTCAGGGAAGAGTGGTTAATAGCTGGGAACGGAAATATGTTTAACGACAGCACTTATATTAAGGAACTGTGCGAGGTTATCAATAGTCTCACTACTGAAAGTCAGTTAAGTATTTTGAAAATCGCAAGGGAAGTACGTATAATTGAAAAAAAAAAAAAAAAAAAAACTACTAACTAATTCTAACGATTTTCAGTAAGTAGCTATGATATTTATGGATTTATGATATTATGTTATTTACTTGTATACTACGAGCGAAGCCGTTTTTAATAAAGGAGTATATTGACAACTGAATACAAAGCAATACAAGTTCCTATTTTGTATTTGATAAGTAGGGAGCACTCGGTCAGGTTATACGCTGGCCTGATTGTGAGGTGACTGGAGGCGATTATCAAACACGTAGCATAAAATCCCTTAGATAATTTTAGATTGTTCTTGTTTTATAAAAATTAGTAAATGCTGAGTTGTTAGTGATATTTATGAACACATTGATGTAACACACTTTTTATAAGAATTTAAATTTATCGAAGGAGGTACAACAATGTCCGCGAAAACACAAATAATCGTCGAAAGGGTAAGAGAAAGATATTCAGAACGACAGCTTTACTTACGTTCTTTATCCTTTACAGCGACGGCTTATCAGGGAAGAGTGTACTCTGCTCAATTCTGTGTGAGTTAGCAGGAGGAGATAAAAACGTTAGCAGTGTAACACTAAGCAACTTAGGCAATAAGTTTCAAAGAGCCGAGCTGTACGGGAAAATTCTGAATATCAGTACGGAGAACGAAGCCAGCAAGTTTAACACAGAGGCTTTGAAATCCATTACAAGTTGCGATTAAATACAAGGTTGAGCATAAGTTTCAAAACCCGTTCACAACGAGAATAACTGCAAAACTGCTTTTCGCTATGAACAGCTTACCTGAACCGCAGGATAAGACGTTCGCGTTTTATCGCCGTCTCGTTTTTCTACCTTTTTTAACGCGATTTGTAGATAATCCTAGATAAGAAACAAATAAATTACAGCTTAAACCTAAGATTTAGGAAGAGCTATTAGAGGAATTACAAGGCATACTTGCATGTAGTATTAGGGGCTTAATGCAGTTAGTTCAAAACAAGTACCAGTTTACACCTTCGAAAGAAGCCGACAAGCTAATGTTAGAGTATCGTAAAGACATTTCGCCTGTTTTTGGCTTTATAGAGAATTGTATAGAGAAAGATACAAAGATAAACCGAACCTCGCGCTTTGGTAGCACAATTTCTACTCATACTATCTTTAACGCTTACAATCGTTGGTGTGTCGAAAACGGCATTCACGATAGAATTACTAAACGCTCATTCTTAAAAGCATTAAGAGAGGAACTAACTAAATCTAATATTCCTTTTCACGAATATTATTCTGGAATTGTCAGATACTTCACGGATATACATCTCTCATATAACATACGCAAGGCTTTGAACGATTATATACATGATGATGAAGATGATTTTGCAGAAGATAAGAGAAGTCATTATGTCGTAAAAGATTACGAAGACGATAATGAAGTCGCATAAACGGTAAGAACACTTTATCGGTCTTTGCTTATGATGAATAAGTTACTTGAGACAAGATATTCAGGTAAACAAGGACACTGAATGTTTTACAACGTAATCTGAAACAAATTCCTCTATTTCCGAAGAGTTAATATCACCGTTGGTGAAAATGCTGCATAGTATTTACATTGCGGATATGGCAACAGGAACAGGTTAAACTGTCAGACTATAAAGCGTTTCGGGAGGGTTTAAGCCTTTCTGAGACGCTCATTTATTTATCGTAATTAAGAGTATTACATCTAGATATTATTCCTATGAACAAAGACTTTTAAGGAGGTATTAAATGAATAGCTTTGACGGCACAGCCGTAATTTATGCACGTTTCTCAAGTCATAATCAACGGGAAGAGTCAATAAAAGCGCAAGAAAGAGCTTGCAGAGAATACGCTCAACGCAAAGGGCTTCAGGTTATAGAAGTCTACGCAGACAGGGCTAAATCCGGCACAAGTGCAGAACGTGAGGAGTTCCAGCGCATGATAAAAGATAGTGGAGAAAAGAAGTTCCGTTATTTGATTATCCATAAACTGGATAGGTTCTCGCGTGATAAGTACGATTCTGTTATTTACAAACGCAAGTTAAGAGCGAACGGAGTAATTATAATTTCCGTAGTAGAACAGCTTGACGACTCACCAGAAAGCATAATGCTTGAAAGTGTCATTAAGGGTATGGCTCAGTATTACAGCAAGAACATAGCACGTGAAGTGATGAAGGGACTTCGTGAAAGTGCTTATGACTGCAAGCATTTAGAAGGCATTCCACCTTTAGGCTATGATTTTGACCCAGAAACGCAAAAGTACGTTATCAATGAAGCTGAGGCTAATATAGTGAGGCTGATATTTGAAAAGTATCTTGACGGCTGGGGGTATAAAAGGCTCTTAGACTATCTCAACAACATGGGCTATAAGTCAAAACGTGGTCGTTGCTTCCGCAAAAACAGCCTGAGTTCAATTCTGACGAATGAAAAGTATATAGATCGCTACATATTCAACAAGAGACAGGAAAAGACAATCGACGGTAAACGCAATCCTACGTTAAGGCCCAAAGAAGAATGGATAGTGATTGAGGGCGGTATTCCAGCAATTATCGAGCAAAGCACATTTGACGCAGTGCAGGAGAAATTAAGCAAGAATAAGCGCAAATCAGGCACATTCAAGGCAAAGGAAACTTACCTTGAATGTGTTATTTGGGCTGATATTCTGCGGAGAGTGTGGCGAGGCAATGCACGGAAACAAACACCTTGACGGCAGGAAGAGAAGCAATTACTCATCGTATCGCTGTCATGGCAGGTAGAACAAGTGAGGCTGTAAGAATAAGGAAATCAGGCGAGATTATATAGATAGTTTCGTGCTCGATGAGCTTTATAAAACGCTTATTCTCTAAAATCTCGTTGCAGAAACTAACTGAAATGCTCAATGAATACAATCAAAAAGTATCATTGGATACAAACAGCGAACTCCCAAAGGCTAAAGCGGAATTATCGGAAGTTCAGCGTAAGGTATCAAGCATTATCAAAATGGTAACTGAAGCCGGAATTTCGATTTTTATCAGATACTCCTTTTGTACTCCTCTAAATTTATGAAGCAATGCTAAACGATTACTGTAGCTTGTCTTTTACGAGGTGTTACAGGTTTGAGATTGCTCATTCTGAAATTATACCGCTGAATAACAGGCTTAGTTTTAGCATTCAAATAATCTACCTCTTCTCTCGGCGTCATGCCTTTAGTCTCCTCATAAAGACTTAAACGTATAGCATCCAATTCATCGTCAAAATTATCAAATATTTTTTCATTCATTTTTGTTTAATGCCTCCTCTGCTGTACAAATAATAATTTCTTCATAGCCTTCTTCTTGATTTATAGTTGTAGTTAGTTTTTTAGTTTTATCACGGTTAATATGTTTGAAATTATAAGAAACTATACAATCAAGTCCATAAACTGAGGCTATAGCAATATGAGTACTATCATAACGATATGAAACTGGAATTATATTATTTTCTATGTAAAGATTGGATAACCTTATTGTTTCCTCATCGAAAGGTAATAATATTATTTCATATTCTTCAATAAGATTTAACATTTTACTTTTCTTAGGTTCTTGCGCTCGTTCTAATTCCTCTGTAACATATCGTGAAGTATAAGCCTCATATTTTTCTGCTCTAATAGCTTCAAATAGCTTCAAGACATCTTCATGCCCTGTTCTGTCCTCGTCAAAGTAATAATTAAACACTGTTGTCTCAAGATATAATTTTAACTTTCCGATTTTCATTGCCTCCTTTTTCAAATTTTTCATATTTTACAATATTCATTCCCAAACTCAAAATTTAAATTTTCTGACTATTAACTTAGATATTATATTTATGAAGAATAATTATTCTGATATACATAATTTAAGGTGTTTATTATGGTTTTAATTTTGCCTTAGA
>CAJOMU010000017.1:0-22914 GCA_905235735.1 uncultured Synergistales bacterium
ATGGTTTTTCCGATACATCGTATCTCATTTGCCATTATGCATAAGAAATTATAGCAAAACTAAATTACCTTGCGCCATTCATCCCCATAGCTAAAGCTAGGAGCTTTCTGGCGCGTTTCGGTAAAGCAATTTTATACATGCATCACTCAGAGCTTTAAGACTCGATACCTGACGTTTATTCGGAAGCCCTGAAGCATCATACGCTAACGGAAGTTCAGTGCATCCCATCGTAACAGGCACATCACGTTCACGCCATAATTCACTCACAACTTCACGCATAATCTCTCCGGCTGTTTTCATATCCCCCGCTTTCACTGTACGGACGCATAACTGAATCTTCTCCTGCTGTTCAGGCGAAGGTCTCAGAAAATGATAATGCATCTTCTCTGCACACATAGGGTAGATTAAACTCTTCTGTGTTCCGTCAGTCGCAAGAAGCCACGAACAATTACCTTTGCTCAGTTCAATTGCGGCTTCAGTTGTCGCTTCAACAATATGCACAAGCGGTACAGGAAGTTCATCCCTGAACCTGTCGATGAAATAGTGTGCGGTGTTGCACGGTACAGCAAGAACATCTGCACCCCATTCAACGAGCTGAAGAAGATTCCTGCGGATTACAGGCAGAGGATCTTCACCTAATCCCATAATGCCATTACTGCGGTCTGGTGTCTCAGGGTCTGAGAGCATAATTATCTTCGGGTGTTCCGAATCTGATTCAGCAGGTGCATCTTTGGCAAGCAGTCTCAAAAATTCAGCACATGCAGCAGGCCCCATTCCTCCGAGAACGCCTAATGTTTTTTCAGGACGTTTAAGCATGATAAATCATAACCTCCTCAAAAAAATTTTTTCTTGCTTATAATCACGAATGGATTAGAATTTTACACGTACTATTATACTTTCAGAAGGGAGAATTTTTTTCATGTATTCGTTTTTAGGCGGCCTTGTACTTTTGATTCTCGGCTACTTGATTTACGGTTCAATAGTAAACAGTGTGTTCGGGCCTGATGACAGAAAGACACCATGCGTTGAACACCCGGACGGAGTTGACTTCGTTCCTATTTCAGCTGGACGTGCATTTCTGATTCAGCTTCTCAACATCGCAGGACTTGGGCCAATCTTCGGAGCTTTATCGGGAGCAATCTGGGGACCTCAGGTTTATCTCTGGATAGTTTTAGGAACTATTCTTGCAGGAGCAGTTCATGATTATCTCGTTGGAATGCTCTCAATCAGGAATGACGGTGCAAGTGTATCAGAGATTACAGGAAAATATCTCGGAGGCTTCATGCTTCAGGTGATGCGCGTATTCTCAGTCGTACTTCTCGTGATGGTCGGAGTTGTCTTCATGGTAGGACCTGCAGGTTTGCTCGCAAGGTTGTTCGTTCAGGGGACAAGTGCAGTATCAGGGAGTGCACCTGCGGCTACAGAGTTATGGGGATATAGCGTAGCTGACTGGACAAAGATACTCACGATAGTAATTCTCATATACTATTTCCTTGCTACACTTCTTCCGATTGATAAAGTCATCGGCAAAATCTATCCTCTGTTCGGACTTTGCTTAATCTTCATGGCCATTGGTATCGGCGGAATGACTGTATATAATCATATTCAGGGAACGAAACCGATGATTGAACTTTGGGAAGGCTTCTACAACATGCACCCTGATGCCGCTAACCAGCCGATTTGGCCTCTCATGTTCATAACGGTTGCGTGCGGAGCAATTTCAGGATTCCATGCAACACAGTCCCCAATGATGGCACGCTGCTTAACGTCAGAACGTCAGGGACAATTCGTGTTCTATGGTGCAATGGTAGCAGAAGGAATCATCGCATTAATCTGGGCATCAGCAGGAATTGCATTCTATAACACTGGTGTAGGCGGAGAATTTTCAACAGCGGCACTTGCGGCAATCAAAGGCGGAAACTCAAACTCAGTCTATGAAATTTCAATCGGTCTTCTTGGCCCTGTAGGAAGTATTCTCGCAATTCTCGGAGTAGTTGCATGTCCGATTACGTCAGGTGATACTGCGTTCAGAAGTGCAAGACTTACGATAGCGGACTGGTTCAAGATTGACCAGAAGGGTTTTGCTCCTCGTCTCATTCTTGCTGTACCGTTACTTGCGGCAGGATATTTCATTTCGTTAGCTGATTACACTATCGTATGGCGTTATTTCTCATGGTCGAACCAGACACTCGCAATGATAGCGTTATGGGCAGGTGCAGTGTATCTATGCAGGAACGTCGGAGCAGGAAAAGGATTCATCGCGGCAATTCCGGCAACATTCATGTCAGCAGTCAGCGTAACATACTTCTGCGTTGCTCCTGAATGCTATCTGATGCTCGAAAGAACATTAGCTTACGGAATCGGAATCGCAGTTGCAATTCTCTTCTTCGCGATATACTACATGAGAGTGTATGCGCCTGAATCACGAAAGGCATAGGTCTTAATGAAGAAACTAATTCACGTTTCAGGAATGGGATGCATGAATTGCGTGCATCATGTGAAGGAAGCACTTGAAGGTCTTGACGGAATTGCAGGTGCAGACGTGAGCCTTGAGACTAACTCAGCGACAATTACACTCACGAAGGACGTTGCAGATACAGCAATCATTTCAGCGATTGAGGAAGCCGGATATGATGTAGAAGGTATCGAAGCAGCGTAAGACAGAAAACATTAACGGGTCGTGTGAAACATCACGGCTCGTTTTTTTTTTATGGGCATTCTCAATTTCACCTATGCTATAATCTTTCACGTTTTAACATCTCGCTTGAAGAAGGCATTTAATCATTCACAATGAGCCTTTCATCTTCAGCGTAAGGAGGATTTATTCACATCATGTATGCAGTAATTGAGACGGGCGGAAAACAATACCGCGCAGAAGTCGGCGATAAGTTCCGCGTTGAAAGATTAGCAGGAGAAACAAGCACAGAGATAATCTTCGATAAGATTCTTGCTGTCGGCGGAGAAGGAACAGAAACGAGATTCGGAAATCCATACATCATGGGTGCAAGAGTTACAGCTGAAATCGTCAAACAGGCTCGTGCTGATAAAGTCATCGTGTTCAAGTACAAGAGCAAGAAGAATTACCGAAAAAAGCGCGGGCATCGTCAGTACTTCACTGAGGTACTCATTCGTAACATCGAGGCGTAAATCTCTCTTGGTCGAGGTAACATTACGCTATAACGGAAAGATTCTAACAGGGATTGAAGCACGCGGTCATTCAGGATTCGCGGAGAAGGGAAATGATGTAGTCTGTGCGGCAGTAAGTGCGCTCATGCAGGCATTGATATTCGGACTGTCTGAGATCGCAAAGACAAATGGAGCAGATTATCACATCAACGACAGACTACCGATAATGCGCGTAACATGGCCTGAATCAGAGAACATGAACGTATCACTCCTGACAAAAACGATTTCAGAATCATTGAAGATAATCGCGAGAGATAATCCCGGACACGTAAAAATATATTCGGAGGTCAAAAATTAATCATGACATTCAAATTTGATTTGCAGTTCTTCGCACACAAAAAAGGACAGGGAAGTTCAACCAACGGACGAGACAGTCAGCCGAAATATCGCGGCATAAAAGTATTCGCAGGTCAGACAGTGAACGCAGGAAGCATATTAGTACGTCAATGCGGAACGAAGGTTCATCCCGGAAAGCATGTAGGACTTGGAAGAGACTTCACGATTTTCGCATTAGCGTCTGGAAAAGTGAACTATCATAAGAAAATGGGACGTAAATATGTCTCAGTTGAACCAACGGAAGCATAGAAGCAATCACATTCATCATGCCCCAGCAAAACGGGGCAAATTTTTTTATCAAGGCATAAGTTAAAGACAGAAATGAAATTTGTAGACACAGCAGAAATTTATGTAAAGGCAGGACGAGGCGGTAACGGAGCATTGAGCTTCAGACGTGAGAAGTTCGTTCCCAAAGGAGGCCCTGACGGCGGAGACGGGGGCAAAGGAGGAGACGTTATACTTGAAGCTGTCGGAGGAATAGTAACGCTCGCAGATTTCGAGTATGACCGAAGATTTCAGGCAGGCCATGCAGGTCATGGTGAAGGCGCACACAGAACAGGCTCAAACGGTGAAGACCTGAAAATTTTTGTGCCATGCGGAACTCTGATTCGTGATGCTGATGATGATTCAGTTCTTGCAGATTTAGTTGTGCCTGGTCAGAAGTTCATTGCGGCTCACGGAGGCAAAGGCGGAAGAGGAAACTCACACTTCGCAAGTTCATCGAGACGTGCACCAAAATTCGCGGAGAAAGGCGATGCAGGAGAAGAACGAAGATTGAATCTCGAACTGAAACTCATCGCTGATGTCGGTCTTGCAGGTTTCCCCAATGCAGGAAAGTCAAGCATACTATCTGCAATAAGCGGAGCTAAACCCAAAATTGCAGGTTATCCTTTCACCACATTATCGCCTAATCTCGGTGTACTCGCGGTTGATGATGCTCAGGTCGTGATTGCAGATTTGCCCGGCCTAATTGAAGGTGCTCATGACGGAAAAGGTTTAGGCTTGCAGTTCCTCAAACATGCAGAACGTACACGAATTCTTCTTCATGTTATCGACCTGTCGAATGATAATCCAGTTGAAACATTTCATGCCCTCATCAATGAGTTCAAAGAGTACGGAGCAGATTTAGCATCAAGGCCATGTATCGTGATAGGCAACAAGATTGATGTTGAAGGTACAGAGCATAACTCAGAACTGCTCAGACAGGAAGCAGAGAATCAATCACTCAGATATATGCAGGTAAGTGCGCTAACAGGAGAGAACATTCCAGAACTCATAAAGGCAGTCGCAAATCTTGTGCGTGAAACTCCAGCCGTTAAACTCGAAGAAGAAGACGTGAATATGATTCAGGAACTCCCAAGAAAACAAAACAGAAAATCATCGCGTGAACCTGTTAAAATCATCAGGCAGTCAGACGGAAGTTTCCGTGTTGAGCATGAGAACTTTGAACGTTCAGTATCACGAATAAACTTTGAACATGAAGACGCATTGCAGAAATTTTCACGTCTGCTAAAAGCATTAAGCGTTGAAGAAGCATTAGAGGCAGCAGGTGCAAGGGAAGGAGACAAAGTGTACATTGGAGATGTTGAGTTTGATTTTGAGCCGGAGACTGTAACGTAATGAAGATTGGCATAATGGGAGGAACATTTGACCCGATTCATTACGGGCATTTACTGGCGGCAGAAGAAGCAAGACGTAACTTAGGCATTGAGAGATTAATATTCGTTCCTACTGGTGATCCTGAATACAAGAATCATGATATTACTCCCTCTGAAGACAGATACGCAATGACACTTTTAGCTACGGCAGGAGTACTTGAATATTCAGTTTCACGAATCGAAATTGACCGCAAAGAAGCCACATATACGATTGATACGTTAAGGGCATTCATTGAGTCAGGGATTAAACCTGAAGATTTGTTCTTCATTACTGGACTTGATGCAATGCTCTCTATAACATCATGGTACGATTACGAACATATTCCTGAACTCTGCACACTGGTAACAGCAAACAGACCAGGCTATCCAGTGAGCGGAATAGAAAAGCTGCCGAAATTCATTCGTGATAAACTAAAATATATCGAGATACCGCAGTTCGCAATCTCAAGCACAGAGATTCGAGAACGTGCACGTGATGGAAGAGGGATAAGATTTCTTGTGCCTCATCTGGTAGAGATATATATTGAGTCGAACAAATTATACAAGAGGTGATTAATATACTATGAGAATTCTGAAAGTAATCGGTCTTATCTTCATGGCAATATCATCAATGCTTGGAGGTGCGGCAGTAAGGCTTGTTGAAGTCTGGAATGATCCTAATCCTCTGCCCCTTCCGAAATCCCAGAAAGCAGAATCTGCAAATCCCAGAACAAAATTATCATCAGGAGATACTGAGCTTGCAGTGTCAGAAAAATCTTCTGAGAATGAAAGCGGCAATACAAGAGGGACAGTTAATGTTCTGGTTGTAGGACTGGATAACGTTGAAGGAGGATCAAGGACGGATGCGATTGCGCTTGCGATATTCGACGCAGACAACAAAGGCTTGCGAATTGCATCGATACCGAGAGATTCACGGGTATATATTCCCGGACGAAGCTGGGATAAAATCAATCACGCATATGTTTACGGAGGCATTAAACTTTTGCGTGAGACGCTCGTGAATCTAACAGGAATGCCGATAGACTATTTCGTGAAGATAAACTATAACAGCTTCCCCAGAATCGTTGATGCAATAGGAGGAGTTGATATATACGTTGAGAAGAGATTACATTACAACGATTACTCCGGGAAATTATTCATCAACATTCAAAAGGGACAGCAGCATATGGACGGCAAGACTGCACTGGGTTATGTGAGGTTCAGACATGATCCTTTAGGCGATATTGGACGTGTTCAAAGACAACAGAAGTTCATAGACATTGTGATGAATAAGCTGAAGAGTCCTGCGATAATCACGAAGATACCTGCATTAGTGAATGAATTATTTGATGCAGTCGATACTGATCTTGCACCGTTGGAGGCATTGAAGCTATTGCAGTTTGCGAATTCACTTCCCAGAGACAGAATAAAAATGTTCATGGCACCAGGACGAACAGGTTCAAACAAGGGTATCAGCTATTGGATTTTAGACAACAATGCGTTCTCATTGCAATTAGCGGCGAAACTTCCTCCTGCGGATTTCTCATTGATTGAAGATACGAATGAAGTGAATCTGCGTGAGCTTAAAGAGTCTTCAGGCGGCAATGCAGGTTTCGACAGTGAGAGGCTTGCAGAACTGCGCGACCAGATAATGAGCATAAGAATCTTGAACGGGGACGGCGAAAAGGGAATAGGGAAACGTGCTGCACAGATATTCCAGAGGATTGGCATTGAGGTTCCGTATACAGGAAATGCGAGGCACTATGACTACAAAGCATCGAGCATAATCTATCCACCGAATGCAGATGATAGTGTGAAACAGGGAGCTATGGCACTGGCTGAACTTTGCGGAATAACGAATGAGAGATTGATTCAGCCGGATAGTAGAGCAACATCATTGACGCTTATTATCGGCCATGACAAGGAAGCATTATTCAGCAGACTTGAACCATTGAATTCTTAAATTATTTACAAACCCCGTTATAATAGCGGGGTATTTTTTTTTGACAGGAGGACTTATCATGTCAGTAAATCTCAGAGGAAGAAGTTTCTTAACATTAATGGACTTCACGCCCAACGAAATAGATTACCTTCTCACACTATCAGCAGACCTCAAAGCAAAGAAACGCGCAGGCATTCGCGGAAATACACTCGCAGGAAAAAATGTAGCATTGATCTTCGAGAAATCATCAACAAGAACAAGATGTGCTTTCACAGTTGCATGTAACGATGAAGGAGCATTCCCTGAATATTTGAATAAGAATGATATTCAGCTCGGAGCAAAAGAAGACGCAAAAGATACAGCACGTGTATTAGGCAGAATGTTTGACGGCATAGAGTTTCGAGGATTCAAACAGGAGACAGTTGAAATACTCGCAAAGTATTCGGGTGTACCAGTGTGGAACGGACTCACAGATACAGATCATCCCACACAGGTACTCGCAGACTTTCTGACGCTCAGAGAGAATTTCGGAAGACTAAAGGGATTAACGCTCGCATATCTCGGAGACGGAAGAAACAACATGAGTAATGCCCTGATGATTGGCTGTGCAAAAATGGGAATCAATTACGTTGTGAGTTCACCGAAGGAACTTGAACCCGATAAAACACTTCTCGAAAAGTGCAGAAGCATTGCATCACATTCAACGATAAGCGTCATCAATGACCCGAAAGAAGCAGTGAAGGGAGCAGATGCAATCTATACAGACGTATGGGTATCAATGGGTGAGGAGGCACTCAAAGAGGAACGTTACAGGCTGTTAGGAGGCTGGCAGGTCAACACGGAAATAATGAACGCAACAGGCAAAGACACAACGATATTCCTGCATTGTCTTCCAGCGGTGAAAGGTTCAGAGGTTACAGAGGAAGTTTTTGAATCTGAACGCTCAAAAGTTTTCGATGAGGCAGAAAATCGAATGCACACGATAAAGGCCGTAATGGTTGCCACATTAGGAGCATGAAGAAAACAGATTCAAGAATGATGCTTCGGGGTAAACTCGACACATTGAACGCACAGATGATTCTGATTCAGACATGCTCAATGAATCAGAATTATATTTCAGATATTGAAGAGGTTCGGCAGATAATCAGAAGGCTTCAGAGGTGCGAGGCCATGAATGAAACTTACGAGGGCAGATTGATTCTCTGGGGAATTGATGAGGATGATATACATACGCAATCACATAACCCATTGCAATATTTCGGACTTGGCCACATTCTGCCGGATAAGGACATGAAACGCGAATCGTCAGAACTGAATCTATTGCGAACTCTAATCCGTGAAGCTGAATTATTATCATGCAGAGTATTTGAATCTGATGAGCTGAGAATATCGCACATTCTGAATCGATTGAGCAGTGCATTATATATTCTTACGTATAGGTATCTTCCTGAAAGATATGATAAAATAATCGCATTCCCAAAAAGAAAAAAATAAAACCTCTTGACATTTCGTAGGGGGGGGTATTATTTAATATACTTAGTTAATTCCCTCATAAATTAACTCAAAATGTACAGGAGGTTATTATAATGTATTCAAAACGCATATGGTCATGCATGTTGTTGATGGGATTGTTTTTCCTTGCGGCAGTTTCAGGAGGCTGCGGAGGAAGCAGCAGTTCGGGTTCAGGAAGCGGAGTGCCAGGCAATGGAGAGCCATACACTGGAGATAACACAGTAAGCTATGAAGCTCTCGCAGGCACATGGATAGGTTCAAACGGAAGCGGAAGCGGTCAGAACGACAAGTATCTTCCTGGTCAGAAAATTGCAGTGAAGGTTGAGAGCATTGAATATACGATCAGGAACATAAATTACTCTGAAGAAACAAAGACAGGAACAGCACAACTTTCACTGGCAGAAGTAATTACGAATGAACGATTCAATGTCAACACAAATCGCAACTGGCTAGGAGGTTTCGATACGTTCGAGATGACCAACACTGGGAAAAATTCATGGACATTCTCGCGTGAATACTCAGACGGAGAAGATCATATCACTCTAACGCTTCAGTCAGAGACTACCGGAAGGATTCGCAATGTCGGCTTCATGTTGAATGAAGATGATCATTCAGACAGGACAGATTTCGATTTCACATGCAATGTAACAAAACAATAAAGCGAATCACTTTCTCCTATGATGAGAGACGCAAACTAACACAGGAATGATTTCTAAAGGCACTCTTTCGGGGGTGTCTTTTTTGTTGCTTGACATAAAATTTCGGACGTGTAAAATTTTTCACACCTTCAAAGTATGTTTTATCGTGAAAGGAAATGATTTAATGAGCAAATATAAGTTCGAGACGATTCAGCTTCATGCAGGACAGGAATCAGCAGACCCGACTACAGACGCAAGAGCAGTTCCGATATACGCAACTACATCATATGTATTCAAGGATTCAGCAACAGCAGCAGGAAGATTCGCACTCACTGAACCAGGCAACATTTACACCCGTCTGATGAACCCAACAAATGATGTCTTCGAGAAGAGAATTGCGGCACTCGAATCAGGAGTAGCAGCACTGGCAGCAGCATCAGGTTCAGCGGCAATAACATACGCAGTCCAGAATATTGCTACAGCAGGAGATCATATCGTATCATCAACGAACCTTTACGGCGGAACATATAACCTCTTCGCGAATACACTGAAAGAACAGGGACTCTCAACAGATTTCGTAGACCCGTCAAATCCGAATAACTTTGAGAAAGCAATTAAGCCAAACACAAAGCTGTTATATGCGGAGACACTCGGAAACCCAAACTCAGATGTAATTGACATTGAAGCAATCGCAAATATCGCACACAAACACGGAATTCCTCTCATACTCGATAATACGTTCGCAACTCCTTACCTCGTCAGACCAATCGAATACGGAGCAGATATAGTTGTGCATTCAGCAACAAAATTCATCGGAGGACATGGTTCAGTCATGGGAGGAGTTGTAGTTGACGGAGGTCATTTCGACTGGGCACAGAACGACAAGTTTCCGGGACTCTCAAAGCCTAACCCGTCATATCATGGTGTGGTCTTCACGAAGGCAGTCGGAAATCTCGCATACATCATCAAGTTACGCACTACCCTCATGAGAGATCAAGGTGCATGCTTATCGCCGTTCAACTCGTTCCTGCTCATTCAGGGACTTGAAACATTATCATTGAGGGTTGAGCGTCATGTTCAGAATGCACTGAAGGTTGTTTCGTTCCTAAAGGGACATAAGCAGGTTGAACGCGTGAATCATCCGTCTCTTGAGACAGGACGACAGAAGGAACTCTACGATAAGTATTACCCGAACGGAGGAGCATCAATCTTCACGTTCGACATTAAAGGCAATGCTGAGACCGCAAAGAAATTCACTGAGAGCTTGAAGGTATTCTCACTGCTCGCTAACGTTGCTGATGTTAAATCACTCGTAATTCATCCTGCATCAACGACACATTCACAGCTTAGTGAAGAAGAATTACTCTCATGCGGAATTCGTCCGACAACAGTCAGGCTTTCAATCGGAACGGAACATATCGATGATATTCTTGAAGATCTATCACAGGGATTCGAGGCAGTGAAATAACAATGCTAATCTCAACACGAGGACGTTATGCACTGCGTTTTCTTGTGGACATTGCGGAGAATCAAGGCACAGAAGGTTACATAACAACGAATGAGATTGCACAGCGTCAGGAAGTATCGCCGAAATATGCCGAGCGTTTAATGGGTATGCTCTCAAAGAGTGAATTTGTCATCACTAAACACGGTTACGGCGGAGGTTATCGCCTGAAGAGTTCACCTGAAAATTACAGGGTCAGCGATATTCTGAAGGCCATGAATGAAGAACTTGCACCTGTTGCATGTCTAACGTGTAATCCGAATAAGTGTAATCGTTCAAAGTTCTGCAAGACACTTCCTATGTGGACGAATCTGGGCAATATGATTCAGAATTTCTTTGACGGGATAACTCTTGCGGATTTGATGAAATGAAAAATGCTCCCTTGTGTTATGCAGGGGAGTTTTTATATGCAGGATAAAAACGCGATTAATGCTCCTAATGAGATTTCAACGTCAGCGAGATTAAAATTCAGGTCAATAAATGAGAGTGGGAACGGTATCCAGTCTATGACATGGCCAAGAAGAATACGCTCAATGAGATTCGAGAGTGCTCCTCCTGACATTACAGAAAGACCTGCACGCATAAGAGGCTTTATGTTCATGAAGAATACAGCATAAAGAATCATCACACATGCAATCCCCGATAGAATCAAAGTGAAGACCGGTGAACTTCCGAATATCCCGAAAGCAGCACCGGCATTATAGCTCAATGTTCCGGCAAATATGAATCTCGCAATATGTTCAAGCAGTATGCAGAGAAGAATTATTATTCCAGACCGCAAAATTTCTTTATCCCCTCTGCTACTCCGTCCTCATCACATGAAAGTGTCACATAGTCAGCCGCATTTTTTATCTCGTCAATCGCATTCGACATCGCAACACCTATGCCTGCCTCGCGAATCATGGACATGTCATTAGAACCATCACCGAACGCAATCGTCTCACTAATCGGAATATGAATCATATCTGCAATGAATCTCAATGCAACTCCCTTGTTGGCTGTAGGATCATTAATCTCAATGTTATTCGGAACTGATGACGTGAATAATAATCTTGGGAACACAACAGGAAGTGATTCAAGAAGTCTCTCACGCAATTTCTTATCAAGAGTGTATATCTGCATCTTCTGAATGCCTTTCTTCGTGTTCAGTTCCGCATATATATCATCAATAGGCGTTCTGTTATCGCGGACTATCTTCACCTGCCATTCAGCTATCATGACATCTTCAAGTTTTTCATAGAGTTCACGTTTCATGAAGCCATGACCATCAGCAATGAAATCATAAATCACATTCAAATCATCGAACACATGAGATAACATTTTCGCACGCATAACAGGTATCTCAAATCTTCCTAGTGATTTCATGTTACGCACATCGAATATCTCTGCACCATTGAGAGTTATCGCGTAATTCACGAACTCAAGACCTTTCACGTTTGCTGGCATTGCCTCCCAGAATCTACCCGTAACAGGCACAATCTCTATTCCCTTTGATGCGGCAAGCTCAAGAACTCTTAATGTCTCAGGCGTAATTTCCTTCTTTGAGTTCAGTAATGTACCGTCAAGATCAAACGCAATCAGCTTTATCATTCATTAACTCCCCAGACTTCAACGCCCTCATTCAATCGCGATTCAAATAGCTTCATGGCCGATTCAAATGGTGCTGTCTCTGTTAAATCTACTCCTGCCCTGCGCAATATGTTCAGAGAATAATCACTGCCTCCGCTCTGTAAGAACTTCAGGTAACGCTCAACTGCTCCTTCCTCATGATTCAGAATTGAACTTGAGAATGCACATGCAGACGTGAAGCCCGTAACGTACTTGTAGACATAAAATGCCGTGTAGAAATGCGGAATTCTTGCCCATTCTGCACAAAGCTCAGGGTCAATTACCATTTCAGGCCCGTAATACGTCCTGTTCAGTTTCTCCCACAATCCGCAAAGATAATCAGGTGTCAGTATTCCTCCGTTCTCTGCATACGAATGCGTCTCACGTTCATATTCCGCAAACATGGCCTGACGGAAGAATGTCGTGCGTACCATATCATAATAGTAATTGAGAAGCCATTTCTGATTTTCAATGCTCGTTGAATTCTTTAACAGATATTCGAGTAATAATGCCTCATTCGTCGTCGATGCAACTTCAGCTAACAGTATCGTATACTCAGAATATACCTGCGGCTGATTCGCACGTGAATAATAACTGTGAAGACTATGACCCATTTCATGAACAAGCGTGAAGACATCATGAAGTGTACCGTCATAATTCAATAGCACATACGGTTTCGTTCCGTATGATCCCCATGAATATGCACCTTTGCGTTTGCCTTTGTTCTCGTAAATATCTATCCAGCGTTCCGATATTCCCTTTCTGAAACTGTTCAGGTAATCTTCTCCCAATGGTGCAAGTGCCTTCAATGCCATATCTACAGCATCATCAAATTCGATTCGTTCTGACGGTTCTTCGGAGATTGGTGCACTGAGGTCGTAATAGTGAAAATCATCGAGACCTGATATTTTCTTTCGGAGTGCAACCAGTCTGTGCATGAGCCTGGCTGAATATGTGTTCGCAGTGTTCACAACGTTATCATAGACCGTCTCACTGACATTATCACTGAATAAGGCCATGTCCAACGAGTTCTTGTACTTTCTTGCACGTGAGTAGAATATATCTCCCTTCACTGAACCTGCATACAGTGCGGCGATTGCGTTCCTGTACTCCGCATATGTCCCGTAGATTCCCATGAATGCATCTCGTCTAACGTTCCTGTTTTTGCTCCTGCTGAATCTATACCAGCGTTCTTCAGTGAGTTCGGTTGTATTTCCGTCTTCGTCTTTAATGTCGGGAAATTTCATATCTGCATCAGTTAGAAGACTGAATGCGTTTTCAGGTACAGATGATAACTCTCCGACATTCGCAAGCATAACTTCAAGTTCATGTGAGAGAATGTGTTCGCGTTCACGCAGTAATTTCCTGAAGAAGAACTCGTAACGTGTCAGTTCATGTTCATTCTTTATGCAGTCGTTGATATATTCATTAGGCAACGCTAATACTTCAGGCTCAAAGAATGCTATTGCCGCAGAATATTTCACCATGAGGCTCTCTGCAAGTCCTGCAAGTTCCATTGGTTTTGTCTCGCGTAAATCTTCATGACTTTTCATGTTCGCATAGGCGTATAACTTTCCGAGTTCAAGCGACACTGCCTCTTCGTCCTTAATGAATGCAAGCAGTATATTTGAACCTTCGCCTAATTTGCCGGCATAACTCTTCAGTGATTCAATGCGTTCATGAATCGAATCATAAGACTTCTGCCATTCCTCAATTGATGCATATATGTCTTCCAAATTCCATTTATATTTGTCTGGAATATCTTTTCTCTCCGGGACTGCTCCCGTCTTTTTATTTTCGTTCATGTAATCTTTCTCCCAGTCTGTTTATCTCTTCTTCTAATTCAGATATAGTTCCGTCATTGTGAATCACATAATCACTCATTGCGATTCTATCTTCACGGGGCATAAGGAATTTTTCGCGTCTCATAAGCTCATCAACCTTCCAGCCTCTTTGAACTTTACATCTACGTGCTCTGGTCTGAAAATTAGCTGACACATAGACTATCACATCAACCCATTCATGATGCCCTGCCTCGAACAGTAACGGTATCTCAAGAACAATATCATCATGTTCACGTGATAATTCTTCAAGTTCATTCATTACCAGAGGATGAATCAGAGAGTTGCAGAATCTATATTCACTGTCATTCGAGAATATAAACTCTGCTGCTCTCCGAACATTAATACGGCCTTCATCATTGAATATCTCTTTGCTCCATCGACTTAATGCCTGAGCTTTCACGTCCTCACGATGCCACA
The DNA here is from genome assembly GCA_905235735.1 of uncultured Synergistales bacterium. GTDB lineage: Bacteria > Synergistota > Synergistia > Synergistales > Aminobacteriaceae > JAFUXM01. The sequence continues at coordinate 14,625 of CAJOMU010000017.1, forward strand.
TAGATTTTGCTGTAACATCTGCATTGACGTATTCACACGAGAGATTATGCGCCAGTAACTTTGATACCGTTGACTTACCTGCTCCAATATCCCCCGTAACTGCGACCGCTGCCATATCTGTCATTCCTCAATGTGAAATCACCGTATGTTCTTGATACTTTGCCTCTGTCATCGACCTTCTTGCATCTGTCAGGAACTTCAAACAGGAAACGCGACAACTCATTTTCCTGAACCCTTCCGAATAATCTGCGTCTTCGTGCTGCTGTGAGATACAATCTCTCTTCAGCTCTGGTCATTCCGACGTAGCAAAGTCTTCGTTCTTCTTCTAGTTCATCATCGTCTTCTTTAGAGCGTGAATGAGGGAAAATACCTTCTTCCATTCCTACGATGAATACAACAGGGAATTCAAGCCCCTTTGACGCATGAAGTGTAAGAAGTCCTACAGAATCAACTTCATTATCAGTATCAGATGTATCTGCATCAGTGAATAATGCTGCCTCTGCTAATGTCTCATTCAGATTACCGTCTGGCACAACGGATTTCAATTCTTTCACGTTCTCTAATCTGTCGTACCAGTTCTCAGGGTCAAAGAGTTTTATATACTCTCCATATCCCATTTCATCAATAACATAATTCACTGCGGGTTTTATTCCTTTGTCTGCAACATCAAGAATGAAGCACATGTGAGTCGCGAACTTTTTTATTGATTCTCCTGCCTGACCTTTTGACTTCCATGCTCCTCCGGCTATCAGCGACCATAATGCTGAAGGGTTATCATTCTGTTCTTTCTGTTCAAGAAGCCATTCCTCGAATGCCGCACGTGTTTTAGGGCCAAGTCCTTTAATTGCGAATCCTGCTGCACGTTCAAGCGATGAAAAATCCAACGGGTTCACTGCAAGTTTCAGAACTGCGAGAACATCACGTACTTCTTTCCTGTCATAGAATGCAAGGCCGCGAATGATTCGATACGGTATCTGTTCCTCAAGAAATTTCTGCTCATACAGTCTGCTCATTGCGTTTTGTCTGTACAGCACCGCAAAGTTCCTGTACTCGTAGCCATGTGTGCGTCTGAGCTTCTCTATCTCGTGAATGATGAAGTCCGCCTCCTGAAAATCATTCTGTGCTAAAAGCGTGTAAATCTTCTCACCTTCACCCCGTGATGTATGAAGATTCTTCTTGAGTCTGTTCTTATTGTTGCGTATCAATGAGTTAGAACCTGTTAATATGTTCCCTGTTGATCTGTAATTTTCATCAAGCACAATCGTTTTAGCTCTGGCAAAATCATTCTCGAAGTTCAAAATCATTTTTATGTCTGCACCTCGCCAGCCATAAATTGACTGGTCAGGGTCTCCAACGACATTAATCGTGCAGTCATCGCCGACAAGATAACGAAGCAGAAAATATTGCGGCATGTTCACATCCTGATACTCATCGACTAGCAGCCATTTAATTTTATCCCTCTCGTAATCGCGTATATCATGATTCTGTTTCATCATCTCAAGAGGCAGAATCATGAGGTCATCAAAGTCTACTGCATTCAGTGAGCGAAGTGCTTTCCTGTATTCCTTATAGAGCTTGTAATAATTCTCATCAAGCGAGGTTTCATATTTAAAAGGTGTCCATCTCATATATTCCTGTGAGATTATCTCTAATGCTTCAGCTGGTTTTCCTTCTTCATCAGGAAATTTTAATTCTTTCATCACTGCCTGCATTAATGCTCTTGATTCTGTCCTGTCGAGAACAGAGAAGCCTTCATTGAGACCAAACATATCGTAGGCATCTTGAATGTGTCTGAAGAGAAATCTCAAACCAAAACCGTGAAATGTCCCTGCATTAATCTTCTTTGCACTTTCATCTGATACAAGCGTATTGATTCTCTCGCGCATTTCTCCGGCAGCTTTATTCGTGAATGTTACTGCCATGATATTCTGAGGTCTCGCAATGCCTTCTTCAACGAGCCATGCAATTTTATGTGTCAAAACACGGGTCTTGCCGCTCCCTGCTCCTGCGAGAACGAGTAAAGGCCCGTCAATATATTTCACTGCTTCCTGTTGTCTTTCGGATAACTGAAACAGTATATTTTTTTCTTCATTCATAATTGTGTAAATCGCTTTCAACTTCAAGGACTTCTATGGCGAGTTCAAGTCCTGAGATTAATTCAACGTTCCGGCTTCCGCATGATGGACACATAAATTCGCTGTCTTCTCTTGTGCCAGTTTTGCCGCATGAGAAGCATCGTATTGTAACAGGAAGCATCATGACAGAAAGTATTGCACCTTCAGCAGGAGTATCTTTAGAGAGTGCAGCGAAGATAAAAGCCATGAGTTCAGGATTTACCTTACGCATTCCTCCGATCTTCAGCAGTATCCTTCGTACTTTTCGCCAGCCGGAACGCCTGCATAAATTCTGTACTGCATCATTCACCGAGTGCGTAAGTGAGAATTCATACAACTACAACCGCCCCCTTTTGCGTGAATGAATCTCTGTGTTTATGTGCGCGTGTAGAGGAACGGGCCAGCTGAGACAAAACCGATTTTCTGATAGCCGAATATCTGTTCAGTTGAACCCACGAGGAAATATCCGCCAGGAGCAAGAGCATCGAAGAATTTGTGATAGAGTTTATCTTTCGTCTCTGCAGTGAAGTAAATCACGACGTTTCTGCAAAGTATTATGTCATAATTTGCTCCGAACGAATCTTCTATCATGTTGAATCTCTTGAACGTTACCCTGCGTTTTATGTCCGCATTCACTGCATATGTTGTATCGTCTTTCTTCGTGAAGTATTTATTGAGGTATTCGGGCGGTACATTCAGCAATTGCGTTTTCTTGTAGAGTGCCTGCTGTGCTTTTGCTATTGCTCCCTGATCTATATCTGCCGCAAGCACTGGAGTCATTGTGTCTAATCCGCATACAGCCGAAAGTATTGCGAGTGAATACGGTTCTTCTCCTGTGGCACATCCTGCACTCCATAACTTGAGTCTTTTTGTGCCGCGCTTCTGAATCAATTCTGGAATCAATTTGTCTCTGAGCTTCCACCATTGCTCTTTGTTTCTGAAGAATTCAGATACATTTATTGTCAGATGATCAAGAAATTCACGCAGCTTCTTTTCATCGTTCTTTATCATATCGAAATAGTCATCGTAGGTCTTGCAGCCCCACCTTGACATCAATTCGTGAGTTCTTCTGTGAATCTGTTCCTTATATGAGCTGAGATCTATTCCGATTAACTTCTTCAGCTTCATCTTGAATGATGTATAGCCTGGATTATTGTACTGGCTTCTTTCTTCCATAATTAGCAATCACCTCTGTTTTTATTTTCTCTGCATAAATCCTGTCTACAGAGTTTTCACGATTTCAATGGGCATATCGAGAGCTTCTGCAATCTGTTCATCAGACAATATACCTTGTGAACGTAACTTCCGTGCTGAGTCTTCGAGGCTTTCCCTGCGGCCTTCTTCGCGTCCCTCTTTGAGACCCTCTTCAAGTCCTTTCTTGCGTCCTTCTTCAAGTCCCTCTTCGCGGTAATCTTCCATGTTAGAGATGTAATCAAGATGTGCACGCTCATCCATCAGATATTGTCTCATCAGCAAAGGATCCATTCTGAATAATCGTTCAAGTTCAAGCATCTCTGCTACATCAGAATTCTTCTCTGCTATCTCTTCTACAAGACTGTTCATATGCTTATCTCCTTTCCTGCATCCCCAGAAACATAGCAGCTCCTCTAACTTCGCATCAGGAACTGCTGATGTCTCCTTCAGGTGCCGCCTTAATACCGGAAGTTCTATCATATGGAATGAAACATCCTCAAAATTATTCTCATGCGTCTTCACATTCAGGAACTTATGAAGCGTATACCATTCTCTGTCTTCTGATGAATCACCGAACAGGCTGAAGTTCATTATCCCGATAAATATTACGGGCTTCAGATCTTTATACTTAACCCCTCGGCGCATCTGCATAGTGTAATCAAGAAACGCATAATACAAACTCCTCTTCGTGAAACTCTTTTCAGGGATATTCTGAACCTCAACATGAAAATATCTTCCGTCAGTTGATTGTGCAAACAAATCAAATCTCGGTATCTTGTCGTACTCTGAATACGGAATTGTCTCACGGTCAAGAAATTCAACGTCATTAATCACAACTGGCTCTTCATTTTCATATGGCTGATAACTGAGAACAGCATTAATGAAATTGATTGTCAGATTCTTACGTTTGGGTGAAGCTAAGACATACTTGAAGTATGCATCATTCAGCCTGTTGAAATCATCAATTACATATTCGTTATTCTTCAAGTATCTCTTTCTCCTTAACCTTGTAGACCTCATCAATCTTCTTGATGTAGCTGTCCGTTATGTCCTGCACATCTTTCGTCAGCTTCTTCAGGTCATCCTCTGTAATCTCTGAGACCTTTTCCTGTTTCTTGAGCATCTCTATCGCATCGCGTCTGTAATTGCGAATCACAACCTTCGATTCTTCTGCCTTACGTGCAACTACCTTCGTGAGTTCAACGCGTCTTGCCTTCGTCAGTTCAGGGAGAGTGAGACGAATAACTGTTCCATCACTCTGAGGAGTCATTCCGATATTTGCCGCAAGTATTGCCTTCTCCATTGCCTTCAAGCATGACTTATCGAACGGTGCTATCTGAATCACTCTGCTCTCTGGTATCGTAATGTTCGCGAGCTGCTTTATTGCTGTCGGTGTTCCATAATAATCCGCTTTGATGTCGCTGACTAATCCGGGATGTGCGCGGCCTGTTCTGATTGAGAGATATTCATTCTGCAAAAACGATATTGCTTTGTCCATATTTGCGCGTAATGTTCCAAGTACGTCCGGCATTGCTGATTAATCCTCCTTTACTATCGTTCCGGTTTTCACACCTTCGATTACGTTCTTCACCCAGTCTGAATCATGTATGCTCATGACCCACACGGGTATCTTATTCTCGCGGCATATCGCGAACGCCGCCGTATCCATCACCTGAATGTTTCGTGAGATTGCTTCAGTGTATGTCAGTTCGGGCAGAAACTTTGCATCAGGAAATTTTTCGGGGTCTTTGTCGTAAATCCCGTTGACCTTCGTGGCTTTAATCAGGCAATCAAGGCCAAGTTCAGATGCTCGTAATGCCGCCGCTGTATCAGTCGAGAAGAACGGATGACCTGTACCTGCCGCAAATATCACTACATGGCCTGAACTCAATAATTTTTCTGCGCGTTCACGGTCAAATATATCTGCGACTGGAGACATTCCGATTGCTGATAGAACTTCTGCGGGAACATCTAACTTCTTCAGTGCTGCTTTCACTGCGAGAGCATTCATTACAGTTCCGAGCATTCCGATTGAATCTATCATTACGCGGTCAATCCCGTAATCCAATGCATCACGTCCGCGTATCATATTTCCTCCGCCTATGACCATCGACAACTGGATTCCTGCATTGCGAAGCTCCGCTAAATCCTTCGCAAATTCCCCTATCGTCTTAAAGTCTAAACCTGTGTGCTTATCTCCTGCAAGAACTTCACCTGAAAGTTTCAATAATATTCTCTTGTATCTCATAATTCCCCTCATTACAAAAACTCCCCAGCGCAGAATTTTTCATTCACACTGGGGGATTTTGTTTCGTGTTTCTACTCGCCTATTGCGAATCTGGCGAACCTCTTTACTACAATATTTTCTCCTAGCTTGGCTATCAGTTCCGTCACCAAGTCTTTAACTTTCTTGTCTCCGTCTCTGATATATTCCTGCTCAAGAAGACAGCTTGTAGTGTAATATTTTGCGACCTTGCCATCAATTATTTTCTCGATAACCTGTGCAGGTCTGCGCTTCTTCTCGTCCTTCTGAGATTCTTCCTCCATTATCTGCTGGCGGTATACTTCCCTTTCACGATCGAGAACATCTGCGGGAACATCTTCGGGTTTCAGGTATAACGGGTTAGCTGCGGCTATCTGCATACATAACTCATGGCCAAGTTCATTAAATTCATCTGTGCGTGCAACAAAATCCGTCTCTGAATCAAGTTCAAGAAGTGTACCGACCTTAAAGTTGCTGTGAATGTACTGGAATATTCTTCCGTCTGATGCTGTACGTTCTGCCTTCTTTGCGGCCTTAGCGAGTCCTTTTTCACGAAGATAATCGATTGCCTTTTCCATATCTCCGTTCGTCTCTGCTAATGCTTTCTTGCAGTCCATCATTCCTGAACCTGTTCGCTCGCGTAATTCTTTCACCTTTGCGGCTGTAATCTCTGCCATAATTATGCCTCCATTGTTTCGTCGTCTATGTTGCCTTCATACTCTTCATGGAGGCGTTCACGTTCTGCCATCATAAGCTCTTCATCGGTCATGGGTTCACTGCTGAGTTCCTGAACTGGAATTATCACAGCATCTTCACCCTGTCTGCCTTCGATTACTGCATTAGCCATTAAGCCCGTGATGAGTTTAATCGCTCTGATTGCATCATCATTTCCTGGAATGGGATAATCCACCATTTCGGGATCACAGTTCGTATCAACAATCGACACAACAGGAATGTGAAGTTTTCTTGCTTCTGCAATTGCATTTTCTTCGCGTCTTGGGTCAATCAGGAATATTGCTTCAGGTGTTGATGTCATATTTGCGATTCCTCCGAGATATTTTTCGAGCTTCAGTTGTTCCTTCTTGAGTGCGGCTGTTTCTTTCTTCGTGTAATTCTCCCACGTGCCTTCTTCGTCATACTTCCTGAGTTCAAGCATACGTGAAATTCTTCGCCTTATTGTCGGGAAGTTCGTCATGAGTCCGCCGAGCCAACGCTGATTAATATAATACTGTCCGCATCTCGTTGCCTCATCTCGAATTGTTTCCTGTGCCTGTCTCTTTGTTCCTACGAATAACACATGTCCACCTGCGGCTGCTGTCTCACGAATGAAATCATATGCACGGTCGAGACCTTTCACTGTCTTCTGAAGATCAATGATGTATACTCCGTTTCGTTCTGTGAAGATGTAAGGTTTCATCTTAGGGTTCCAGCGGCGGGTTTGATGTCCGAAGTGGACTCCGCATTCGAGAAGCTGCTTCATACTTGCGACTGCCATAAAATATTTTTCCTCCTTAAAGGTTTAATTCTTCGCTCATTCTTAATCCCGTTAAATAAAAACGAGACACCTTTAATTCAAAATGAGCGTGTGATTTTTAAAGCAATGCTAGTATATCACAGCAAAAAAATCAGCCCCATGAATTTAATCACAGGACTGACATAAATTTTTTATGCTTCCAGTTTTAAAATAATTTGTTTCGCACAATGAATTAGTCTTCCGTTAAATTCAACTTTTCTGTTCCAATGGCCCAATTCAATCTCTGGCCATACTGTTCCGTTTGGCATGTCAATTTTCAGAGGAAGAACCACATCGTAGTTGCCGCAAAATTTATACTTTTCACGAAGCACATAAGATACTTCAAAGAGTTCACTGAAATTTTTTCCGTCTACAGTTACATAATTACCGTAGTTATTCGAGTGAATATGAATCAGCTGATGTGTCCTGTTTATTTTTCTGAGGACATTCAGTATACGTTCAGACCGAGACGGATCAATCATGCCATGAAGCTCAAATGTCATCTGACTGAACTGCATCAACGTTTCAGGCTTTACTTTCTCAAGGAATCCCCACTCTGCTCCTTCTACATCCATTTTCAGAATCATATTCTTTTTCCCCTGATGATGATTCTGTTCAATGAGATATTCAAGTGTCTTCAGTCTTTCGTCATTCGTTGAGCCGTCAGATATTCCGAGTTTGAACCAGTGAAAGTGTTCGTTCTCTTCAGGAAGAGCTTCAATTGTGTGGTCGTACATGAACACATCATAGCTTCTTGATACCATATCCTTATCCCATGAAACATCATTGCATATCCCGAATGAGTATGCTATTCCTCCATCGTGAAAGTCATTGAGGTAGATATAACCGCCGTCATTATCTCTGCCAATTCTGACAAGGTCAAAGCCTTCTGCCTTATCAACTGTAAGTAGTGCCTGAAGCTCATCGTAATAGTCTGCCGAAGTAACGAAGTTATATTGTTCGCTTTTTTCGAGACCTCGCAAAGGTATGCTGTAAAGTGTCAGTGCAGCAGCTGAAAAATACTTCCCTTCCCTGAAACGTAAGCCTGCAATTCTCCTCAGAGGGTTATCCTTTCCTGTTATGATTTTACCGAGAGAAGAAATGCATTTTTTGATTATCTTTTTGATATTTTGAGAGGAATTTAAAGCATAATTATGACGTGGTTCGTGGTTCGTGGTTCGTGGTTCGTGGTTCGTGGTTCGTGGT
>CAJOMU010000017.1:22926-119601 GCA_905235735.1 uncultured Synergistales bacterium
CGTGGTTCGTGGTTCGTGGTTCGTGGTTCGTGGTTCAATTATGGTCGCCATTTTCCTTTTTGTCAACACCTTTCTACGTATTTTTTTATGTCATGAGCTATTGATTTAAGAATTTTACTATAAACTCACTCAGCGAATCAATGCCTTCCTTCTTCTCAGATGAAGTGATAATAGGCATATCAAATGAATACATTCCAGACTTCACATATTCCTCGCGCATTGACTTCCATTTTCCCCGCGCAATTTTATCCGCCTTCGTGAAAACAACAAATATATTCTTCCCGTTTGAACGTATCCATTCCTGAAGCTCTCTGTCATTTTTCAGGAGACCATGACGGAAATCAACAAGATGCATAACAAGCCTCAATGATTCGCGTTTCCTCATGTATGAAGATACAAGTCTTCGCCATTCATTGCGCTCATCTCTGCTTCGTTCCGCATATCCATAACCTGGAAGATCTACAAGCCTGAATGATTTTGCAGATTGTTCTGATTCTGGAATGTCAACACGATAAAAGTTTATGCTTCGTGTCTTTCCGGGAGTCTGTCCTGTCTTTGCTAGTTTGGAATTCAGCAGGGCGTTTATCAGCGATGATTTGCCGACATTTGAACGTCCTGCTATTGCTATCTCTGGTATGTCTTCCTCTTCTGGAAGTAACTGCTCAGGCTTGAAACATGATGCCTCAAACCTTGAGCGTATAAAGTATTTCTTATGCTCAGTCATGCAGTAATTCTTTCAGAGGTGTATCCTGTGAATTCACGAATTCAGGAGTGATTACGAGTTTCTTCCCTGATTTTGATTTCTCAGGCATTGATGGCAATTCATACTCAATATCAAGCATAAGATTTTCCATGATTGAACGCAATCCTCTTGCACCTGTCTTCTTCTTAACGGCACGTTCTGCAATCACATCTAATGCTTCGGGTGTGAATTCGAGCTTTACTCCGTCCATCTCAAGAATCTTCGTGTACTGTTTCACGAGCGCATTCTTTGGTTCCTGAAGTATCCTGATGAACGCTTCCTTGTCGAGTTCCTCAAGTGCAACAAGCACAGGTATCCTTCCGACAAGTTCAGGAATGAATCCATATGTTACGAGGTCTTCAGGCTGTATCTTTCTGAGAATCTCATAGCTTCCTGACTTCTGTGCAAGTTCACCGCCGAAACCTAATGACTTTTGCAGTTCACGTCTCGCTACTATAGGTTCAAGCCCGTCAAACGCTCCTCCGCAGATGAACAGAATATTTTCCGTGTTAATCTGTATGAAATCCTGATGAGGATGTTTGCGTCCTCCTTTGGGCGGAATGTTCGAGATTGTCCCCTCAAGAATCTTCAAGAGTGCCTGCTGTACTCCTTCTCCTGATACATCTCGTGTAATTGATGTCGATTCTGATTTGCGGGAAATTTTATCTATTTCATCAAGATATATTATTCCACGTTCTGCCGCTTTAACATCATAATCTGCCGCCTGTACAAGCCTCACAAGTATATTCTCGACATCCTCACCTACATATCCTGCTTCAGTTAATGTAGTCGCATCTGCAATCGCAAACGGTACATTCAGTTTACGCGCTAAGGTCTGTGCGATTAACGTCTTGCCTGATCCTGTCGGGCCAATAAGCAATACATTACTCTTCTGAAGGTCAACGTCTGCATTCTTCAGCTCAAGGTTATTCTTGATCCTCTGATAGTGATTGTACACCGCAACTGATACAACCTTCTTTGCTCTCGACTGCCCGATAACATACTGGTCAAGATAATCGCTGAGTTCTTTGGGCTTTATCGTTTTGGCCTGGAAGAATTTTTTTGTTTTCGCTGGCTCTTCTGGTTTGTCTTCTACCATATCAAAAAGACTGAATGCATTAGAATTCGCATCCATATTCATGTTTGCCTGTGTGTGCTTGCCTGCCATCATGATATTGCATAGGGTTATGCACTGATCACAGATTCTAACGTTTCCTCCTGGCCCGTCGAACATTTCGTCAACTTCCGAGCTCAGTTTTCCGCAGAACGAACACCTTTCTTCTTTGTCGTTACCTTTATCTTTGCCGGGCATAATTTATCTGGCCTCTATTATCTTATCTATAAGACCATATTTCATGGCCTCTTCTGCTGTCATGTAGTTATCACGGTCTGTATCGCGCGCTATTGTCTCGATGTCCTGTCCTGTATGAGCCGCTAAGATTTTATTCATGCGTTCCTTAGTCTTGAGGATATTCTTCGCCTGAATCTCAATGTCGCTCGCCTGACCTCGTGCACCTCCAAGAGGCTGATGAATCATTACCTCCGCGTTCGGCAATGCAAGACGTTTACCCTTAGCACCTCCTGCAAGCAATATCGCTCCCATGCTGGCGGCAAGTCCAACGCATATTGTCGATACCTGAGGCTTTATGTACTGCATCGTGTCATATATCGCAAGTCCGGCTGTTACGCTTCCTCCTGGACTGTTGATGTATATGTTGATGTCCTTGTCGGGGTCTTCACTCTCAAGGAAGAGTAACTGTGCTACGATTGAATTCGCAACATCATCGACTATCTCTGAACCTAGAAATATGATTCTGTCTTTAAGCAGGCGGCTATAAATGTCATAACTTCTTTCACCTCTGCCGGTCTGCTCAATTACATATGGAATATAATAGGCCATGTAGGATTATTCTCCTTCTTTTTTCTGTTCTTCTGCTGGCTCTGATGACTCTTTGACTTCTTTCACGTTCATGCGTGAGATTACAGCATCTGCAATCTTATCCCAGCGTACTTCATCTACGAGGCGGTCAAGTGAATTCTTGTTCTCATGGAAATATTTCGCAACGAATCCCTTGCTGACATTCATCTGTTTTGCTCTGCGTTCAAATTCCGCTTCAAGGTCTGACTCTTCAACATGAATATCAAGTTTCTTCGCAAGTTCATCCATTACGAGAACATTGCGTACTGTTGTTTCTGCTCTGGTCTTCAGGAGATTCTCATAGCCTTTCCTGCCTTCTTCGGTGTCGAGAGCGTATGCATCTTTCAGTTCAATTCCCTGATTCTTGGCCCAGTCTTCATCTTCATGACGCATGGCTTCTTTCTGACGTTCAATGAGGCTTTCAGGAAGTTCAAGTTTCGATTTCGATGCAACGAGTTCAACTGCCTTGTTCCGCAAATCAGCCAGTGATTCCTCCGCAACCTGATTCGTCAAGTCATAACGTATCCTTGCTCTGAATGCTTCTTCATCTTTTATGTCAGTGTTCTCGCCGAATACATCCTTGTAGAACTGTTCGTTGAGTTCAGGAAGAACATACTCTGATACATTCTCGACAAGCATCTTATAGCGTACATGCTTTCCTGCTAAACTTCTCTCTGAATGTCCAGCTTCAACATCAAATTCTGCTGTAACTTCCTCGCCTTTATTCTTCCCGATTAACGCCTCACGTACCTGCTTTCTGATTGTCTCATCTGCAAGGTTAATCTTTTCGTGTGTTGCATCTGGTTTAGGCTGTTCTGATGATTCAGTTCCGTCATCATTGAGCGTTCTTACTGTGAGTTCAACATCAACTATATCTCCGTCCTGTACAGCACGTTCAACAGGTTTAATCTCCGCAAGCTGTATCCTGATTCGTTTTGCGAACCTGTCTATTGCTTCATCGTTGACTTCACTAACTACCTTTTCGATTTCGAGACCGTCAATTTCAGGAAGCTCAATCTCAGGACGTACTTCAAATTTGATTTCACAGTTTACGGGCTTTCCTTCTGCTAATGGTTCTGAGAGTTCAACTGCGGGTGTCTCAATGAGATCCAGATCATAATCTTCAACTATCTGCTTGATTGCATTGGGCATAATCTTTTCGAGAGCTTCATTATATATTGCCTCGCGTCCGAATCTCATTTCGAGTACGCCTCTGTTTACTTTTCCTTTTCTGAATCCTGGAATATTTACCTGCTGAGACAATTCATTAAACGTTTTGTTCAGGGCTTTCTTGAATTCATCTGCTTCGATTTCAAGTTTAATTCGGACAATATTTTTTTCTTGTCCCAGCAACTCATTTCTCATGGTGTGTGTCATGACTCCTTTATGTGTTGAAAATGCAATTTTTGAGAAATTTTATCACAGAAAAAAACGCATGTAAAAAACTCAATAATGCGACACATAAATTTTTATCAGTGCAATATAATAAACCGAAAAAATTTTTTACGAAGGAGATTCTTATACTACATGAGCAAGTTAAATGTGCCGTATAAAATTTATCTCGACGAGAAAGAGATTCCAACATCATGGTATAACGTCCGTGCAGACATGAAAAACAAACCAGCACCATTAATTCATCCTGGAACACTGAAGCCGTTGAAGTATGAAGAGATGCGTCCGATATTCTGCGATGAATTAATCAAACAGGAACTTGATGATACGACCGCATACATTCCAATTCCCGAAGAGATTTACGAATTCTACAAGATGTACAGACCTTCGCCTTTGATACATGCAGTATATCTTGAGGAATTGCTTGATACACCCGCGCATATATTCTACAAGTTCGAGGGGAATAATACATCGGGTTCACACAAACTGAATTCAGCGATTGCTCAGGCATATTATGCAAAGAAACAGGGACTTAAAGGTGTAACGACAGAGACAGGTGCGGGTCAATGGGGTACAGCGGTTGCAATGGCATGTTCATTCTTCAGGCTGGGCTGCAAAGTCTACATGGTGAAAGTGTCATACGAACAGAAGCCATTCCGACGTGAAGTGATGAGGACATACGGAGCAGAAGTAACACCATCACCATCAATGGATACGAACATCGGAAGAAAGATAAATGCGGAACATCCCGGCACGACAGGTTCATTAGGGTGTGCGATAAGTGAGGCAGTTGAAGTTGCGACATCAACTGAAGGTTATCGTTATGTTCTCGGAAGCGTATTGAATCAGGTATTACTTCATCAGTCGATAATAGGTCTTGAGACGAAAGCGGCATGTGAGAAGTATGACATCAAACCCGACATCATAGTTGGCTGTGCAGGAGGCGGATCGAATCTCGGCGGATTAATCTCACCGTTCATGGGTGAGAAGCTGAGAGGTGAAGCAGATTACAAGTTCATAGCTGTAGAACCTGCGAGCTGTCCGAGTTTCACGAGAGGGAAATTCGCATATGATTTCTGCGACACTGGGAAGGTCTGCCCAATGGCGAAGATGTATACGTTAGGCCATGAGTTCATACCAAGTCCAAATCATGCAGGAGGACTTCGTTATCATGGAATGAGCAGCATATTATCACAGCTTTATCATGACGGAATGATTGAGGCACGTGCGGTTGAACAGACGAGTGTATTTGAGGCAGCAGAGATGTTTGCGCGTGTTGAGGGTATACTTCCTGCACCTGAGAGTTCACATGCAATTCGAGTTGGGATTGATGAGGCTCTGAAGTGCAAGGATACCGGCGAGGAGAAGACGATCATTATCGGTTTGACTGGGACGGGATATTTCGACATGACGGCGTATGAGCAATATAACAATGGGAGGATGACGGATTACATTCCGACGGACGAAGATTTAGCGAAGGGATTTGCGGCGATTCCGAACGTGAATCTGTAGCACTCATTCTGAAATTAACGGGAAGGTTTTACGTGATAATATATCGCGTGAACTTTCCTTTTTTTTTGCAGAATAATATTATTGAAGAAGGCGGGATTTTTCATGATACGTTATTGCAGGTTAAGGTTTATGTTGTCGTTGATACTAGTATTTCTCGCGTGTACCGTTGCGTCCGCAAAGTCAGGCCAGGAACATGTACAGCAATGGAACGATGTATTCGGAGTTAGGGATAGCACCTCAAGAATCAACATACAACCCCTCTGGAAAGTCGCTCAAGATGTTATTGACGGAGTCGGAGAAGACTACAGAGACTTGCAAAACAGATTCACGTGGTTCAAGTGGGGAAGTCTAGGACACAGACTGCTATTTCATTGGGGATTCAATGCTAATCCGCAAAACTATGCGCCGCTAGTAAGACAGGTTCGCTTGTGCCTCAAGGGTAACCCTGATGCCAGAAATCAAGAGAGACAATTCTTTGCTTACCTAACGAGAAATATTCAAGCCCCTCGTAACCAAAAACTAATCAACGCCGTAACATCAGTAACAGGAATTCCAACAGCACGAGGATACGCAAATGCAGTAGCGACAATTCTATATGACGTTCACCTTCTCGGCGATTACACAACAACTAACACTTCAGCTCTCCCAAAAATCGATGATATAGAATCTGACTTAGTCGGAAAGGGCTTCAATAGGTTACTTGCGGGCGGTGATAAGTCAGAGCGACTCAAAAAGATTGAAGCTGAACTGCTGGACGCAATACGTGTAGGACGCGGACGGGTAAACAGCGCGTGTGCAAATAATCTGTCTCAGGCCGTTAGAAAATATCTTCCTCAAATCCTCAATGAACGTTTCTCGAAAACATCAGGCGCAAAAGGCATAACATATAGCAATGATTGAATGTGAATGATATGATTTAGCCATTCCATATAAGGAGGAAGAAAAATGAAACGTATATTTTCTTTTCTGTTGGTACTCGCTGTAGTGTCTTCATCATCACCCGCTTACACCGAAGATAATTATGACCCTCAGCACACTATGCTTGCCTTGAACATGGCGATTGTCTCAATCCACAGGATAATCTCAACTCAGGACAGAATCATTCTCGACCAGGAATACAACACTATCATCAACAAACTAGCTCTCGGAAATATTGAGAGTGATTACGAGATGACAGCATTGTTCACAGAATTGATGAACTTCATCACGGGCAAAGGGCTTCGTCAGGAAGAGGCGAAAAGATTTCAGGAACGCTATAACAGCCGCGAACAAATGCAGCTCCTTAATGCACTGTCAGGAATAAGGGCTTACGGCGGAAATTTATGGAGCTGGCTCGGAAGTCTTGCAACGTCTTGCGTGTCGTCATACTTCAGCTACCAGTCAGCAAAAGGTGAGCTTCTTGAAGGACTCAACGATGACTTGTGGCAGTTGAAGAAAGAAGATATTGCGGACTGCAACGAGCTTCAAGTTAAACTGCTAAATTCGTCGTGGAATCTTCTCCGTCAGTACAAGCTGCCAGATGAGTACCGATTGACGCAGGAAAGTTTGAACGGTTACTACAAGGCTGTGAATGAGCCAGACCCGTCAAAGAGATTGAGAATGCTTCGTGCGCGGAATGTCGAGAGAAACTTCCAGATTTACTCGCCCTATTGGTATTACCGCGCTAAGGCTGCTCAGGAATCGGGCAATGATGATGAGACTGCAATGTGCTGGGATAAGTTCGCAGAGGTATGGCGGCCAGTTCTGAGGAATGACCCGTATAAACTTGAGGAAGCAAAGTACAGGGTTCAGAAGATGGCGGCGGACTCAAACACTAATCGTGAGGAGCTTCGGCGTTTGCTGAAAGTGATTCAGGACAACATAACTCCGGGAGATTGGAGCAATAATCTTTTTGTGGGTGTGGCGTATTTCCTTCTGGGCGATAAGGAGGAAGGGATTGCGTGTGTTGAAGAGAATGTTGATTTTGATTACGAGCAGAAAATCAGTAGCGAGTTACTTGCGCAAATGAAGCAGGGAAAATTAGATTTGTTTTCAACCCCTGATAAACTGAAAAAGGAGAAACGGGAATTGACATGGGAAGAAATCAAAAAAATAACCAGTAAATATGGATTTAATGACGGAAGAGCAGTTTGGAAAGCTGAAAAGCACGGGTGGTTTGGTGTGTATGAAATCTCAAATGAGATTCGATTTGATAAAGATTGCTTAATACTTGATGATCAGAGAAGGAGGTTTGGCGGCAATTTTATTTGTTTTATACCGTACCATATTATTTTCAATTTCCCAGACGACAAAGCTTCTGTAAGTCAACTTATTTCAGAACATTTTGAAGTTAAAATTCCTGACGGTCTTCTGGAAAATACTGTTTCAGCCTTAATGGAGATAAAAAATTTAGAGTAACAACGACTACTGAAGAAAGTACAAAAGGCGGAAGGGTGCGACTTTTCCGCCTTGATTTTTGTTGTCGAAAAATCGCTTGACTTTTTCGCATTAGCATGTATACTTAGCTAGTGCTAACTAGTTGATGCGCAAATTGATTAGACAATATTTTTGAGGAGGTTATTATTGTGTCTCGTTGTACATGTAAAACAGGGCTTGAAGTTCATCACAAACGCCGCGATGGTGGCAACGGTCTGGATAATGCCGAAGTTTTATGTCAAAGATGCCATGCAAATACTTCGACATACGGAGTGCCAGGTAAAAGCCCAGAGCCTTTTCCACAGTCCGTTAAGAATGAAGCATTGAGGAGAGCAGGTTATCGTTGTGAGTGTACCCGTACAACCTGCGGGCATTAATCCGACAAAAACAAAATCTCCCCGTATAGTACAAAAGTATGGGGGATATTTTCTAATTGTTCATGTCTCATCAGGTGCGGTTGCTTCCTAAAGGCAGCCGCTAATTTTTTGTCTATGTGCTAAAATTGCCAAAAAATTTATCACAACAGGACTGAAATTTTCTATGCAATTACAGAACGCAAAGCACATTCGCAACCTTCTTGATTTGTTGTTCTCAGAACTGCATCATGACAGGTACGGTTTTGCCAGCACACATAAACTTTCGGTTTTCTGTGCCAAAATGTAGAGGTCGCTGTATTGATAGCGTATTCCTCCGACAGGTGAGGGCTTAAGCGTCAAAAAACGACCGTGCGCAAACCAATTCCTGAAGGCAAATGCTCCTACAATGTCATTATATGTTTGTTGGTCAATTTCACCGCAACTTCTCCACCTCATAAGTATCTCGGACTTGAAGGAGATCACAGAAACTATTTCAGGAGAGTTGCCAATATTCATTATGTTTTTCTTGGAGTTAAAAAGTTTTCGGAAAGTCCTTTGCAGTCTACAGTTAATTCCTGTATCTACTACGTACAGAAAATGCGCCTTAAAAGTCGCTTCTATGTACGTAAGCAAAGCAAAACAAGACCTTCTCTCCTCTTCATCAAGAAGTTCATCTCTTATCTGTTGAATTTCCTGAAGTGTTGCACCGACAAACAAGTTATTGCCTGAAGTCAATATCTGTCCCTTTTCTGCCAGCGCAAAATATTGCATAATAATTTCCCGCACCTTCCTGTGATAATCATCAATAGACTTCAAGGACGGGTAAGGCTGCGGTTTCAACGCCTGAGAATTTGTATTAACGGCCATTATAACATCAGGATAGCTGCATTAACTGTTCTAAGAACGTTTCACGCTCAATAGGAATATACCTAATGTTCGGTGGGGCAGTAACAAAACGCCACTCAAGCTCAGGTGTCGTGTCGGATTTTTTCTGAGGGGCATCATTTGTAATTGTAACACTGATACGCGGGCTGTCGAGTTCACTATCAACAAGAACTATCCTGACTGTTCCGTTTTTGCCGATCATGTCTACGCGTCCGTAAGCCGCTATTACACATGCTCCTATGGGGAGAAATTCGATGTATTTTCCTAAATTTCCGAGATATACAACCATTTTCCTGGCAGCGTAAGTCCCTAAAAATTCTTCTGTGATGCTTATATCTTCTTCGTTTATCTTTACTTCGCCTGCCTGAATATACTCTTCGAGAAAATCCTTTAACATATCATAGAGTCTTTCTATGTTGTTAAGCCATTCTTTAAGCTGTATACTTCTTTTCTTGGATAAGTATTCTTCATTTTTTGTTTCTCGTTTTATGAACTCATCGAAAGTCATATCGAACCTCCTAAATGATTAATTTTTTTAATTTTACAGGAGTTTTCTGATTTCGCATAGATTTAACAGAAAAAACATGTGCTAAAATTGCCAGAAAAAATTTATTGCAACAGGACTGATAATTTTTTATGCATTCACAGAACGCAAAGAACATTCGCAACCTCGCAATCGTTGCACACATAGATCACGGTAAAACTACACTCATAGATTCAATCTTCAGAGCTGCACAAACTTTCGCAGCTCACACACAAGTCGCAGAACGCGTAATGGATAATAACCCACTCGAACGCGAAAGAGGTATCACAATCAGAAGCAAACCGTGTACAGTCGAATGGAAAGGTTACCTCATCAACATAATAGACACTCCGGGACACGCTGACTTCTCCGGCGAAGTTGAACGCATTCTATCAACTGTAGACTCCGTTATCCTCATCGTTGACGCAAATGAAGGCCCAATGCCTCAGACACGTTATGTTCTTCAGCACGCTCTCTCGATTGGAATGAAACCTCTAGTATTCATCAATAAGGTAGACCGCGAAGGTGCTGACCCTACACGCGCATTGAACCTCACGTTTGATTTGTTCTTTGAGCTTGGAGCTTCAGATGAACAGGCAGACTTTCCTGTCCTTTATGGTTCTGGTCTCAACGGCTGGGCAGTAAATGACCTCAGTAAACCTCATGAAGGTATGGACGATTTGTTTCAGGCAATTATCGATTACGTTCCTGCTCCTGATGTCGATTATGATAAACCCTTCCTCATGCAGGTAAGTACTCTCGCATGGAATGAATACGTCGGAAGAATAGGAAGCGGTAAAATTCTTCAGGGACATATCAGAAAGGGTGAAACATTCACACGAACATCAACGAAATGGAACACCGCAGATCATTCCGGCAATGACTGGACGATAACAGGCCATGAAAACGCAAAGATTGCACAGCTTTGGGTTACACGAGGGCTTGAACGCGTTGAAGTAGATGAAGTGAACGCAGGCGATATTGTTTGGATTACAGGGCCAAGTGAAATTAACATAGGCGATACGTTTTCTGCTGAGGAAATTTCTGATAAGCCTTTGAAACCTCTCGCAATTGAAGAACCTACAGTTTCTATGTTCTTCCTCGTGAATTCAGGCCCGTTCGCTGGTCGTGAAGGTCAGGCTGTAACATTGAGACAGTTGAAGGCAAGATTGATTCGTGAGATGCATGTGAACGTGTCATTAAGAATGGAAGATTTAGGAAGACCTGACGGAGTGAAAGTTTCAGGACGAGGTGAACTACAGCTCGGAATTCTCATTGAAGAGATGAGACGCGAGGGAATGGAATTCTGCGTTTCAAAGCCTGAAGTCATCATTGAGTACCGCGACGGCGTGAAGTGTGAACCGTATGAACTCGTTACGATTGATGTTCCCGAAGACTATCAGGGCATAGTGTTTGAGAAACTCTCAAAGCGAAAGGGAAAGGTCATGAACATAGATAATCCTGACAGAGGATTATTGCGGATTGAGATTGAGATTCCTACACGAGGATTAATCGGTTACAGAGGTGAATTCCTGACTGACACTCGCGGACTTGGAATAATGTCGAACTGTTTCAGCGGCTATAAGGAATGGGCAGGTGATTTAACGACACGAAACAGAGGTTCTCTCGTAAGTATGGATACAGGAGAAGCAACAGCGTATCAGCTTGAGAACTTGCAGAGCAGAGGAGTGTTATTCATCTCACCGCTTGAGCAGGTATACAACGGAATGATTATCGGTGAATGTTCAAGACCTGGAGATATTCCCTGCAATCCAACGAAGAAGAAACAGCAGACGAATCACCGTTCAGCAACGAAGGAACTCACAACGAAACTTGATGTGCCGCGTCGAATGTCATTAGAGAAAGCAATGGAATGGATAGAGACAGATGAACTTGTTGAAGTAACGCCGCAGTCAGTCCGATTGAGAAAAGCAATTCTTGATGAACTTGAAAGACGCAAGGCAAGACGTACATCACCGCAGGAGTGACTATAATGAAAAAAATATTTTTATCAGCAATCATTATGCTCTTGGCCATGTTGACGGGAGCATACGCAGCAAATACAAAGCCTCCTGTAGTTGTCGTTGAGTATGCATATCAGGAAGCACATGATTTCCATGAAGGATTAGCCGCAGTGAAACAGGATGACCGCTGGGGATATATCGACAATCTCGGACGCATAGCAATTCCATTAGTGCATAAAATTCCAGATGCAGGAGATTTCTCAGACGGTTTCGCTTTTCTCGGAGACCATTACATTGACACTGAAGGCAATCAGGCGTTCTCACGCGAAGACCCAGACACAGGAGTAATCGAAGAAAAATTCTTCAGGAATGGACTTCCTTTTTCGCAGGGACTAGCGGCTGTTCAGTCAGGTGCACAATGGGGATACATCGATTTAATGGGCAATTATGTTATTGCTCCTTCGTTTGAACGCGTTGATTCTTTCAGTGAAGGACTTGCACCTGCCCGTAAAAATGGCTTATGGGGATATATCAACGTTAGGGGAATATTTGTGATTGAGCCGAAATTTCTGCGAGCCGGAAGATTCAGCGAAGGAAAAGCGGCAGTGAACTTCAAAGGCAGATGGGGATTCATCAACACAGAAGGAAAGTTCATCATCAGACCTATGTATCATGAAGCAGGAGATTTCGTTTACGGTCTTGCACCCGTCAGAACACGAAGGAGTTATCGCGGCTGGGGATATATCACTCCACGAAACGGATTCGCGATTCCGAGATACTACAACATTGCCTTGAATTTCGGTGAAGGATTAGCTCCCGTTGCGGCAGATACGAGATTCGGATATGTGAATGTTCGTGGAGAATGGGAAATTGCCCCTCAGTATGATGATGCGAGACCATTCAGTGAGGGGTTAGCGGCAGTGAAACGCGAAAAGAAATGGGGATATATCAGGCAGTAATTATTCGCGTCCGAAACGTTTCAGTAAATCTTCATTCTTAATTTCAATCATAACAGGGCGGCCATGAGGACATACGAAAGGCTGTTCGCATTCATGAAGGCTCTTCCATAAAGATAACGCATCTTCACGGGAGAGTCTTGTTGTGAGTTTCACTGATGCCTTACATGCCATAGTTGCCCATACACGCCATAAAATATTTTTCGTGTCCCCGTCATGATGATTCTTCAATGCACTTATCGATGCTCGTAGCAATGCTTCGGGTTCAAATTCACAGTTAGGGATTACGGGTACAGCCTGGAGTTCCAAACCTTTGGGAGTGCTTGCGAGTTCAAAGCCAGAGTCATTAAGTTCATTGATGAATTCAACGGCCTCAAGTGCAAGTGTC
Organism: uncultured Synergistales bacterium; assembly: GCA_905235735.1. GTDB lineage: Bacteria > Synergistota > Synergistia > Synergistales > Aminobacteriaceae > JAFUXM01. Next base: position 35,978 of record CAJOMU010000017.1, read on the forward strand.
GGGTGAAGCAGCGCAGGCAATAATAATTTCTGTGAGTTCGTTGATGATTCTGCAAGAGACTTTATGCGCTCATAGTTCACCCGTTCATGTGCCGCATGTGGATCGATTATCACTAGACCTTCATGTGTATCATAGACGAGATAGCCTCCTGAATTCTGACCGAGATATGTGATTTCTGGTTCACTTTGAATCACTAAGTCATCAGGAAATAGTTTCGCCTCGTAATTCTGATTCAGGCTTGCGGTTCTTGGACGCGAAGAACGATTGCTTACTTGGCCTGTACTTTTCGTATTGATGATTCGTTCTGCTGAATCTCTGAAGTTCCAGCCTGAATGATTCTGTTTTGATGTTCCTGTGCTCATGATTGCGGGAATGGGCATAGGACTTCCGAGATGTTTCACTGCGTCATGAATTGACCTGTAGATTTCGGACGGATACCTGAATCTGACTTCTGATTTTGCAGGATGAATATTAACGTCAACGAGTGAAGGTTCAAGCGAGAAAAACAGTGCGTAATTCCCTGATAACTCTCTTGCTCCCTGACTGACCGCTGATTTTATGACAGGATCATTAACCGCACGTCCATTGACGAACGAGATTAAATCACTTCTCGATGAACCTATTCCTGCTCTTGATTGAAACCAGCATTCGAGGCTTAGATGTTCAGCTGAGACTTCAACGCATTGAATCTCTGCGCCTTCTCCCCATAGCTTAGAGAGTACACGTTTTTTGTCTCCGCCACCGTCAGTTGCGAAGATTAATTTTCCGTCATGCTCTAAGCTGAATGCAATATCAGGGTTACACACTGCATATTCACGTAGATAGACTGCTGCACGTCTGAGTTCACCTGATGCGCTCTTCAGAAATTTGCGCCGTGCTGGTAATCCCGAAAATAGATTCTCGACCTGAACACGTGTTCCTACAGGACAGCTTGCTTCAATGTGCTCAGTTATCTTTCCGTCATGCGAACGAATAAGTCCTCCTGAATCTGAAGCATTCTGCCTGCTGCGTATTTCAACGTCTGCTACTGCGGCTATGCTTGCGAGTGCTTCACCGCGATAACCCAATGTGCTTATGTTCTCTAAGTCTTCAAGCTCAGAGATTTTGCTTGTAGCGTGATACATCAATGCGAGGGGAAGGTCTTCAAATGATATTCCAGTACCGTCATCTTCAACTATGATTCGTAATCTTCCTCCGTCATAGAGTTTCACGTTCACGCGTTTTGCTTTTGCGTCTAATGAATTCTCGACTAATTCCTTCACTGCCGATGCTGGACGTTCTACGACTTCACCGGCAGCTATTCTCATCCATAAATCATATGGTAATGCTTTAATTGCTGGCATATATAACTCTTAATGTGCTCCTTAGAATAAATATACGCCTTATGTTATCACCTCATGCGTTAAAGAAGTCTACATAGTTCCAATCATCAATAACGCGCCGGAAAGAGAGTAATGACTTGTACGCAAATACTTCGGGTACACCAAGACCATACGTATTTAATTTCTTCACATCAAGTTTTATTGCTGATTTCACGCCTGCAAAATCCCTGTATGTAAGTAATGCTTTGTGTTCATACGGAAGTGAATCAAACTCTCTCACAATTTCCTCATTAGAACCTTCTCCATCAGTCATAATGAGAAAGATATTATCCCAATGTATTCTTGAACATCTTTCATCCCATTTTGCTTTTGCATTGCTGAAAGTGCCATAATGCATAAACCAAACCCGCACTTCTCTGCCTTCACTGCCTAATATGCCAACAGGATAACCCATTTTGAGAGATTGATTTTTGTCTTCCAACATATCCTGCGAAAGATAATACTTCAAATCACCGCAGAACTTCACAAAATCTCCTGCATGAAAACAGGCATTGATTGTAGGAGTATCAAAGCGCAAGCCTAATTCATGGAGAAGCATAGCACCTACACAGTCTTTTGATATCAGAGTGAAATTCTTGTTTTTAAGTCTTATGCGGTTAAGACAACTGAAAGGATAACGAAGAATTTTCCTGTACAACTTCAACAAACGGGACAACATAACACATTTCCCCCGTCTGAATATTCATTTGTTGTGGATTTTATGAAAGGACAGATTAAGCTACTGCGAACTGCGAACTGCGAACTGCGAACTGCGAACTGCGAACTGCGAACTGCGAGTATTATACTGACTTATTCGCAAACTTGCAACCTCCATTCATCTGAAATTTTTACATATTATATCATACGCGCCTCTTTGCTCTTTCCGCTTAATCTGTGCAATATCCTCAATGCTTCCATAGGCGTTATGTTATCCGTATCCATCTCTGAAAGCTCCTCAATGATTCCGTCTCCCTCCGCTGAAAACATCGAAATCTGTCGCCTCAATGCAACCTGTGGCAATGGTGCAGGTATCTTGCTCATATCTCTTCCTTCAGAACCTTCACGCTCGAATATCTCTAACAGTTCAAACGCTCGTCTCAATACACTGTTCGGAAGTCCCGCTAACCTCGCAACCTCAATCCCGTATGACCTGTCCGCAGGACCTTGCACAACCTGATGAAGGAATAATATTCCCTCTGAACCTTCACTGACGGCCATGCTGTAATTCTTCACACCTTCAAGCCTCTCCTCAAGACACGTCAATTCATGATAGTGTGTTGCGAATAACACTCGTGCTTTCGAGTTCGCCTGCAAGTATTCAATCACTGACCATGCGATACTCATTCCGTCCCATGTTGCCGTCCCTCTTCCTACTTCATCGAGTATGATTAGACTTCTGTCTGTTACATTGTTCAATATATTCGCGGTCTCTAACATCTCAACCATGAATGTGCTTGACCCTCTCACTAAATCATCTCGCGCACCTATCCTCGTGAATACACGGTCAACAAGTCCAATCTCCGCACTCTCAGCAGGAACCCATAACCCAGCCTGCGACATTATCACAATTAGTGCAGACATTCGAAGCCATGTTGATTTGCCCGCCATGTTAGGCCCAGTGAGAATGATTACCCTGCTGTCAGGATTCAATGTTACGTCATTGGGAACGAACCCTGAATCTTTCAGCTCACTCTCAATCACTGGATGACGGCCTCCCTTTATGATGATTGAATCAGATTCATTCACTGAAGGACATACATAGTTACGTTCACGCGCAAGACCTGCTGATGATGCAATGCAGTCAAGAATTCCCAATAGCCTGCCGGTTAATTGAATCTGCGAACTATGAGACATTACATTATTCACAACCTCTGCATACACTGCTGATTCTATTCGTGAAATCTCTGCTTCACTGTTCTGCATTCGTGATTCAAAACTCTTCAGCTCAGGTGTGGTGTACCGCGTTGAATTGACGAGTATCTGTGTCTGTCTGAAATATTCAGGCTTGAATGCTAATCCTCCCTTTCCAACTTCAAGGTAATATCCGAATGCGTTCGTGAAACCTGTCTTGAGCTTCGGTGTCATTGTTGCCTTACGCTCACGTTCAAGATATTCTGCGAGCCATTGTTCACCCTTCACTGACATCTCACGCCACGTATCAAGCTCCTGATTGAACCCGGAACGTATGACAGGAGAATTCCCCAATATGCGCGGAAGTCTGTCCTCTAATGCATGTTCAAGATAGTCCCGTAATTCTTCGAGATTAGGAAGCGTATTTATGAGTTCATTTAAAGGTTCAGGCATTGAAAGATTCTTTATGCTTGGAATTATTCTAAGTGTCTCTCTGATTGCTGAAAGGTCTAACGGGTTTCCTGTGTTCAGTGCAAGTCTTGATAGTGAACGTTCAACATCACGTGTACCTGCAAGATAGTCCTGAAGCTCTGAACATTCAAGCGTCGAATCAACAAGTACAGCGATTGCTTTCTGTCTGCGTTCGATTGCATGAATGTCCATTAATGGCCTCAATATCCAGTCGCGTAATGTCCTGCGTCCCATAGGAGTCCTGCATCTGTCGATAGATGATAATAACGATACACTATCGCCGGAAGTCTCAGGGATAAGCTCAAGGTTTCTCTGTGCAGCCGAATCTAAACTCATACGTCCTTTGAGAATCAGCGGTGATATTTTCAGAATGTCATTGAGAGTGCTGAACTGCGTTGCCGAAAGATATTCGAGTGCTGCCCATGCAGGCCCTGTGCATGGATCTCGATCACTGATTCCGAATCCTTCAAGACGTTTTGCCTTCAATGCGGATTTCAATCTTCCCGCTGAATTTTCCTGCTTGAAGTTTTCAGGTGATACTGCAAGAAGATTATAGCCGTTCAGGAATTCAGGAAGGTTCTTTATGTTCGAGGGATAAAGGACTTCACCAGGAGAAAAAGCCGACAGCATAGATGAAGCATCACGTTCATTGAGAGTACCTGCCTCAAGCCTTCCTGTATCGACTGACAGCAAAGCCATTGAGATTCTGCCTTTCACAGGATACACTGCCGCAAGATGTCCTGACTCTCCGATATTCTCTTCAGGTACATACGTTCCGGGAGTAACGACGCGAATCACTCTGCGTTCAACAAGACCTTTGGGGTTAGCTTCACCAATCTGTTCGCATATTGCGGCTCTGAACCCTGCATTGATGAGCCTCCCAAGATATGAATTCAATGCATGATACGGAATGCCTGCCATAGGAATTTTTCTCTCAGAGTCCCGTGATGTAACTGCAATTCCAAGAACAGCACCTGCCTGTTTCGCATCATCAAAGAACATTTCATAGAAGTCTCCCATTCGGAAGAGCAGTAATGCATCAGGATATTCTTCTTTGAATGTCTTGTACTGTTCAAGCCATGGGGTTAATTTTATGTCGTCAGGAATCACTTTCATGTTTTTCATACTGCCAGCTTTCAGAGGTTGATAGATTCTCAAGTGCATTTAATATTTTAGCGTATAAGTCCGGCACTCTGACTCTCAAATCCGAAATGTATTCGCGTATTCTCTGACGTTCAGTATGACCTGCGAACGGACACGCACTCGCTATTACTGGAAGCTGTAATCTCTTTGCGTCATCGATGATTGCTGATTCATTCGACAGTACTAACGGCCTTATCACTGTTACACCTGTCCTCGACATGTATGCGACCGGCTGAAAACTTTTTGCTCTTCCTGCGTTGAACATGTTCATGAAGAATGTCTCGACTGCATCATCAAGAGAGTGGCCAAGTGCGAGCTTATTGAATCCATTTTGTGAAGCCCATCTGCTTATTATTCCGCGTCTCATGTTTGCACAGAATGAACACGGTGATTTTTCCTGACGAGCTTCAATTATTCCTATGATGTCCTGTTCGACTATCACATAGCGAATATTTTTCTGAGTGCAATATTCTTCGAGGGGAGCTGTATTCATTCCTGAGAGTTTAACGCTGAGAGCTGCGAGGGAGAATTTAACGGGGCTTCGTCTTGCGAATTCATGAAGTGCATGAAGTAGAATCAAACTGTCCTTGCCTCCCGATAAACCGACGAGAACGTTATCGCCTTCGTTTATCATGTTCCATTGAGCTATAGCTTTGCCTATTCTGCGCCTAAGTGAATTGCTTATTGATTGATTATATTGTGTGTGCATTTTTTGATTCCATTATACGCTCTTATACTGTGATACAATGTTTCAAACTAAATTCCATAAGGAGAAGTATTTTACATATAATGACGAAGATTTTGCATTTAGCAGCAAGCGTATATCCCGTACGCGGAGGAATAGATCAGGTAGCAGAAGATGTTATGCGTGCACTATCAGATACTCCGAACATTGAGCAGAAGATGATATGTTTCAATCAGGATGCATCAGCTGACGGAATAGTTACTCACATGAACGAGACAGTTCATGACAAAATCAGAGGCATAGAAGTAGTAAGGTGCAGCTGTATCGCTAAAGTGTCATCACAATTAATATCTCTGACATTCAAACGTGAACTCAAAAAGCTGTTTGAACATTTCGTCCCGGACATAATAATAATGCATTATCCTAATCCTTTTATGGCTCATTGTCTGCTTCCTTTCCTGAAAAAATACAAGTCTGTTAAATTTATACTCTACTGGCATCTCGACATAGTCCGGCAGAAGATACTCGGAAAATTGTTTCACTTCCAGAATATAAAATTGTGTGAGCGAGCTGATGTGATAGTTGCTACGAGTGAAAATTATATAGAAGGCAGCAAGTATCTTAGTCGTTACAGAGACAAATGTACAGTGATTCCGAACTGTGTACAGAATCATAGGATTGCAGAGACTCCTGAAACGCAGCGGATAGCTTCCGAGATACGTAAAAAGTATCCTGGCAAATTCATTTCGTTCTCAGTAGGCAGAAATGTTGCGTATAAGGGTTTCAGGTATTTGATTGAGGCATCAGAATATCTTGATGATGATTGTGTTGTTCTAATAGCAGGTCCGCATACACGAAGTGATGAGATGAAACAGATGACCATGAATAACAGTAAAGTAGAACTTCTTGGTCTGTTGAGCGATGAAGAACTTAACGCATATTACATAGCAAGTGATATATACTCTTTCCCGTCGATAATGAGAAATGAAGCGTTTGGTCTAGCACTTGCCGAAGGAATGTATTTCGGAAAGCCAGCAGTAACGTTCACGATACCCGGAAGCGGAGTGAATTATGTCAGTCTTGACGGCATAACAGGTATTGAGTGTCCGAATCGGGATGTGAAAGCCTTTGCGGATGCAATTATGAAGCTGAAGAATGATTCTGAACTCAGAAGTAAGCTCGGAGAAAATGCAATGCAGAGGGTGCTTGAGAATTTCATGTACTACAAGTTCAGGCAGAGGATAATAAATCTGATTTCATCTCTGAAATAAACGACATGAAGACTAACATAGAAATCAACGAGAACGTTATTGTCTTTGACGTTCTTTTTGATTTCATTATATGCCGTGATAAGATACATAAAACATTACGATTAGGAGAATCGATTCATTATGGAGACGGCAATAGTAACAGGTTCAGCGAAGGGTATCGGTCTTGCAATCTCGAAGGCACTTCTTAAACGAGGATATTTTGTTGTGATGAACTATGCAAATGACATAGAGAATGCGGAACGTGTAACCGAAGAATTATCGCATGATTATGCAGGACAGTTTTCGATGATTCATCAGAGTCTCGAAACGAAAGAAGATGTTGCGAAGTTCTATGACAGTACGCAGAAAATACTAAAGGGGGGGGGGGGGAGAATTACTTATACTAAATGCAGGGTGCACTGACAGAACACGCTGGGAAAATTTAACGTGGGAAGATTTTATGCATGTCATGAATGTAAACGTAAATGCACCGGCAGAATTAATCAGAAAGTTCCACAATGATTTATGCGATGACGGAAACATAATCATGATCAGTTCAGCGATGAGTGTATACCCTCATGCAACTTCAGTACCTTACACTGTATCGAAGAGTGCATTGAACGGATTGACTCTCGCACTCGTGAAGGAATATTGCAATCGAAACATAAGAGTGAATGCTGTGCTTCCGGGCTTCATTGAAACGCCGTGGCAGAAGAGTAAACCTGAAGACCAGCGTAAAAGAATATGCGACAAGATTGCGCTGAATAGATTCGCGGAGCCTGAAGAGATTGCGCAAGTTGTGATGAGTATAATTGATTCGAGTTACATTAACGGAGCATTGATACCTGTTGACGGAAGTTACTGCTACAGATGATTGTGCTATAATTCAGGCTATGAAAACACTTGACAGAATAAATCCAAGATGTAATGCTAATAATTTCCTCGCACAATCATTTACGGAATTGATGTGCCAAGCTACGCATATCTTGTGTTCGTGAAATTTTCTGCAAATCAAATTCAGAGGAGAAAGATAATCATGCGCAAACATAATGTTCCGTTAATCTTAATCAGTCTTGCAGTACCGTTAATATTATTCTCATTCACAGCATGGAACTCTTACGGATGGGATGATGAATTCTTCAACCTAGAACAACTCGCGAAATGCCAATCTCTTTCTCAGCTCATAACTTACATCAACAGCATAGACCTTCATCCTGTAGGGCAATATGTCATGAACTATGTCCTGTATGGGATATTCGGAAACTGGCATGCAGTGAGGACAGCAGGAGCGTTAATTATTGCATTATCATTATGGCTGTACTGGTACATGACTCGAAGACAAAGCGATAATCTCTCATGTATACTCTCATATGTTCTTCTCTGTCTGAATCCCTCAATGCTTCTGTGGTGTACGGGACTTCGATGGTACACATACATTATGCCTCTTGCATGTGGTCTTGGCCTCGTAATGCATAACGTTAATTCCAGAAGACGTGTTACATTCTGGGCATGTTATTTCGTGCTATGCGTCTTAATGTTTCATGTCGCTTATTGTTCAATCATTATGATTCTAGTATCGTTCTTATGCATTCTCTATACAAGGCGAGAATATCTAAGAGACGAGGTAAAAATCATTCTCAGTTTCGCGGTCATATCATCATTGCTCATATCGTATCAGGCTTACGCATTCATCACCGTGCATTACCCGAACGGAAAATTTAAACTTGTATCAATGATAATGCCGTTTATGTCAGCTGGTCAGAATTTTCTGTGCGGAAGTGCTGTTGTTCCCGTCTCAATTTCAGGAATGCTTTTGATTCTCGCAGGTTTGATATTATTCATTGCGTTTATCTTGAACATTAAGAGTGTTATGAAGACATGCACGAGCAAATATTTCGTGTTTTCTTATATCGCAAATATAATTCTCAAGACAGGTGTTGGAGCGAGATATTACAGTGTATTCAATCCTCAGCAAGGAGACTTCATGACCGATACCTATTCATTCATAAAGAACAGGATAATTCGCATCATCGTGTTATGTCTCTGCGCGGCAGGCACTATACTGGGAATAATCAGCGTAATCACTCACACTGACACTGCAAAAGCATCATGGAATACCCCATACGAATCAATCATAGAATACATAACATCATCAGACCCGAAGAAAGAATCACTGACTGTAACAAGCAACCCTGTATTATGCTGGCACATGAAAGAACTCGGATATAATGCCATCGACATAAACTCGCACGAACTTCCAGAAGACAAATCTGAAGGCATAATCTTTGCGGTAAAAACGTTCAGAGGCACATTGAATCAGAAACGCAATGATGAATACATATCATACATTGAAAATCATGACGCACGAGAACATAAACGCTTTGGTTATGACAAATACGCAGACTTCAAACGGAGAATTGATAAAGCATATCCTGATTACCCGGACTATTACGCTGAGGTCTTCATGATTATTCCGTAAATCATTTATGCAAAGCCGTATTTCATACAAACTGCTATAATGCAGTGAAAATTTTAACTGGAGGTAATGTTTCTCATGGCAGATAAACCGCGTGAGACTTTCGCAAGCCGTTTAGGATTCATATTCCTATCGGCAGGCTGTGCAATCGGACTCGGTAATGTATGGCGTTTCCCATTCATCACTGGTCAGTACGGCGGTGCAGCATTCGTATTAATCTACATCACATTCTTGTTATTCCTGGCCATGCCCATAATGGTTATGGAATTTGCAGTCGGACGAGGCTCACAGAAGAGCATGTCCCGTTCATTCAGTGTGTTATGTCCTGAACATAAAGTATGGTCGTTATGGGGTTATGTAGGCTGGGCAGGAAATTATATCCTGATGATGTTCTACACGACAGTTACGGGATGGATGCTCGCATACACATATAATTCAGCAGTTGGGACTCTTTCAGGACTTGATGCTGAAGCTGTCGGAAAATTTTTCGGTGAATTCCTTGCATCACCTTCTCAAATGATTTTCTGGATGACATTATCCGTCGTAATCGGAACACTCGTATGCTTCTCAGGACTTCAGAAGGGTGTCGAAAGAATCACGAAGATAATGATGTGCGGACTTCTCGTAATCATGCTTGCACTTGCAGTACGTTCAGTAACGCTTGAAGGTGCAGAGAAGGGACTTGAATTTTATATCAAGCCTGATTTCAGCAAGCTCACATCATCAGGATTAGGCACAATGTTATATGCGGCATTAGGTCAGGCATTCTTCACGTTAAGTCTGGGTATCGGCTCAATGTCGATATTCGGAAGTTACATCAGCAAGGACAAGACGCTTTTCGGAGAGAGCCTGATAATAACGGGGCTTGATACATTCGTTGCATTGACAGCAGGACTAATCATATTCCCTGCATGTTTTGCATACGGCATAAATCCTGATGCAGGGCCTGGCTTAATCTTCGTAACATTGCCGAACATGTTCGACCACATGCCTAACGGACAAATCTGGGGAGCATTATTCTTCCTATTCATGAGTTTTGCGGCACTTTCAACCGTTATTGCTGTCTTCGAGAACATAACAGCATGCTTCATGGACAGATTCAATATGTCTCGTAAATCTTCAGCTATTGTTATGGGAGTAAGTTTATTCATTCTATCGATTCCGTGTGCATTGGGATTCAATTTATGGTCAGGATTTCAGCCTTTCGGAGCGGGTTCAAATGTCTTAGACCTTGAAGACTTTATCCTGAGTGATAACTTGCTTCCAATCGGAGCGATTATATACTTGCTGTTCTGTGTGAGCAGATACGGCTGGGGCTGGGACAAATTTGTTAAAGAGGCAGACACAGGTGAAGGTGTGAAATTCCCTCGAGGACTTCGCGGTTATTTCACGTATGTAGTTCCTATAGTGATACTTGCGATTCTTGCTATGGGATATATAAACAGGTTTGCAGGTTAGGAATTCAGATTTTCTGAGTCCTCGTATGCTATAATTGTGCAAACATAGAGGGAGGTTTTTAGAATGACAAAGTATGTATGCACAGTATGCGGTTATGTTTATGACCCTGAGGCAGGAGACCCCGATAACGGAGTAGCTCCCGGAACAGCGTGGGAGAATGTACCAGAGGATTGGGTATGCCCGTTATGCGCAGTCGGAAAAGACATGTTTGAAGCTCAGTAGTCTTCATCGTAACCATTAAGAATATAAAGCCCCCCGTGAATTGTTTGCGGGGGGATGTTTATTGCACTCCCATTAAGATTCGGAACTTTTCAATCAGCGTTACTCTTATGTCTCCTGTCCTGAATTTAGGTGAGAAGAACATTATCAATCTGTAAAGCCATTTCTCTTTACTGCCTGCAATTAAGGTAAACACTTTCTTTGCTTCCCGTGTCATTTCATCATTGAGATATTGAAGTACCACCTTAGCAAATCTTGATTCTTCTCCGCGCTCTTTCACAAATCTTCTGTCGTATTCAAATTTCATGCGCTTCAAAATTGAAGTAGGTGTACCTATGACATTATGACCGTGCTGTCTGTATTTCATGAGAGGAGTATCTTCTGTGAAGAAAATACCTCCACAAGCAACAGTGAATAACACAATTGATATGTCATAACCTCTGCAAAATAATTCTTCATGGTTCTTGTGTTTAGCGAACTCACGCGCTTTTGAATTCATGACCATGCAGCAGCCTAATGCAGTTGGTCTTATGGCCAAGCTGTATATTGTCTTCAGGCGTTTATCCCTATAAGCCATTGAGCCTATCACATTTAGATTCTGATCTGCAATGTATGCACTTGTCTGGCAGATTATGGGAATATCTTTTCCCTTTGCATTTTCCTTTTGCTGAATTGCTTTCACTGCCGTGATTAATTTTTCTTCAAGCCACACATCATCCTGATCTGACATTGCATAGTAATCGAAATCAGGTGCCGATCCTAACGCAGAGACGAAACTTTTAATCCAGCCTAAATTACTTCCGAACTCAGCATGAATGTTATCGTATCTGCTGACATAATCTGAAATGATTTCTCGCGTTGAATCCTTTGAACCGTCATCCCTGATGAATAACTCAACATGTACATCTTTCTGTGCGAGTATCGAATCTATTTGTTCAGCGAGATATTTTTCACCGTTGTACGTAGACATGATAACCGCAACTTCTGGAATTTGTGATGTCATTTCGTTACTGATTAACTCCTTTCGCGTATAAATTTGCTCCCATCGTATTTCAGACAGGAGCATTATTATTTCACAACCGTTAAACCTTCGCAATGATTATGCTTTTGCGATAAGCCACAGGAAACCGTAGCCTTCAAGTTTAACCTGACCGATTGAATCCGTCGCATACTTCTTGCCGCTCACCATGTCGTAATACTCGAACTGTCCGTTAATCTTCTCTGACGGAACAAACGTAACTGTCTCATCACTGAAGTTGAAGAACGCAAGCATTTTTTCTTTCTGCGTCTTTTCACCGTAGTACCTGCCGATTCCAAGTACAGCATCATCATGTGTCTCAATGAGCCATGTATCGCAGACGTTCGAGAACACGCTGAATTTTTCTCTCAGCTTCGTTAGTGCATTGACCGCACTGAATACCTTTCCTTCAGGAGTACGTGGGTCATGTCTCTTCTCTGCATTCTCCCATTTGAACGCACCCCTGTGAACATAACGGCTGTCTGCTGCCTTGTCGGGGTCAGGGCTGTCATGATACGTGTAATCATTGAGCTGTGCAACTTCATCTCCGCTGTAGAAAACAGGAATTCCGCTTTGTGTAAGAAGGAACGCATGAAGCATTACGTCGAGTTTAACGGCCTTGTCCTTGTCTTTTGATTCAAGTCCGCAGAGTGAAGCCGTTGTACCGCACATTCTCGCATCTCCGAGTTCAGGTGCATCGTTGTATGTCTCGCCTCTCGAAGGTGAGCCGGGAAAATCTCCCTTGAAGTAATCATTGAGATACTTCTTGTGTGATACCTCATCGAGTCCGAACTGACGCAGGAACGGATAATCTAATCCCCAGCCAATATCATCATGGCATCGTAAATAGTTCTGGAAGACATATTTCTTAGGAAGTGCAAAGACGGTTTCAAGCTGATGTTTCATGAGACGTGTATCATGCGTTGCTACAGTGTGCCATGTGCTCGCCATAGTCGTAACGTTATAGAGCATGTTGCATTCTGGCTTATCGACAGTGCCGAAGTACGGAACAACTTTTGACGGTTCCATAACGACCTCACCGAGCAGTAACGTGCCGGGACATACGATTTCAGCGGCCATTCTCATGATTCGAACTAGCGTATGTACCTGCGGAAGATTGCGGCAATTCGTGCCGAGCGTCTTCCAGATGTACGGTACTGCATCGAGACGAATAATATCTATGCCCTGATTGCACAGGTACAGCATGTTGTCTGTCATGTCATTAAAGACGACAGGGTTGCGGTAATTCAAATCCCATTGATACGGATAGAAGGTAGTCATAACGACCTTGCCGGACTCCTGATTGAACGTGAAGTTACCAGGTGCTGTTGTCGGAAATACTTCGGGTAAATCTTTTTCAAACTGATTCGGAATTTCCCAGTTCTCAAAGAAGAAATACCTGTCCTGAAATTCCTTCTCACCTTTTCGTGCTCTCACTGCCCATTCATGATCTTCACTCGTGTGATTCATAACGAAGTCCAGGCATACACTTATTCCCAGTGAATGACATTTTGCGGCTAATTCTGCAAGGTCTTCCATAGTTCCCAAATCCGGACGTACCTTCCTGAAATTCGATACTGCATAACCTCCGTCGCTTTTGCCTTTTGGGGTATCGAGGAGCGGCATTAAGTGAAGATAATTGATTCCGCATTCCTGAATGTAATCGAGATGCGATTTCACTCCCTGAAGATTTTTCGCAAAGCATTCCGTGTACATCATCATTCCGATAATGTCATTGCTTGCATACCATTCGGGGTCGCTGATTCTTGCGTCATCGAGTTCACGAAGAAGTTCATTGCGTTCAGACCATGACCTGCTTAACATTGAGCAGAAGTAATCGAAGGCTTGCTTGTCGCTTCCGTACAGCTCATAATACAGCCATTTGAGTTCGTCATAATGATGCGCTAATCTCTGTTCAAATTCATTCATTATGAACTTAATCCTCCTTTTGAATTTATGTGTGTGCGGGAAAAAATTGCTATTGTACTAAGTATAGCATGTTTAGCCTTCACCAAGAGGACGCGACCAGATTATCATATCAACGATACTTTCTCCTTTCTGACCGACTCCGAACTGAAAGAATATCGATTCACCTGATGCACTCTCATATGTCCAGCCTTCCGGGCCATCAACAACTCCATCGTCATCCGTATTAATCGCATTTCCTTTCTGTATTTCAATGAAATCATTCAGATAATCTTCCGGCATTCCGAGCTGCAATAGTTTTCGCATGTTGTCTCCAACCTGAACACCTGCAATAGCATAGCCACGTTTCGTGATTTCTGCCTGATGTATTGTAGGAACTGCTTCATCATCGTATCTAAGTGTGCAACCTGAATATACGAGATTTCCGAACTCATCCTTTTTGCCTTCACCTAAGAGAGTACGTGCTTTCTCCTGATAGATTCCGAATGCCAGTCTGACTTCAACGAAATCTTTTCCTGTTGGGATTACGCCGTTGTTACCGTGATACCAGCCGTAATTTACGTACCGCGCAATGATGAATGCATGTCCTTTATCTTTTGGGTTATCAATCTCATACCATTTCTGACCGTCAACATAAGCCTCACTGAGAATCACGAATCTTGTTCCTGTGTCAGCGCGTCCGATAATTTTTCCGTCAGTACCGGGATCTTCGCGAAGTCTGACGTTATCGCCTGTGCAAACGCCGAGTTCAGGATATTCTGCACCGAATGCAGAAGTGCAGAACAACAGAACGCATAACATAACAACTATCTTTTTCATTGAATGTTCCTCCTTATAAAAAAATCCCCTGCCCTAAAAGTATAAGACAGAGGAAATAATTTCCGAATCAAAATTTATATTTATCTCTTCAGGTTCACAACCTCTTCAAGTATCTGGTCGCTCACCGTTACTACTCGTGTATTCGCCTGGAAACCTCTCTGCGCAATAATTAGATGTGTGAATTCTTCTGTGAGGTCTACGTTCGACATCTCCAAATACTGAGACATTATTGAACCTTTTCCGTTCGTAGTCGCACCGTCAATGTTAGCGTTCCCTGAGTTCACTGTTGCCTTGAACATCGTATTGCCGACCTTTTCAAGTCCCTGTTCATTTGCGAATGTTGCAAGTGCCACACGATACAACGGAATGTTCACGCCGTTATCATATGAGCCAGTGATTACGCCATCGATTGCGACAGAATAATTTTTCAAAACTCCCATTGTGTAACCATCCTGATAAACAGGTTTCGTTGTCGTCTCTGATGCAAATTGCGTTACTCCGTCTAATGCACTTCCGCCTGAACCAACTCCGCCTCCGAAATTCAAAGTTACTGTGCTGTTCGGCTGACCGTTCAAGCTGAATGGTAATGTAATCTCAACTTCTGCGTTCGGGTATCTGTCATTGCCATCGCCGCGCCTCTGGTTGTCATTGTCGCCTGTTACAACGTTGCTAATTCTTCCTGAACCGTCAAATTCAATTTCTCCTGAGCTTGGGGTCGGAATGATATTAACGAGCTGGTCTTGTCCTGATTCATCCTGTTCAACAAGGAATGCCTCCCAACGCCAGCGATTTTCTGTGAGCTTCTTGAATGTAACTTCAAGCGTGTGTTCTTTGCCATTGTCGTCATAAATCGTGCACTTCGTCGTGTGATAACCGCCCTGATACGTTGTACCCTGTGTCGTCCATACACCTGCATTGTCAAGTGCTCCGGGATTATCGAGATTCTGTGCCTGCTTGAATGTCAGTGTGTCTGACTTCGTGCTTGTTGCGCTTGATGCTCCGACTGCTATCTGGAAGTTCGGCCCTGCTGCGGTTGTTCCGCCGTAAGGAACTACACCGTCAACTATACGATAGCCTAATGGAGCGTTGGCATTATCTGAATCTGCCCATTCAACTGAATCAAATGATCCGTCAGGGTTGAAATACACAGTTGCTTCGAGCTTATGCATCTTTCTTACTGCTCCTGTCGCCGTACCGTTCGTGATTGCAGTCGCTGTATCTGCTGTGAGTGCAGCAGCATCCTCATTGCTGTAACCGTAGTACCAGAGCGTCATCTTTGAGGCTGTCCTCGCCATGTTTGAACTCGTGTTATCCCCTACTGTTATGCTCTCATCGAACTCCGCAATGAAATCATATGCCACATTGACCGCTTCACCATCTGCAACTCCGCTTGTCGCAATCAATGGAGAACCTGAAAGCCTGAAACTGGTATAGTTCATGCTGTCCTTCATGTTGTACGTGAATACAGTGTTGCTCGCCTCAACCTGCTCAATTCCGAGTGTAGCTGCGTTCTGAAGGTCTGCCGCAAGTCCTGCTGTTGTTGCTGGGATTTCATTATTGTTCGCGTCAAGAAGTGATATGCTCATCAGCTTCATTGTGCCAGTTGCATCGTCATACTTGGCCGCAAAATACATCGGAGGTGTCTGGCCTGGAAACTGATAAACAGGTGTATAGTATTTATCGAGCTGATCCTGTGTAACACCTCCTGCTCCGAGTGCTGCTATTTCTGTCTCAGTCAGAAGTTTATTCGTAAGATCAGAACCAGGACTCTCATTCAGCCAGCCTACAAGACCTTTTGCACCTGTTGCCGCTGTGGGAGCATAACCCGTGATTGCTCCGTTTTCATCAAAGACTGCTTTTATCTTCGGAAGGCTCAGGCTCGGCTGACCAGTTTCATTATTGATGTTTATCATGTCGAACGTCAATGTAGTATCTGTTCCGCTGTTGCTTATGACTATATCGAGGTAATTTACATCCGTTCCTGAGTTATCAACATTGTTATATGTCGCATTGAAATCTGTCTGAAAGGCCATGTCATACTCAGTGCCCCTCATGTTGATTCTTGCTGTTCCCGTTGAATTTCCCTTCCAGCCTGCCGTTACGTTGAACGGTATATCAGCGAATCCATAAGGAAGGTATGCATTCGTTCTGCTGTCGAGGTTGCACTGATAATCCACGCGTGTCGTCGCTTTCGCATCTATCTTCTGTCCTAATGGAATGTTCACCGTTGAAAGTTCTGCTGCCTGCTGATAACCGTCAAGAGGTGTCTCTTCCATTTTGTAGCCCTGAAGCCTGTATCCTGTTCCTGACATTACCATATCGCTGTTATTGTCGAGAACTAATGCTCCTGAACGACTGTAGAGCTGCTGACTCCCCTCCTGATACACGAAGAATCCTTTATCCTGAATCATCATGTCTGCGGCATTCCCTGTGTACTGTCCTGATCCCTGAGTGTGAATCGTCTCGATTGCAGATACACTTACTCCTAATCCTACCTGTGCAGGGTTTATGCCTCCTCTTGAATCTCCTGCTCCTGATGCATATTTATTCGCCTGATACATTAAGTCCGCGAATATCGTGTTGTCCTTCTTGAAGCCTGTCGTGTTTGCGTTGCTTATGTTATTGCCCGTTACGTCGAGCATGGTCTGGTGAGCGCGAACACCCGTTACTGCTGTGAATAATGATCTTAGCATGTCCTTTTAATCTTTCCTTTCTGCGTCTCTTTCTTACGCTTATTATTTTACTTTTCGGCGGGCGTTCTCCTGCTGTCCTGCCTTATGTCTCGTCCGTGAGAGCAAAATTATTCTAGCTTATCGAACTTACACCTTCAACGTCTTCAAGGGCAACTTCACCCTCTGTTGTATCGAGAATAGCTTTACCGTTAGGTTCAAACCATACATGATTCACTACCGCTACCGTCTGCTTTGCGTCTTCTCCTTCACCTTTCGTGAATGCTACTGCCTTCCCTATATACTGCACCGCACTGAACTTGTTCGCTTCGGCCATTGATTCGAGGGTCTTGTTCATGTTCTGCATTTGCTCAAGCTCAGAGAATGTCGCCATCTGTGAGACAAATTCACGGTCTTCCATAGGGTTCAATGGGTCTTGATTCGATAGTTCTGCTATTAACAGCTTCAAGAATGCATCCTTTCCTAATGTATCATTGGCTGCATTCGTCATAGCTGTCGATGAATTTGTTGTGTTAGTCGTGGTTATATTTGCGAGATTCGTATAACTGTTTACATCTGTTACGGCCATATTCTTTTACTCTCCTGTCTGTCAGGCTACCCAGTAGAGCAAGCCTTCTTCTAAATCTATTCTGAATTCCTCCGTATCATCATCAGCTTCATTGACTGCAAACGTCCTGTATCTGTTCCCTTCATCTTGATTGTTCTGGTGATTCCCGTTTGAATTGTCCTGCTGAACATCTACAGTGAATTCTGCTACTTGTACTCCCTGCTGTGATAAATTCATGCGTAATTCTGATATTTGGTCTTGCACTAATTGTCGGATTTGCTCGCTCGCTACTTTAATTGACGCTTCTACTCCTGAACTGCCCGATGTGAGTTCAACCGATATTCTTCCGAGTGCAGGAGGGTCTACAATTACATTTGCCTTCTGCATTCCGTCAGCACGAATGAATCTCACAACGTTTATCATTCCATCTCTCAATGTCTGACTCTGATTGAGCGTGTATGATGCTGTTTGAAGGTTCAAAGGCAATGGTGATGTTCTTGATACGTTCCTTCGACTGGTCAGTACACCCTCAAAGAATGACTGAAATGTATTATGCGATTCTGTCCTGTTTGAAGACGTATCTGTTCGGTCATTCTGAGTTCGTGATGATGATGTTGATGATGCTCTGCGGTTATCATTGCGTGAACGTGAGACTGTCTGAGTTCCTGAATTATTATCTTGTGTTTGCTCATGCCCGGATGAATTTTCTTCTTGGCCTGACGTATTGCCGTTCTGATTCGATGTCCCGTTCTCACTGTCTGTGCGTTCTATATGCTCATCAAAATTCGATTCCGTTTTCACGCTTTCATTATCGGGTTTTACGTCTGCTTTCGGAGATTCAGTTTTAGGTTCGTGTGAGGCATTTCGTGATTGAATATTGCGATTCATATGCGGAAGTTCTGCCTGTGATTCTGAATTTATAACAGTATCAGCATGTTCTGTTTCTGCGTTAGGGATTACGGCAAGACCGGCAATGCTGACCGATACATCATCAGCTTCAACCGTATTATCTTGAGCTATGTCATCGTCATCATTATCTTCTTTCTGCGGGGCTTCGGGTTTAGGCTCATCAATTGACGCAAAAACTTTATGTTCATTCGGAAGTCTGCGAATCACATCAACGATATTAAACTCCGTATCATCAGATGAATCTGTTTCCTTAATGCTTCTCACAAAATCTTCAACTGCTTTCACAATTTCATTCTTCGTCTCTTCTGGAATTGCTTCATCATTGAGTATCTGTGATACAAGCTCGTTAATGTCATCTGGAATTTCGGATTTCAATGCACCGATTTTCTCTGAGACTACTGTCTTAACTTTTGAGATTATGCTTTGAAATTCATCTTGAATCTTCGCTCCTGAATCTTTAAGTACATTCGCTACATCATCAATCATCTCGCGTATTTCAGCAGGCAAGTCTTCATTTTCATTTCGTCCTGCAAGAATATCTATCACTGACTGCGAAAATGAATTATTACCCTTGAATGTGATTAGCTGTGTAGTATCTCCTGTATCTGCAATTGCTATTGCGTTCTCTTCTGTTGCTGCTTCTTCCGTCAATGCATATTCATTCATCAATTCGTCAAATACTCCGGGTATTGCTTCACTCTCCGAAGATACATTACTGTTTTGAAGTGTCTGTGCTTGTGCTTGTGTCTGAAGGAACGCTGTTATTTCTGATGGCATAAATTAATTCCCTCCTGTGATATGAATTTTTATCTCTGCTGGGGATGTGCCATTAATTCAGTTATTCTTGCTGCCTTCGCTGGCTTTACCTTTCCGAGTATCGACGCTCTTGCATCATTCGGAAGTCTCATCAGGAGTTCAACCGCTAGTGAATCTCTTAACTGTTCAACTACTGCCGCCGCATTTCTCGCTGACATATCCTGATATGTACGTGCAACCTGATTCATTAGTTCCTGTTCTCGTTCTGTGGGTTCTGATGCATTCTCTGCTGCAGCGTTTTGTTCTTCTGCACGCAATCTTCTCTGCCGTCTCGCTACATCTCTTGAGAGTTCCAGCAATGCCTGTTCTCGTTCCTCGTAGACTACCATGCGTGATACATCTTTGCTATCAAGTGAACGTTCCCATGCATCAAGTCGCCTCTGCCATTGTTCGAGTTCAACTGCTCTCCTCTCCTGTGAGGTAAGCGCGTAAATCTCCGGCACCTGAAAGAATTCTGACAATTGAGGCCCGACATACGGTATCTTCGGAAGAATCGACCACAATAACGGACGGCCGTCCCATATTCCAGACAGATGCATTCCCGTTGCCGTACCCAATGCCAATAGTAAGAGCCAGAACAAAAACGTTAGCTTTCCGAGTTTCTTTTTCTTTTTCTTCTTTCTGACTATAGGCTGTGATGGTACATCTACTTCCTGAGGTGCATTCGGTGTTCGTTCTTCTGCCATTCCTAACCTGCCTCCCTAAGTCTGCGATATATTGCCATGATATTTTTCACATAACGCTTCGATACTTCTGGTATGTTCCCAGAATCTACTCTCGTAGGGCCTGCGTTGTATGCCGCAAGTGCTTTCTCTATATCCCCGCGATATTTATCGGTTAAATCTGAAATATATCTTACGCCGCCTTCTATGTTCTGCGCAGGATCAAACGGGTCATTCACTCCTAACATTGCTGATGTTCGAGGCATTAACTGCATTAATCCCTGTGCTCCTTTATTCGATACTGCCTGAGTGTCCCAGCCCGATTCAACTTGAATCATTGCTCGTATAAGTTCATTATCGATATTATATTTTTCTGCACATTCATCAATTATGTCTTTCAGTTCAACATAGCTCGTCTTGCCTGACACATTGCTTCGTGAATTCGCTGTCCTCCTTGCCTTGTTTACGTCATTGAGTACATCTACAAATCTGCTCCTCATTGGCTCTGTCGGACTGTTATACATATCAGGCATTATACGTCTGTTAATCTCTTCTATTCGGCTTAATACACGCGTTACATTCGTCAGGTTAGGCCCCATGAATTAGAATCCTCCTTTATGTGAAAATTGTACTGTCGCTACATCATCAAGTTCATTCTGCTCTATGCCCAGACGTTCAAGAAAATCTGCCTCTTTGAGATGATCTATGTATGTCTCCATGATTCTCACATCACGATGACGTTCTACTAATCTCGCTTCCGTTCCTACTATGCGTGTTCTTACGTCTGCGAGTGAGGTCTTGCCTTTCGTTATGTCTGTGTCTATTGCTGATATGAACTGACGCTGAAACCATAAATCATTTGCTGAAATTGATTTTGTTCCTGTCCTGCTGAAATCATGAATTGCCTGTGCTTTTTCACCTTCGAGCTGTGATAAGTGATTCAATACTGCTTGTTCTTCGCTACGTTCTGCCGCTAAGATTGCCTGTTCATTTTTGCGGCTGTCCTCTCTAATCTTTAATATTCGGTTGAAGGTTGATATTCTCTGCTGCATTTTATTCTGCCTGCTATATTATGCTTTCTATGTTGCGTTTGCCGTACATAATGTGAAGAACATGAACTATGTGCATGTTATCATCAACAGAATAGATTATCATGAAATTATCAATGGGCATGTATCTAAGTTCCTGTCCCTTTGAATTCTTTCTGCGTACACGATACAGTTTCGGAAACACTTCCAATGTCTTTATGGCTTTAAGTATACGCTTTGATTGCCTTCTGGCTGCTCCTATATCATCAAATTCTTCTGTGATATATTCCTGCACCTGTCTAAGCTCCATTCTTGCTTTAAGAGAGAGGTCAACTTTATAATTCGATTCCATATTTTTCTCTCATCTCCTTTTCCACTTCTTCGAGTGAATAACAGCGTCCGGCCTCTATGTCATCAAAGGTTTCCTGAATCAATGCATCAAATTCTTCTTCTGTCATATCATCAATGCATGGAATTGGAGGCCGCTTCAGTTCTTCGGGAAGTTTTCTGCGTGAAGTTACATTGCGTAGGAATAAATCTACTGCTCCTTTAACGGACATTCCAAGCTCATTCAATACAATATCTGCGTTCTTCTTCAGCTCCGGCTCAACCTCAATCACTGAATCTAATTCTAATAATGCTGTACTCATTTATCTTTCTCTCCTTTCAAAAATTTACTGCGTCTGCTGATTCGGATATGGTGCAAGTGAAAGTAATCGTTTATCGGTCTCATCAAACGTAGTCGGGTCTTCAACACGCTGTGATAGAAAGCTCCTCACATCTTCCATGTTCGCAAGTGCCCAGTCAACGCGCATATTTGAACCCGATTTGTATGCTCCGATGTTAATCAAGTCTTCGGATTCTGCATACGTAGCAAGTAAATCACGTACACGTCCTGCCGCATCAAGATGTTCACGAGATACAAGGGCAGGCATAACACGGCTAACTGAATCAAGAACACTAACTGCTGGATAGAAATTACGTGCGGCTATTCGTCTCGACAGAACTATATGACCGTCAAGAATTCCCCTTACTGTATCAGCAACTGGTTCATTCATGTCATCACCGTCAACTAAGACCGTATATATTCCCGTTATGCTTCCGACTTCACCTGCACCTGCGCGCTCAAGCAGTCTCGGTAACATCTCGAAGACCGAAGGCGTGTATCCTCGTGTTGCAGGAGGCTCACCAATCGCAAGACCGATTTCACGCTGTGCACGCGCTACTCGTGTTATCGTGTCCATCATGAGCAGTACATCTTTCCCCTGATCCCGAAAGTATTCGGCTATTGCTGTAGCTGTCATCGCTGACTTCAATCGAATCAATGCAGGCTGATCTGATGTTGCGATAACGAGAACTGAACGTTTCAATCCTTCAGGGCCTAAATCTCTTTCAATGAATTCCCGAACTTCACGGCCTCGTTCTCCTACAAGCGAGATTACATTCACGTCTGCTGTTGTGTATCGTGCCATCATTCCCATTAACGTGCTTTTTCCCACTCCTGAACCTGCGAATATCCCTATACGCTGTCCCTTTCCCAATGTCAGCATTCCGTCTATCACCCGAACTCCTACGCTTAACGGTGTATCTACCATTTTCCGCCTCAATGGGTGCGGAGGAGTTGCGTATAACGGATAGAAATCACTCGCGGCAACAGGGCCTTTATCATCAATAGGATTTCCTAAGCCGTCAAGAACACGGCCAAGTAATGCATCACCTACAGGGACTTCAAGAGGCCGATTCGTCGATACAACATCACAGCCAGGCCCAACCTCCTGCAATGCTCCCAATGGCATCAAAAGCACTCGGTCTTCTCTAAATCCTACAACCTCTGCATCAAGTTCATGTGAACCGTCTCGAAAACATATATGACATAAATCACCTACACGAACATCTGGCCCTTGCGATTCTGCTACCAGTCCTACAACCTGAACTATCCTTCCGTTTATCTTAATTAACGGCTTCTGCAATAGGTCAACTGAAAATAGCTGAAATAGATTCTCTTCTGCTGGAATACTTATCGCTTCAGTCATGTTTGCTCACCTGCTGGAATACATCATCAACTACAGATTCAACCTGAGACATTTGCGTCTTCCACCTGGCATCGTAAATTCCTAATCCTGTCTCAACGATACAGCTTCCAGTTTCAACATTCGGATCTGATTTCAATTCGAGCTTCTTCACACCGCGTAATGCCTCCTGAAACTTCGTATCGAGTTCACCCTCAAGATGTTTCATGTCATCCGGCGATACATAAATGAGAATCTGATTCTTGTCGCTCAGTCTTGAAAGCAATTCTGAGAGTACATAATCTATCGTGTTGGGATTCAATTCAACCTGACGCTGAAGCATTCTCCTTAACATCTCTGACCATACTCGAATCATTCTCGGCTGATTGAGACTGACTAAGCCCGCAAAATTTTCTTCGAGCTTCTTTCCAATTCCCTCAATCACTCCCGCAAGACCTGAAAACTTCTTCAGATATTCCTGTTCAACTTCAATTCGTGCCTTCTTCAGTCCCTCTTCATATCCTCGTGTCTGTCCGTCTGCTATTGCCTGTGCTCTTGCCTGATCTGCTATCTTCTTAGCGTTCGATGATGCTTCCGATTCAAGCTGATTCTTTCGACGCTGATAGTCAGCCTTCACAGAATCAATTTCGCTTTCAAGTTTCGTCTTAGCTTCATTGAGTTCCATGTTCCTGACTTCCGCATTACTCAAACTGTTAGTCAGTGCTTTCACTTGTGCTGTCAGTTCCTCAATCTCTTTCGACTGTTCCTGCGTGCGAATCTGCACTCTTGTCTGTGATGCTGAAGTCTTATCGGGTTTTGAGGGTTTCTCAGGCTTCGATGGCTTTTGTTCCGCAGGTGATGGTTTCGTTCCTGACTGTTTTATCTCACTCTCAAGAATTCCTATCTTCACTGCCTGCGGTAATAGTCTGACCGTCCGCAATACTCTCTGATGTGCAAGACCATTAGACAATTAACTCGTCTCCTCCACCGGTCGATATTACTATCTCGCCTTTCTCCTCCAGACTGCGAATCACATTCACTACCTTCTGTTGTGCCTCTTCGACATCCTTCACTCTCACAGGCCCCATGAAATCCATATCTTCCTGTAACATTTCCGCCGCACGCTTCGACATGTTCTTGAAGTATTTCGTCTTGAGGTCTTCCGTTGCACCTTTAAGAGCAAGACTAAGTTCTTTAAGATCAACTTCACGAAGCACTCTCTGTAATGCACGGTCATCAAGACGCATTGAATCTTCAAATACGAATAATCTCTTCTTGATTTCCTCTGCAAGTTCAGGATCATTTTCTTCAAGATATTCCATGATGTTGCGTTCCGTTGCTCGGTCTGTGCTGTTTACTATCGCTACTACTGCATCAATTCCTCCAGCAACACTGAAGTCCTGACCCATTACTGAGCTCAGCTTACGTTCCAATACTCGCTCAACCTCCCTCAATACTTCCGGCGTAATCCTGTCCATGTTCGCAATTCTCTTCGTTACATCTGCCTGAAGTAATGGATTCAATCCGCTTAATATCATTGCTGCCTGCTGAGGCTCTAAGTACGAGAGTATTAATGCGATTGTCTGAGGATGTTCGTTTTGTATAAAGCCAAGTATCTGGCCTGCATCCGTATGTCTCATGAAATCGAACGGCTTAACCTGTAAACTTGCTGTGATTCGGGCAAGTAAACTTTGTGCTCTCTCCGGGCCAAGAGCTTTTTCGAGTACGTCTCTTGCATATTCAACACCTCCACGCGCCATGAACTCACGAGCCATTAGAATCTCTTGCGCTTCCTTTAAGACCGTGAGCTTTACATCCGGCGTTACCTTTCTTAGATTTGCTATTTCAAGCGTGATTAATTCTATCGTCGCATCATCGAGTTTCTTGTATACTTCTGGGGCTATGTCCGCACCTAATGAGACCATAAGCACTGCTATCTTCTCACGTCCTGATAACCCCTTACTCCCGCCTTCTTCATCTTTCTTCGGCATGTTTGATTCTCCTGTATAAAAAATTACTCCCTGCTTTTATGGCTTCACAGGGAGTTTGTGTTCTTTCGTTCTCTAATTGTCCATTGAAAGCCATTCATTTACTAGTGTCGCAATCTCATCAGGATGACTCTTCGCATAGGCCTTCAATTGTTCTTCTAATACTGCCATTTCACCCTGAAACGCTAAAAGGTCTGGCGAAGTAAGCATCTCCTGTATCGTTGGTACTTTCTTACCTTCCGCCTCTATCTCCTGTACCGCAAGACGTGCCCGCTTCATTCTCACCCATGCATATATTGCCGCAAGAATTATCAGCAAGACACTGAACGCCGCTATAGAACCGTAGATTATCTTCCACATTCTATCCTGATGTAACTGATTGCTCATCGCATCAACAAATGCTGTCGAGAACTTCATAGCACGAACTACAAGTGTGTCGCCTCTCTGAGCATTGAAACCTATTGCTGATGAAATTACTTCACGTAATGTTTCAAGTCTCTCTTCATTTATTTCATTGTACTTGTCATCAATGAGAACACTCGCTGAAAGTCTTCTCACTCCTCCGGGCGTTACTACCTGATCTCCTTTTCGCGTCGTTATCTCATAGTTCGTTGTCGCATTTGAACGGTTATATTCACTTTGAACTGTCGTTGAGTTTATCGCATATCCGGGAATATTCGTTGTCGTTCCGGGATTGCCGTTTACTGGGTTACCTTGTCCCGTGTAACTCTCTTCCTGTCTCTCATTACTTCTCGGTACTCCTGTTCCTGTTTCGGGGTTCGGAGAGTATTCAACGTATGAACTAGTCTTCTTGTCGAAATCCAAATCTATACGAACTCTTACTACCGCGCTTCCAGGCCCGTATACCTGTTCGAGCATTATTCGTACCTTGTTTTCGAGTTCACGTTCATGCTGACGTTCCAGTTCCCTCTGTACAGATGTTACCGTGTTAGTTCCGTCAGGGTTGTACATTATCATGCTGTCAGAGACCATATCAGACAGCACTCGACCATTCGTATCTACAACTGTAACTGCATCAGGTTCAAGTCCGTCTACACTATGAGCTACAAGATGTATGATTGATTTCACCTGCGTAGGGCCTATCGTTGCTCCGGGTCTAAGTCTCAATAATACACTTGCTGTTGATGGCTTCTGCTGTTCAAGGAATAATCTCTGTTCAGGAATTACTACACTCACTCGCGCATTCTCTACCTGAGACATCCGAGATTGTCCGTGCAAGTTCTCCTTCTATCGCTCTCATGTATGCTATCCTCTGCTGGAACTCGCTCATTCCCATTTGTGCATTATCGAATACCTCAAACCCTGTTGTGCCTCCCTTAGGCAGTCCCATTTGTGCAAGCGTCAATCTCGTCTCGTATATTGCTGTGCCGGGCATTAAGATCGCATTCGATTGAGGGTCTAAACGATAAGGCAGATTGTTCTCCTTCAGATAGTCTACTATCGCGGCTTGATCTGATACTTCAAGACCTGCATACAATGGTTCATAGTTCGTACTTCCAGTCATGAATATTAATGCTATTAGTCCTCCAAGAACTAAAAATACTGCAAAGAAGATTGACGCTCTCTGCCAAAGTTTTAACGATGACCAGAAATTTAAGAACGAGGCTAACCAGCGTCTTACGTTGTCCATGATTCTCTATTCGCCCGCAATACTAACCCGTTATCCTCGATAATGCCTGATACGCATCGAGGAATTTGTTTCGGATTTCCATAACAAGACGCAATGCAGTGTCCGCTCTTGATGACGCAAGCACTACTTCTGATATGTCTTCTACGTCTCCTATCGCTAAATCTCGTATCTTCTTTTCAGATTCTAACTGAAGGTTATTCACTTGCTTGATTGAATCCGAAAGCATATCTTCAAATGATAGTTTCGGAGCTTCTTTTATCGTTTGCGATGCATAGTTCGCATTCGTGTTGTATATACTTCTTGACGCTCGTTGGGCTTCTTGCCCGTATACCTGAGAAAAATCTATTAGCAGACGCTCCATTTACATAGGCCTCCCGATGAGATATTTTATTTTTTTCGCTCCGTCGATATGCTTTGTCATGATGTCTTCTATTTATGATCTTACTGCGAGGAAAGCCGGTTTACCTTCTTCCTTTAAGGCCGCCGGTCATAAAATCTTTTTTCGCCCCTTTTAATTTCTTCGCATTAATTTTACACCCATTATGATTTTGCAGAACATCAATTTTAAATGTATATGCCGCAATACATGAGTGAAAAACATTTCTGCGTGTTCATTATATACTATAATAATTTGAATTCATGAGGACACGTTCAAAGCCAATCGTGTAAAAAAAAATTTTTATGGAAGGAGTTTCCTTTTTAATGAAGATACTTTTTCTTTCGGCAGCAATTATTTTCTTAATGTTCACAGTTTCATCTTGTGCACTCGAAATTCCTGATGAATATGTGAATGATATAACAGCACTTGAGTTTTATCCTTCAGGGGCAAAATTCACATTCACGATTCAGAATTACAATGACGACGGAAGTTTTTCGGCATATCTTCCCGGAGCATTCAACCCTGAATCGATTCGAGTCGTGAATCCTGAATCAGTTTACGGGGACATCAAGGCAGTCAGAAGTTCACGGACAAAATGGATACCCTCACAGCTTGAGGAACTAAAAGCTCAGGCAGATGAACAATCACAGAAACTCAATGAACTAACAGCGAAACAGGCAGCACTTGAACAGACATTGAACCTTCTGAAAAATTCAGTGCCGGAGAAATCAAGAACAGCTGCATTGCTCACGTACATTCAGGATGCTCAGGCATTGAGACTTAAAACCGAGAATGAGCTATCACAACTGAAGAATGAAATCGTCATTGAGAGAGAAAAACTTTCAATGATGAATAATGAACTCAAAGCCAAAACTCCAAGAGGAGATACGAGTTTCATAACGGTATCTGGACGAGCAAAGGACAGAGTGATTATTGAGGCATTCACGAGCTATGCATCATGGAGACCTGAATACATAATGAACCTCGACAGCACTACAGGAAGCATTGACGTTCAGATGTTCGTTAAGGCATCACAGAATACAGGATTAGATTACGAAGGAAGCGTTACGTTCCACACAAAGACACCCGATGAGAGACTGACATCACCAGTTCTGAATCCCATTAAGGTTGGAATAAAACCTAAGGAAGAAAGGATTGCAACAACATCAGGTTTAAGCATCTCAAGGAACAACAGAATGTATAAATCAGCCCGCGAAGAAGCAGATAGAATGATGATTGAAGATGATATAGCACTAGAAGAAGCAGAGGAAAATGACACAAGCCCGGTAATAAATGAAAGCATATCGGACAGGACAGTACGCATTCGAGGATTAATCACAGGAGACGGAACAGAGAATCAGTATGCAGTCATAATGAATCAACTGACACTCTCAAGCACTCCTGTAATTGTTCTTGTGCCTGAACAGAGATCTAATGCATGGATAATCGCAGACATGGCCGCAGAGAATCAGCATCTCATTCCAGGTGAGGCAGAACTTCGAGTAGATGGTCATTCATCAGGCAAGATGTATATCAGTGAATTCGGCGAAGGACAGAAATTGATTCCTTTCGGTTACGCGGAACAGATAACAGTGAAGAAGGAAGCGTTAATCGGTACGACTGGAACATCATGGTTCAGTGGAGTATTCACCAGCGGATACAAACTTGAAATCACGAACGGCACTAAAGAAGACAGAACAGTAACGGTGAAAGACAGATTGCCGATTCCGATTGATGACAAGATAAAGCTCAACATAAAACGAATTGAGCCTGCTCAGAAAGAAAAGGATACTGAAAACAGATTCACGTGGGAGCTTAACGTTCCAGCAGGTGAAACATCGACAATCATTGTTGACTACACATTGAGCTATCCTTCAGGCGAGGAGCTGCTGTATAAATAATGGGACAGAATAATATCTTGAAATGGATCACAATTCCTCCCGTTGTCGCAATCATAACAATAATGGTTGCACGTTCAATGGGGGGAGGAAACATTGTAGGAGAAGTTGACCTGTCGATATGGGGATTAGTCTGGCTGATTTTCATTGTGCTCAGTGTACTTTATGGTCTCTTCATCATCAACGGGTTCAATATGGGATTGATTCCTCTTCAGGCATTATCGCAGGGCATTCTGTTATGTCCGATGTCGATAGTCTACGGTGCGAGAATGTTTCAATGGCTCGGTGTAGTTCTTGCGGTATGCGGAGGAGCAGCACTTGTAGTTGCATATAATCAGTCTGAAACTGAACGGAATAAACCCGTAATCCTTGAGGTTGAGAATGACATTAAGAGACTTCCGATTAACTTCGCAATAACTGATGACACAGGAGCAATCTTGAATCTCAGTGAGGATATGCTAAATGTGTTAAGTCTATCGAGACTGGACAGCATAGGAAAGAATATATCTGAATGGTTCAGTCCCGTATCGAAGACAGCAGAAGTAGGCGGAAAGATTTGGGATGTTAAACGCAAGAGCCTCGAAAACGGAACGAGATTCTACTTTGAACTTAATCCTAAAGGACTTCCAACTGGCGAAGAGAATTCAGAGAATGAAGAAGGCGGTGCATCGTCAGAACCCGCACAGTTCATTGATGCAGATACTCAGCTTCACACATATATATACGGAATGACGCGCATATCCGATGAACTTTACAGAGCAGGAAGATATAACCATGCTGTCAGTGCAATAATGATTCGAATCGTATTCCCTCAGCTTTTGCCCAATGAGGATATGGAGAAATATACGCGTCCATTCAGGGCATACTGTGCGAGAGTGAAGAAGGATATCAGGCAGTCAGACACGGCAATTCAGACGGGAGAATTTCAGCTGATGGTTGTGCTTTCAGAGTGTTCATTCCAGATGGTGGACAGCGTAGCAGAGAGGCTCGTTGCAATCGTGAACATATTAGCTCCGACGTTTGAAGAGTTCCTGCATGTTACGGTTCTTCATGTATCAGAAGCATTCGACAGTGGCAGCAATAATCTTCCAACAGCACAGGAATTAGTTGACCAGATGACCCGCGAAATGACTAAGAAATATTCAGCAACGGTATTATCACAATGACATGAAGACATGAAACGTAAACTTTTAAATAAATTAGTTCTTGATGTCTGCGCAGGGCCGTTTGTATTCGGGATATTGATATTCGTATTGATATTCGTAGCAGGAGATTTGCTCTTTCAGGCGGCTCGTCTAATCATTGAACAGGGTGTAGCACTCGGAGTAGTTGTTCGTTTATTCTTCTATCGTCTTCCTGAAGTTGTCGCAATGACTATCCCGATGTCCTCACTTCTTTCAACTATGCTGGGAATGTCTACACTGAATGCCGGAAGTGAACTCATTGCGTTAAAGTCTCTTGGAATACCCTTCAGAAGGATACTGCGTCCAATATTCAATGCGTCAGTGTTGATTACGATTGTTGCATTGACCTTCAATGAGACGATCGTACCTTATGCATCGATAGCGGCAGACCGTCTCATGAAATACGAGATAATGAAGAATCAGGCAGCAGCAGTTCAGGAGAAGGTGTTTCTTCGCGATGAGGAAGACGGAAAATTGAAACGTGTACTGTATATCAATGAGCTGGATGCGTCAAAGGGAATAATGAGCGGAATAATGATGCATGAATTTGATGCGGAGAGCAGACTGACGAGAACGGTGAATGCACAGCGTGGGATGTGGCGTGATTCAAAATGGTGGATAGAGGACGGCAGAATCTACAGCATAGATGCAGAAGGTGAAGTGAGTTTGCTTCTTCGCTTTGAACGTCAGATGCTAGCACTGAAACTATCACCCTCACAGTTAGAGAGCAGTACACGAAGACCAGTAGACATGAGTGCACATGAATTATGGACGTATATCAATCAGACAGGAACGGTAACGACCGGCGGAGATGATGTAGCAAGTTTATGGGTACTCTTTCATATGAAACTAGGAGTGCCTTGGGCGTGCGTAATCATGGCCGTATTAGGTGCAGGGTTCGGGGCATCAAGACGAGGACGTTCAGGAGGCGGAGTAGGATTCGGAATAAGCGTTGTGATTGTCTTCGCGTATTACGTCATAATGTCCTTATGCCGTGCACTTGGTGAGTCTGGCAATATATCTCCGTTCATTGCAGGCTGGGGGCCGAACATAGTGTTTGCAGTAGTTGCATTATTCTTCTCGTGGAGGGTAGACAGGATTTGAAGAAGGCACTGATTGCAGGTGAAGGAGTATTACCCCGTGCGATTGCAGAGAGGCTTCATGATTCTGATGTTGAATTACTGATACTGACATTGAGAGATGATGTTGAAGACCTCAAGCCATATGCAAATAAGATAATTCACATGAGAATGCCGAAGTTAGGCCAAGTAGTGAGAGAGACAAAAGCATTCGGAGCATCTGAGCTTATAATGGCAGGACGTATACCAAAAAAGATAATGTACCGCCTGCCGTTTTTGCTTTTCGATAAACTCAGCCGTTCAGTTATGCGTAAGAGCATTCACGATGATCATTCGCTTTTAGGTTCAATAGTTGAGGCATTTGAAGGCGAGAACATAAAAGTGATTCCGTACTGGCAAATACTGCCGGAGTTCATAGCCTCAAAGGGAAAACTATCAGGACGTTCACCGAATCGCAAAGAGATGAATGATGTCGAATATGCCCGTGAAATATTGCGCATAACATTGCCGTGTTCATTCGGTCAGGCAGTATGTGTAGCTGACGGGGCAGTAGTTGCAGTTGAAGCAATGGAAGGCACGGACATGATGATAAAGCGTGCGGGGAGTTTATCGGGTCATGGAGTAGTCGTGAAGATGATGAAAGTGAATCAGGATATGCGTTATGACTTGCCGACGGTAGGAGAGAAAACGCTTGAGGCCATGAAGGAATCAGGACTGACATGTTTAGCTGTAGAATCAGGGAAGACATTGATACTTGAACCTGAGAAATTCTTTGAACTCGCAGACAAGTATGACATTGCAGTATGGGGGATATAAATGTTACGAAGATTTAAGGTTAATGACGGGAATATCAAAGAGGCATTCTCATGTGCACTTGAATTCATACATGAGAGGTTAACTGAACTCAAGATAGATACGATTGAAGCGAACTATGCGGAATTAATGAGTGAAGAAAGTCTAACGAAATTAATAGAGCACGGAGATTTTTCAAGCAATGAATCTATTCGAGTGAATATCCGTCAACTATTCGGAGATGTAAAGATTGAGCTGACAGTTCCTGGCGTAGAGTTCAATTTTTCAGAGAGCTTTGAATCAATAGTACCGTTTCAGAGTGCAGATTACAACGAAGAAGATTCCCCGCATACGACAGAGGCAGTGAGGAATATAATTCTGCATTCATTCACGGACAGGATAAGCTACAGGCATACTAGGAAGTTCAATACAATCAGAGTATACGCGCTTCATTCACCGTATTACGGGCTGTATCAGACACTGACAGCAGTTGTTCTTGCGATAATCACCGGCCTGATCCTGAAGATAGCAGCTCCGAATATAACGCAGATGGTCAACGATAATATACTTTCTGCAATTCATGACGTATTCATGAGCGGATTGAACATGTGTTCCGTTCCGATAGTATTCTTTTCGATAGCGTCATGCATCGCTAACTTCGGGAGCATGTCGGGCATGAGGAAGACAGGTACGATCCTGATGATTGCGTTTATGATTTCAGGATTGCTTTCTGCGTTCGTAGGTTTCGGAGTGTTAATGCCGTTCAGACCAGGTGCAGAACTGAGCCAGTATCTTTTATCATCATCGAATTTAACAGAGACAGTATCAGGTGTATCATTCAGAGATGTACTCACAGGATTAATGCCATCGAATATAATTCATCCATTACTTAACGGCAATATGCTTCAGATAATCATAATAGCTGTTTTTGTCGGAATATCAGCAGGACGTGTGAGCGCGAAGAATTTCCGTACATTCGTAGAAGAAAGCAACAATGTATTCATGGATGTTATG
This sequence comes from uncultured Synergistales bacterium, assembly GCA_905235735.1. Classification (GTDB taxonomy): domain Bacteria; phylum Synergistota; class Synergistia; order Synergistales; family Aminobacteriaceae; genus JAFUXM01. Next base: position 69,301 of record CAJOMU010000017.1, read on the forward strand.
GGCATAATCGCATACATGATACCGTTAATAGTCTTCTGTTCAATAACCTCTATGATAATCACAACAGGATTGTCAGTTATACTCTCAATTTTAGGGATATTATTTATAATGCTGGCTTCGTATATAGTGCTATTCGTGATTCAATGCCTGTCAGTATTAGTGATAGGCAGATTAAATCCTTTAGTGATGCTTCGTAAAACAATGCCGATGATAATAACAGCATTCACGACGAGTTCAAGTACGGCAGCAATTCCGGATTCAATGAATTCATGTGATAAACTGGGTATATCTCAGAAATTATATATATTCGCTCTCAATTCCTCTTGGAACTGCAATCAACAAGAACGGGTTCTGTATCTTCCTTGCCGGTTATGTGATGTTAGCGGCGAATATTTACGGAATAAGTATGCCATTCTCAAAGATAATAACGCTTGCACTCACAATAGTAGCACTTGTTACGGCTTCACCCTGTGTACCTGGAGCAGGTCTTGCAGTGATAACTACGCTGTTCACTCAAATCGGGTGTCCGCTTGAGATAATCACGCTGACTATGGCAGTAAGTCCGATTCTTGATATGTTTGATACAGTAACTACATGCATGGGAAATTTAGTATCAACGTTAATATCTGCGAAACATGAGAACATGCTAAATATCGAAAAATACAACAGTAATGAATGAGAATATATTTATATCATGCGGAGAAGTCAGCGGAGATATATACGCAGGTGAATTCATCCGTGAGTTCCTGAAGATTAATCCTGATGCAAGAATCTGGGGAATGTTAGGCTCTGAAGGAGTGAAATCAGGAGGAGATATGCGATGGAGCTACGAAGAGTTAAAGCTGATGGGAATACTTGAAGTGATACCCGCATTGCCGAGAATCTTTAAGCTCAGGAATCAAATTGCACGTGAGATCATGAAAGAGAAGCCTGATGCTGTAATTCTGGTTGATAGTCCAGACTATCATTTGATGCTTGCACATTCACTGAGGAAACAGGGATATTCAGGAAAGATAGTATCATTGATACCGCCAACAGTATGGGCATGGAGGACAGGACGAGTTAAGAATCTTAAACGTGATTTTGATTTCTGCCTGCCGTTATTCTCGTTTGAACATAAGTTCTTGCTTAAGCATGATGTTCATTCACTCTGGAAGTCTCATCCGTTGGTACATAACATGAAGAACGTATGCATATCTGAAGAATTCAGGAAGAGGTTCGGAGATGAGAAGATAATAGCATTAATGCCCGGAAGCCGACATTACGACATAAAATTTCATCTCGATATATTGCTGGGTACTGCGGAGCTTCTGAGACGTGAAGGAAAATATCTTCCTGTATTCTCAGTTGCACCAGGACTGAGTGAAGAACTTTCAGATGAATTGAAGAGGCGTGTTAGTGCTTCGGGCTTTGAATTATGGAACGGTGAAGGCAGAGAGTTAATGCTAGGCTCATGTGCAGTTGCAGGAGTATCAGGTACCGTTGCGGTTGAGGCCATGATGTTAAATCGCTACATGGTAGTCATCTACAACATGAACAGAATCATATACGCAATTCTGAAACGCATAGTTCACGTGAAGAATATATCAGTTCCGAACATGCTGACGGACAAGCAGATATATCCTGAGCTATTATGTGATGATGCGACACCCGATAACATAGTTCGTAAATTGCACAGCTACCTTGATGATGAGAATCGAAAACGCGAGATTGATTCATATCTCATTGAGGCCAAGACATTAATGGGAGAAGAGAATGCAGCGTCATTTTGGGCAGAATGCATAACGAATCAGTAAACGAGGCGTAACATTTTTATCTTGAATTGTGTTATTATTCCCTCGCAAAAAAATTTTAATCAACGGGGGAATTTTTTATGAAAAGATTCATTCTCACAATCGCATTTGTTCTCTTGTGCATCACATCAGCCTTCTCTCATGAACTCACCATAAAGGCGAAATCCGAAACATTCAAAGCAGGAGAACCCTTCAATGCAACTGTGCAATCATCACACAAATTCATAGTACCCGAAGAAGTAGAGATACTATCGAGGGTGAAAGCAGGCATCATTGAGGACGGAAAGCTAATCGAATCAAAACTCAAAGCAGACGAAGAAAATTTGTGCATTGATTTCACAGTGAAACCGAAGGATTTATCGCAGTCAGTGATACTCGCAGCCATTAAAGACGGAGAGACATGGTGCGTAACGAATGAAGGAGGCAAGACAGGTTCACGTTCTGAACTTGAAGCTAAGGGTCTCAAAGTCATATCGGCTAACAAGTACGACAAATACGCGAAGGCAATTCTGAATACATCACATGAAGACAAAAATTATTCGCGTGTTCTTGGCCATCCTTTAGAGATTATTCCAATCACTAACCCTGCGGACGCTAAGGTCGGCGAATTCTTCCACGTTAAGATTCTTCTCAATGGTCAGAACTACAACGGGCCTGTGTGGGCGACATATGACGGATTCGTAACGGAGTATGAGAGCACGTATGCATATTACACTGAAGCGGAGAACGGAGAAGCATACATCAAGATAACAGCTCCAGGCTATTGGGGAATTCGAGCATATCAGACGGGCTTACCTGGTGTTAAAGGTGATTACGATCATCTTAACCTTCGTGCGTTCTTACTGTTTAACGTGAAATGATAGCGAAAATAATTTTAGGGCTGGCTATGATTGTCAGCCTTTATTCAACTTCATACGCACATGGTACAGGCTACAGGCAATCATCATTGAATGCAGTTGCACTTGAATTCACATACTCAACGGGAGAAGCAATGAGTTACAGGGAAGCTAAAGTGTTTTCACCGAGTGATGAGAAGTTTGCGTATCAGTCGGGACGTACAGATGAATATGGAAGGTTTGCATTTGTGCCTAACACAAAAGGAGAATGGAGAGTTATTGTTCGTGATGAGGAAGGTCATCAATGCGAAGCCAAAATAGATGTTAATGATGATGAAGTTCATGTAGTATCTGAAAATCTTCAGGGAATGGAGCTTACTGTTCGTGCAGTATTGGGAGTGAGTTTGATGTTCAACATTGCATTGCTCATAAGGAGGAGACAGAATGCACATCAGTGAAGGAGTGTTATCTGGTACAGCATTGATTGCAGGCTGGGCAGGAACAGTAACATGTACGGCAATCGGACTAAAGAAGACTGACACAAGCAAAATAGTACGAACAGCATTATTATCATCGGCATTCTTTCTCGCATCACTCGTGAATATTCGCATAGGCCCTTCATCAACACACCTTTCACTTCTTGCACCAGTCGGATTAATTCTCGGTTGGTCTTCATTTCCTGCAATGCTAGTCGCGTTATTCCTTCAGGCGATACTCTTTCACTTCGGAGGTCTTGTAGTGCTTGGAGTGAATACGTTCATAATGGGAATACCTGCTGTATTAGTTCATGTTGTATTCGGCAAGATGATGCGCAGTGAGAACAGAATATTTTCGGGTATCATGGCCTTCATAGCGGGAACTCTTGCTGTGATGACTGGAGCATGTCTCGCAGGTGTGTTTCTGGGATTATCGGACAAGAATTTTCTTGAGGCCGCAAAGTTATTGTTTTATGCGCATATTCCTCTTGCACTGATTGAGGGAGCAGTTACGTCATTCATGATAATGTTCATCAGGAAGACATCGCCGGAGTTCCTTTCATGAAAATAGAATCAATCACCGAATCACAATCATCAACGTCATGCATTTCACCCGAAGCATTGCTATTATGTTCTCTGGTCTATGCACTCACGGTATCAATGAGCGATTCATTCTATGCACTTACACTCGCATCTATCGTACCTGTTCTGCTGCTCATCAGAAACAGATTCATTCTTTCATCACTCGTGAGGCTGAACGCATTCAATCTCATCATGATAATAACACTCGCCATGACATGGCCAAGTCTCACGGAAGGAATCATGAAGGGACTGACGATAGCACTCAGGGTGAACATGATATACATACTGTTTGGAACGCTAATATATCCTATGGGTTATGCAAGAATATTCTCAGCATTGAACTCACTGAACGTACCCGAAAAGTTACGAGTATTATTGCTGCTCACACTCAGAGGGATATTCATACTTCACGAAAGATTTTCGTCAGCATTAATCTCATTGAGGCTTCGTGCTCCAAATCTGCATGGCCTCATGAAGTTCCGGGCATTCGCATACATAACGGCATCAGTATTGCTTCAGAGTTCGGAACGTTCAGAGAGAATGATGCGAGCGATTCAATGCAGAGGAGGATTTGCTGGTTTCATTCAGACAGAGCATAAGAGATTGAGAATTCATGATGTGATTGTGTGTTTGTGTTTCATCTTCTATTCCTGCTCGGTTATAATTCTAAATTATGCTTGAAGTTCACGATTTGCATTACCGATATGAAGACGGCCATGAAGCATTACGGGGAATAACCTTCACTCTGAATGACGGTGAAAAGACTGCACTTGTTGGAGCTAACGGTTCAGGGAAGTCTACGCTGTTACTGCACATTGCCGGAGCATTGAAGATTCAGACTGGAAGAATATATCTGAATGGACAGAAGACGGGATTAATCTTTCAGGATGCAGATGACGAACTGCTAATGCCCAGCGTAATTGAGGATGTATCATTCAGTCTCATAGCCGCCGGAATGAATCCGAAATCCGCACATGAACGCGCAAATGAAATTCTAAGTTCATTGGGTATATCACACTTGGCCTCACGTCCTCCGCATAGACTTTCAGGAGGAGAGAAACGAATGGTAACAATAGCAGGAGTTCTTGTGAGTGAACCTGACGTATTGCTTCTTGATGAACCTACAGCTGGATTAGACCCAAGAGCAAGAAGACGAGTAATAAATTTTCTTCGTGAGAGTGAGAAGACGATATTGCTTGCAAGTCATGATTTGGATATGACACTTGATGTGTGTACTCGTGCAATAATTCTTCATAATGGTGCAGTGAGTGCTGAAGGAGAACTGCCTGAACTCTTCATGAATCAGGAACTCTTAGAGGCAAATGGATTAGAATTACCGTTACGATATTCGTAGATAAAGGAAAGAGGCTCGCAAATAAATTCACAAGCCCCTTTAAGTTTTATGCGCTCTGGCCAAGATATGCTGCTTTTATGTCCCTGTCTTCAAGCAAATCTTTGCTCAAACCTTCCTTCAATAATCTTCCAGTCTGAAGAACATATGCCCTGTGTGAAAGAAGCAATGCCTGTTTAGCGTTCTGTTCAACGAGAAGTATACTCACTCCACGTTCATTGACACGCTTTAACTCTCTGAATATCTCCCGAATAACAATCGGTGCAAGTCCCAAGCTCGGCTCATCAAGCAATAACACTCTCGGCCTTGCCATTAATGCACGTGCAATCGCGAGCATCTGCTGTTCTCCTCCCGACAACGTACCTGCATATTGCTTCAGTCTCTCCTGCAATCTCGGAAACAGTGAGAACACCCAATCATAATCTTCTTTGAGTTCGCTTACGTCTTTTCGGGTGAACGCTCCTATCTTCAGATTCTCTTCGACAGTGAGAGGTGCAAATATACGCCTGCCTTCAGGGACAAGAGACAGACCGCTTCGGACGACTTTGTAGTTCTGTGATGAAAGAGGATAACCATCGAGAAATATATCGCCCTTTGCAATCTTCACCATTCCCATTAATGCATTCATGAACGTAGATTTACCCGCTCCGTTTGCACCTATAACTGAAACTATTTCGTTCTCCATTAGCTTCAACGAGAAACCTGAAAGTGCCTGTATAGCTCCGTAGTTCACGTGAATATTCTGTGCTTCAAGCAAAATTTTTTCTGACATGATTCATATCACCTCTTCCTCATCACTGCCAAGATATGCCGCTAATACTTCAGGATTATTCTGAATCTCTTCACTTGAACCTTCAGCTATTTTTGCTCCGAAGTTCAGGCATATTATGTGAGGGCATATCTTCATGATTAAATCCATGTGATGCTCAATTACAAGCGTCGTCAAATCAAAGTCTTTATGAATCCCTGTGATTAAATCATTGAGTTCAAAGACTTCTTCGGGGTTCATTCCAGCAGCAGGCTCATCAAGCATGAGAAGTTTCGGAGAGAGTGCGAGTGCGCGTGCAATTTCAAGCCTTCTCTGCATACCATAAGGGAGAGTTCCTGCGATTTGATTTGCACGGTCAGCAAGACCAACACGTTCAAGAAGTTTCATGCTCTTGAAGCGCAATACCTGTTCTGTTTTCTTCCAGCGTCCCAAGTGTAAGCATGACTCAATGAAACTGTACCATGATTCAGGATCAGGTGCATTAGTCCTTGAGATATTACCTGTGAAGAATTCTTCTTTGTATGTGTTGATGTATCTGTTCTGCGCTGATGTCATTACGTTCTCAAGCACTGTAGAGCGAGTGAACAGACGCAAATTCTGAAACGTTCTTGCAATTCCAAGCCTGTTAATCTGATACGCCTTCAATGGAGTAATATCGCTTCCCTGAAAGTATATCGTTCCTGCTGTAGGCATATACACTCCTGATATTATGTTGAATATCGTTGTCTTGCCTGCACCGTTAGGCCCGATTATGCCCATAAGTTCGCCCTTATGAATCGTGAAGCTCATATCATGAAGAGCAGCAATTCCCCCGAAGAACATATCAACGTGTGAAAGTTCAAGCATTTTTGTCCGCCTCCTTCCTGAAATTGAAGCGCATGAAATCCCATACTTCATGACTGCCGAGTAAACCTTCAGGTCTGAATACCATTATGATTACGAGAAGAAGACCATAGATTAACATTCTGTATTGTGAGATGTCTCTGAAGTATTCCATTATGAGAGTGATTGCCGCTGAACCTAATATACTTCCGCTCATTGAACCCAATCCTCCGAAGACGACAACGGCTGTTAGTTCTGTAGACTTCATCATGTCGAACATTGAAGGCTGAATGAAGCTCATGTAACCTCCGAGCATTGAACCTGCAATCCCGCAATAGAATGCAGAGATAACTAATGCTTTCATTCGTGTGTGAGGTGTATTGAATCCCATAAGTGATGCCGCAGTTGAATCATCTCGTGAGGCTTTGAGTTCTCTTCCTAGTCTGCTGTCTAACATGTTGAACATCAGAATCGCCAGCAGAATGAATATTGTTACGGCCATTACTCTTGTAGTGTACGGGTCAATTCCCGGAAAGCCTCTTGAACCTCTCGTGAATGACTGCCAGTTTTCGAGTATCAATCGAATTGCCTCACCTAAACCTATAGAAGCAATTGCATAGTAATCACCTGTGAGCTTCAATGTCGGAACACCTATGAGCCATGCAATTATAACGGCCATTAATCCGCCAGCGATTACTGCGGGTAACCAGTGAACGCCATATCGAACGGTCATTATTGCTGTCGTGTATGCACCGAGTGCCATATATGCCGCATGTCCTAACGTGAATATGCCTGTGAACCCCGTTAAGATTGAAACTCCCATAGCTGCAACGCAGTTTATGCACATGAGAATAACTATGCCTTCCTGATAGCCTCCTAAGGGCCATAGTGCAAGACACAGACCAATGATTATGAGTATAATATTTCTTTTCATGATTATATCTTCTCGCTTATCGTTTTACCGAAGAAACCTGCAGGACGAATCAGAAGCATGATTACGAGCAGTGAATAGACGACCAAATCACGCATTTGTGAACTGATGAACCCGGCCGTAAGCATCTCCGCAAGTCCAAGAATTAAACTTCCCACAACTGCACCAGGAAGCGAACCTAATCCTCCGATTACTGCCGCAACGAATGCCTTAGTCGTTATGCTGCCCAACTGAGGATACAGACTGTAACGTACAGACAGGAATATTCCTCCGACAGCAGCGAGTACACCTGCAACGAAAAACACGAGGCTTATCAGGAACGTAACATTAACGCCCATTAAACCCGCAGTGCGAATATCACAAGCTGCCGCACGAATTGCTAAACCCCATCGAGTTCTGTTGAGGAAAATCTGAAGGAGGCTGAGGAATATTACGGCTGTAACGAGCGAAATAATATCTGATGCACTCAATGCAACTCCTCCGAATAAATTGAATACTCCCGTCGGAAATGTATTTTGAGGCAATGCGCGTATACGTCCTCCTACAGTAACGACGAATAAGTTCTCGATGATTATGTTCACTCCCATTGATGCAATCAGCAAGTAGAGAGTGATTGATGTACGTTCACGAATGGGTTTGTATGCGAGGCGTTCAGTGATTACTGCTGTGAGACCTGAAGCGAAGAGTGCACCTGTCATTGAGACTGCTACACCGTAACCCCATTGCGTGAGAAGAAAGTAACAAGCGTAACCTCCGACAACGAGAAAACCTCCATGTGCGAAATTTGAGAATAATAATATTGAGTAGACCAGAGAATAACCAACAGCTATTAGTGCGTAGACACTTCCTAGAGATAAGCCGTTGATTATCTGCTGAATGAGAGTTGAGAATGTAAATGCCAAATAAATCACCCCTGAAATCTTTTATATATGTCTCCTCTTGAACCAGCATATTCAACGCTGACAACAACAATTTCACCGTTAATAAGCTGGTAGATGATTCGATAACTTCCGATTGCAATCCTTGAATAGCCCTTTAAGCTCCCTTGCAGCTTCTTAAAATTAACTTGTTCAGGATGGTCATTGTTGAGTATCTGCATGATACTGTCTTCAAATTCTTCACGTAGTTTTTCATGCTTGAGGAAGAATTTAGCAGCCGGCTTTTTGTAGTCAAAATCCACATTCTTATTCTTGTAATATCGCTTCATTTCTATAAATTACTCTTCTGTCTGAAGGATCCCAACGATTAACTCTCACAATTTCTGCTGTCTGTAAGTCATCTTCCGTCAGACTTTCAAGTATCTTCGTGAGTTCTTCATTCTCTTCATCAGAAACATAACCAGGATCGTAATCATAATCCGGTACCCATATATCTTCCGGATTAATGCCTAAAATCTTGTTCATTTCTTCTGGTGTCATTTCACATTTCCTCCTTCGTAAAATTATCGCCAGCTCTGCAAGATTTTCACAAAGCCAGCGAATTTGAATTTACATGTTCAACTTTGAATCTGAATCTTAATCTTATTCCGGACGAATCTTCTCGAAAAATAATGCTTTCTTCTGTTTCTCATCACATTTCAGGATAACTCCGTCCTTATCCTTCGGGTTATGGGACTCATCCATCGTGAGAACACAGTGCATAAGTTTGAGGTCTTTGGTCTGTTCGAGTGCATCACGTACCTTCTCTGGGTCATCGCTTCCTGCTCTCTCAATCGCATTCTTCAGCCAGTAAACGCAGTCATAAGCCATAACAGCATTCATGAATTCCTGGCATTCAGTGCCTGCACTCTCAAGATATTTCGCGAAGAAACCTGCAAGTGTTGGGTCATATCTGTCTACATGACTTACCCAGTATGTGTTGCGAAGTGTCTCGCCGGAAATCTCCCACATGAAATCACCGTATCCATCTCCGCCTACGATTGGAAGTTCGATTCCTAATTCACGTGCCTGCTTCACTGCTAACGGAAGTGATTTCCCCATGAACGGGAAGATTAATACATCTGCTCCGCTGTCCTTCATGTTCGTGAGCTGTGATCTGAAATCTACATCTTCACCTCTGAAGCCTTCATCTGCTACGAGTTTTCCTCCTGCTGCCTCGAAAGTCTTCACGAAGAATTCACGCTGTCCCTGTGAGTAATCACTCGACACATCATAGAGCAATGCTGCCTTCTTTGCTCCGAGTGTCTTCAATGCGAACTGCGCCATTATTGCACCCTGATACGGATCTAAGAAGCATATTCTGAAGTTGTACGGTCTGACCTTGCCGGATTCATTGACAGTTACGAGGGGATTTGTTGGAAGAGTTCCTAAGTGTGAAACGTGTCCGCGTGTGAAGATTGGTGCTGCTGCTATACATAAACCTGATCCTGATGGCCCGATTACCGCTACAACTTTGTCCTGCTCAACGAGTCTTCTTGCCGCATTCACCATGTCTTCCTGTCGCGTTCTGCAGTCGTACATGATGACTTCGAGAGGTCTGCCTAATACTCCGCCTGCATCATTGATCTCTTTCACTGCAATCTTGATGCTCTCTACCTCTGCTACTCCGTAAGCAGCAAAGTCGCCTGTTACCGTTGCAATCTCGCCGATACGAATAGGTTCAGCGGAGAACGCCGGCATTGCCATTAATGAAACTAATACGCTGAATATAAGAAACTTTCTCATAGAAGAGTCTCACCTCATCAAAAAATTTTTGGAACATTGAAAATAATATCACAGCCAGAATATTTTTTCAGTCTAACGTATATGCCCCTCTGAATATCACAAGTCCTCTCGGTGAATGATATATATTCTTCACTCTTGAACTTTGCATTATCGACGACGAACTGAAATATATCGGTGCAATCGGCATGTCTTCCATTAGAATTTTTTCTGCCTCATGAAGATAATTGATTCTCTTTGCACGATTTGTTTCATGAACAGCATTTTTCATGGCCTCATCGTATTTCTGATTCGAATAGCCATTGTGATTCTGCGCTGCGTTCGTGATGAAGAGTTCAAGAATATTAATTGGATCAGGGAAGTCCAGAGACCATGCATCACGGGCAATGTCATAATCCTTCCTTTTGCGTGTCTCAAGGAAAACCTTCCATTCTTCATTACGCAGTTCAACTTCAACTCCGAGCACACTCTTCCACATGGCCTGTAACACTTCAGCTATTGCCTTATTGTCGGGATTCGAGTTATATTTATAACTTACGTGAGGGAAATTCTTTCCGTCAGGGTATCCTGCTTCTGCTAAGAGTCTTTTCGCTTCTTTCACGTCTGCATTTTCTGGCAAAAAATCTCCTCCTTCTGTCCTGAAATCTTTATCTTCAGTCGAGCCGGGCACAAGATAACATACAAGAGCTCTTGCTGGTTTCTCTCCTCCCATAAGAATTTTATCCGTAATTACCCTTCTGTATATTGCTAATGAGAATGCCTTTCTCACTCTCACATCATCAAAGGGTTTCCTCGCAGAATTGAAATCACAGAACATAATAGCCAATGAAGGAAGTGATACAGCTTCACCTGTCTTTAGGAGCAGCGGCCTCATTACAGAAGGAATTGAACCCATGTAATCAATTCTTCCCGCTTTGAACGCTGCCATAGAAGTATTTTCATCATTTATTAACACGAAACGTAATTTGTTTAACTTCACGTTATCTGCGTCCCAGTAATTTTGATTCTTCACAAGAATAATCTCTCCTCCATCGCCGTGTTTCCAGCTTTCGAGTTTGAATGCTCCGTTTGATATGTACGTCTCAGGTTTAGCTGACCATGCAGAAGAGTATTTGTTAATGATGTCATTGCGTGCCGGAGCAAAAACAGGGTGCGCAAGATAATACAACAACAGGGGATTTGAATATTCAAGTTCAAGAATCAAAGTCTTGTCATCAGGAGCATGTATGCCAACGTCTTCAGCTTTTGCCTTACTGTTGTAGAATGCTTCACCGTTCTTTATGAAGAATGCTAAGTATGCATATGGTGATCCCGTCTCAGGGTTAAGTATCCGAATGAATCCGTCTCTGAATTGTGATGCAGTTAATGCTTTTCCGTCAGACCATTTCAATCCGTCGCGAAAGTGAAACGTCCAGGTCATGCCGTCATCTGAAGCGTCCCATGAAGATGCACATGCTGGTTCAGGTAAATCATCGGAACCTGTACGAAGGAGACCATCAAACGCATTGATGATAACATTTGCTCCGTCGAGTGCGTTGTTCAGTACAGGGTCTATTGTTCTAGGGTCAATGCCTAAATTGTAGACTATTTCACCTGATTCAGAAAAAGCTGATGATGCAATGAAGACGAGAAGAAGTGCGAGAAATATTTTGCGCATGAGAATATAACCTCCTCAAAAATTTATTCTGTGAACGGACAAGAACATAAATGACCGTTTCCAATGTCTTTAAGTGTAACATCAAGACTTCGGCATTCAGGTTTTGCGTTCGGGCATCGCGGATGAAAACTGCAACCCTCAGGAAGATTCAAGGCATTCGGAATCTCTCCTTTAAGTGGAATGTGCTTCCGTGAATCTGATTTCTCAGGGTCTGGAATTGGAATCGATGACATCAGTGAAAGTGTATAAGGGTGCTTAGGGTTCGTATACAATTCATCACTGTCTGCAAGTTCTACTATCTTTCCGAGATACATCACAGCTACCCGTGTGCTTATGTGCCTTACCATTGAGAGATCATGTGCAATGAAAAGATACGTGAGGCCAAGTTGATTTTGCAAATCCTCAAGCATATTCACGATTTGAGCCTGAATTGAAACATCAAGTGCAGAGATTGGTTCATCACAGATGATGAGTTCAGGTTCAACTGCAAGTGCTCTTGCGATTCCGATTCTTTGTCTTTGTCCTCCGCTGAACTCATGAGGATAACGTCCTGCCTGCTCACTGTTCAGACCAACGAGACGCATTAAATGATTTATTCTGTCATCATGTTCGTCTTTGGGTATTCCGTGAATGATCATAGGTTCACGAACTATATCGCCTGCTGTCATTCGAGGGTTCAATGACGCATAAGGGTCTTGGAATATCATTTGAATTCTCTTCCTGAAAGGCAGCATTTCATTCTGTGTAATGTGGGTTATGTCCTGATTATCGAAAATGATTTTGCCTTCATCAGGTTCATACAGCTTTATGATTGTTCGTCCTGTTGTTGTTTTTCCGCACCCTGATTCACCGACAAGTCCGAGTGTCTCACCTTTGCGGAGATTGAAGCTCACACCGTCAACTGAATGTACAATTCCGTTTGAAGTGTAGAAATATTTTTTGAGATTTTCAACACTAAGCATTATTCTTCACCCCTAACCAGCAGCTATAGCAATGACTTTCTGACAGCATTATTCTTTCCGGCTTTTGATTCATGCATATCTTCATTGCTTCTGGACATCTCTTAACATATGGGCAGCCTTTCGGAGGATTCAGCAAATCGGGTGGCTGTCCTTCAATCGGAATCAATCTCTCTTTGGGCATATCTGGATTCGGAACTGAACGCAATAACCCTTTCGTGTATGGATGTGCTGACGAGTAAAATATATCGTGTCTCGTTCCCATTTCCATTATCTGACCTCCATACATCACAAGTACTCTGTCCGCATTCCCTGCGATTACACCTAAGTCATGTGTGATGAGTATCACTGACATTCCCGATGACTTCTGCAACTCCTTCATGAGGTCGAGTATCTGTGCCTGCACCGTAACATCAAGTGCAGTTGTCGGTTCATCAGCAATGAGGAGTTCAGGTTCACATATCATCGCCATAGCAATCATGATTCTCTGACGCTGCCCTCCGCTGAACTCGTGAGGATACTGTTTGATTCGTTTTTCCGCAGGGACAACACCAACACGTTCAAGCATTTCAAGCGCACGCGAATGAATATCACCTTTCCATTTATGACGGCGTAATGCTTCTTCAAGCTGATACCCAATCGTTAAGACAGGGTTTAAGCTCGTCATTGGGTCTTGGAATATCATCGAGATTTTTCTTCCTCGAATCTCATTCATATTCATCATGCTCATGTCCTCATCATTAAACATAATCCTTCCTGATTTGATTCGTCCTGATGTACCCTGAAGCCCCATAACGGATAACATCGTTGCACTCTTACCGCTCCCTGATTCTCCGACTATACCGAGTACTTCTCCTTTCCGAACATCAAACGTAACTCCTCCGACAGCTTTAACCTCTCCTGCTGAAGTGAAGAATGACATATGAAGGTCTTCAACGCGTAAAATATTTTCACTCATGATTCATCACTTCCTTAGTTTAGGGTCTAATGCATCACGCAATCCGTCTCCGAGAAAATTAAACGCAAGTATTGTGATTGAGATTGCAGACGCAGGAAAGAATAACTGCCACGGATACATTGATAGCGTACCTACTGCATCATTGCTCAGAACTCCCCAGCTTGCCATAGGTGCACTCACTCCAAGCCCAACGAACGACAAAAATGCTTCCGTGAATATTGCTCCGGGTATCGAGAAAGTGAGAGTAACGAGAACAGCTCCCATTGCATTAGGGATTAAATGACGCAGTAATATTCTTTTCGATGATGCTCCTATGACACGTGCCGCTAAGATAAATTCTTCGTTCTTCAGTCTCATTATCTCAGCACGTACCATTCTTGCCATTGGTGCCCAGTATGTTATGCCGAGAGTGATGAATATGCTTTTAAGTCCCGGCCCTACGACAACCATTAAGAGAATCACATATATCATCATTGGGACGCTGTATATCACATCAACTACCCTCATCATGATTTCATCTTTTCGTCCTCCTGTGAAACCCGATATGCCTCCATAAATTACGCCGATGAACAAGCTGATTATGCTGGCCATGAATCCAACTGACAATGAAATTCTTGCTCCGTACATCACACGAACGAATATATCCCTTCCGAATATATCAGTCCCGAACCAGTGAGACATACTCGGAGGTTCATTGATGCACATGAAGTCCATTGCATCATATTCATACGGTGAGAACATTGGGCCGAATATCGCAAGCAGAAGAATAATCGCAATCACAATCAGACCAAACAACGCTAACCTGTCATGCTTCAATCTCCTCCATGCGTCAGACCAGTACGTTAATGACGGTCTCAATGTCTCGGAGTGAATTTTTTCATCGGGGGATAAAGGCTCAAACAGTGAAGGGTCATAAAGATTCATTTTCATCACCTCAATTTTATTCTTGGATCAACGAACGCAAGGCATATATCCGCAATCAGGTTGAAGAAGACGAGCAATGCACTGTAGAATATCGTTACGCCCATTATGGTTGTGTAGTCGCGGTTGGTTATGCTCGTAACAAAGAACGTTCCTAGTCCAGGTACACCGAATACATGTTCAACAACGAAGCTCCCTGTTAGTATTCCTGCGGTCAAAGGGCCAAGATACGTTATGACAGGTATGACTGCATTCTTCAGAGCATGAACATAAATTACAGCGCGCTCATGCAATCCCTTAGAACGTGCTGTGCGAATATAATCCTGCTGAAGAACTTCAAGCATTCCCGAACGAATCAATCTTGAGATGAAAGCAGCAGGATAACCTGCGAGAGTTATTGCCGGAAGTATTGCCGTTGATATTCCTTCCCAGAACCCAACCGTAACCCACCCTAACCGCCATGCAAATATATACACGAATGCCGCCGCGATTACGAAACTCGGAACTGTTACGCCTAATGTCGCAAGTATCATTGAAAGTCTGTCCTGCCATTTTCCGCGCTTCAATGCGGATATGATTCCCGCAGGTATACCTATGATAAGCGAAAGAATTAACGCAATGCCTCCGACCATGAATGAAGCGGGAAAGCCTGAAGCGATTAATTCATTCACAGTCATTCCCTCATAACGATATGAAGGCCCTAAATCGAAACATAAGACATTGAGTAAATATCTTCCATATTGAATCAATAACGGGTCATTGAGGTGGTATTTGTTCATCATCTTTTCGAGTACGAATGAAGGAATTGCTTTCTCATCTGTGAATGGGCCGCCTGGAATAATTCTCATCATGAAGAATGTTAATGTGATGACGACAAACAATGTGAGTAAACTTGCGAATACTCTTCTGAAAACATAACTCCGCATTTAAATTTATCAGCTCCCGTAAAAAATTTAATTTTGTGAGATTGTAACATTGCATAAAAAAATAAAAAAATGATAAAATGCACAAAAATTGTAAGGAGGCATTAAACATCTCATGAAAATTAAATATTTTCATTTTGTTGTGTTTTCACTGCTGATAATTTTTGCAGTTATCAGCTTCGGAGGCTGCGGCGGAAGCAGTAGTTCATTTAACGGCGGTTCTGGCAGCAATAATAATGGTGGAGGTGGTGGTTCAAGTAATGTTGGATATTCTGTGCTTGAGTTCAATAATATTGATACTGACACAGACGGAACGATTGATATTTTAGACTTTAGTGACGTTGAAGAGAAGTATTACGATGAAGATGAAATAATCACAGACAGAAAAATTTCTGTGCCTTCACGTCATCATCTCGACAGATTCAAGAGTGATGTCGAAAGTCCTGACTCTTTCGTTGTGGATTTAACAGCAGGCACTGAATACACAGTTGAAATCTCGAAAGGTTTTAATTATAACTATCCAATCGCCGAGTCAATTCCCAATGTCGAAATAATCAACCCTCAGGGAAATGCATTAAGTTTTATTGATTTGGGAACTTTCGATGAGAGTTACGACTCAGAAGCGATAATCGAACTTCCTGATGATATGATTGAGCTTTCAGTTTATCCTCCCGACGAACCTTACGCGATTTGCTTTACGTTTACACCTGCTACAACTGGTTCATACAAGATAAATTTGAAGCAGATAATTTCAGATGATGATTACGATAACGTAAAGACTCTTTTTGTCTACAAAGAGCTTCGCAATGATGACACGGGTGAAGCCGGCTATTACAAACGCTTCAAATTCAAGGATGCAGACGGCAATGTAAGCGAAACGATAAGCATGACGGATATTATGGAACTTAGAAAGGCTTACACCAGTACAGTGAGCAAATTATTTGGAATATATCTGGAATTTGTCATCAGCGGAGACATAGAATGGAACGATAATGATCTTGTGGAGATTCAAGAGTACGGCCTGGATGTTTATGATTCTGCGTTACATAATATCAGACAGCGCTACGGACTTTTCGATGTTGAGGTTGATAATGATAAAGCTGCAGAAGGCTCAAGCGGCACCAAAGTTTCAAGTTCGGCTAGTACGAAAACAGTAAATGGAAAAACAATAGAAGAGGGGAAATTAAATGTTGACGGGACATCCCTTCCTTCACAACTGGTAGGAATTCCTTACACTGATGCGTTTTTAAGAGGCACAGGATTTTTTGGTGTAACGGGCATACAAGCATCAGGCCGTGCCATACAGGGTTTCACTCTTCCAGTTCCTAAAAAGGCATCCAAAAGAGCACGTTACACAGCGAGGTTCGTATCCTCGCAGGAAGAACGCAATAAACTTGCAAAGACGAATGCAGATGCTTCTCTACAGCTTGGAGGTTTTGGACTTAAAGCAGGCTATTCAGAAAGCAACTCATTCAAATTTGGTCTGACTTCAGCGACATTTGTAATTCATTATGAAGAAACTGAAGCGGAATACCGCTGCCTTGAGGATGATGATGACTATCAGCTGAGAACTGCTGCTCAAAATATTCTGAACAATAATGGCTCAAATTCATTCAGAACCGCATTCGGTGATTATTTTGTGGCAGGCTACAAGTACGGCGGAACTTACGATGCTTTCATCTCGGTAACGACACAGACAACAGAAGATCTTGCAGAAGTAAAAGCGTATCTCCAGGCAAATTATAACTCTCAAGGCAAGGCTGCAAGTGCTGATATAGGTCGTCAGACGAGCGATTTCCTGAAAAAGAAAAATGCGCTTGTTACGGTTGAAATCAGAACTGCCGGAATCGATACAGACAATAATGTATCAGGTACGGCAAGCTCAGATGTTACCGACATAGCATCGCAGCTTCAAACGTTCAGAGCAAAATTGAAGGAATCTTCACCGGAAGACTATCTGCCGTGTTACGTAATGCTGAAACGTTATCGTTCATTAACTCCGGTTCTGCTTAAGATGCTGGAAGAGGGAGACGAAGCTGGTCTTATACCAATAAAAGCTCAGCATTCGAGCGAAATCATGGACTTCAATAACGACTATCTCATCATGGAGTCCTACTACAATGTAATCGCCGATCTCAGCACAGAGCAAATCAACCTTGAAAGCAAAAATGCACTTGCCAGAGAAGTTACCAGCATTAACAATGAGATACAATCATACGGCAACAGTTTCTACGCGGACAGCAACGCCTCAAGAATGCAAGACGTGCATAAGAAAATTAAAAATCTGAGTACCCGGTTAAAAGCTCTCGGTGATCGTTATTCGTTCTATTGTGTTCTCATGAGGCTTCAGGCAGATGAGAAAACGAAGACTCAGCAGGCGGTTAGCGATGGAAAGATCAATATGGACTATCTTCCTTACGGTCGAGGCGGAGGCAACATAGGCATACAGTCATATAATGTGAGCACGGCAGTTACATCGGATCTTAATGCAGGCAAATGGCAAAACGATTCGGTCTATTCATATAATGCAGTTTCACGAGGCATATATGATAAAACTTTTGAAGCAGGGGAAGGCTACATCTTCTGCTATCTGGAAGTTACTGCTCCGTTGGGGACATGGGATTATGAGCGTCAAGCTCAATTCCCAACCGTTGCATCAAATACTGCAAAATACCACTTTGAGGCTGCACCAGTAACCTATTCCAACTGGAAGTTTAAGCTGAAGACAATGAGATTCAACAGTAGTCTTTATCCGTTCCGCGGATTGACGGACTAATCAGGAACATTTAAGCCTTCTCTTTTAAGGGGAGGCTTTTTTTATATTCAAGCTGTTATAATAAACGCATTCCAAAATTTAACAGGAGGTAGTTAATCTTGAAGACGAAAATCATTTTATCCTTCATGCTTGTACTTTCGTTATTCGCTTTCTCATCATTGGCAGCAGAGCCCGCAAAGTTTCATATCGGGATCATGACCGGCACAGTATCGCAGAGTGAAGATGATCTGCGCGGTGCAGAGCTGATGATAAAGATGTACGGAGATTCAGCAAACGGCGGAATGATTACGCACGTTACGTATCCCGACAACTTCACATCCGAGCAGGAAACAACCATAAGCCAGATAGTCGGACTTGCAGATGATCCATTGATGAAAGTCATCGTAGTCAATCAGGCAATACCGGGAACAGCAGAAGCCTTCAGACGTATCCGCGAGAGACGCAGCGACATTCTCCTTCTCGCAGGTGAACCTCATGAAGACCCCGCAGTAATTTCCGAAGCAGCAGACCTTTCAACTCACACTGACCACATTGGACGCGGCTATACGATTCCTTTGGGAGCAAAGAAGATGGGTGCAGATACATTCATTCATATCTCGTTCCCTCGTCATATGAGCTATGAGACACTTGGCCTCAGACGCGCAATAATGGAAGAGGCATGCAAGGATTTGGGAATCAAATTTGTGTTCGAGACTGCACCAGACCCAACAGGTGATGTAGGTGTTGCAGGAGCACAGCAGTATATCCTTGAGAATATGCCTTCATGGATCGAGAAATACGGAAAGAACGCGGCCTTTTTCTGCACGAATGATGCACACACTGAGCCTTTGCTTAAACAGGTTGCGGCACTCGGAGGTTATTTCGTTGAGGCAGACCTTCCTTCACCGTTAATGGGTTATCCTGGCGCGTTAGGCATTGATCTTTCAGCAGAGCAGGGAGACTGGCCCGCAATACTGAAGAAGGTTGAAGACGCAGTCATCAAAGCTGGAGGCAAAGGTCGTATGGGAACATGGGCATACTCATGGGGATACACAACGACAGCGGCACTTGTTGAATACGGCAAGCGATTTGTAGAATCGGGAAAGCATAAAGAGTCGTATATCGGAACTGTACAGGCACTCATGGAAATGAGAGAAGCATATGATAAGTTCTGCCCCGGCGCACATTGGGGAGCAAGTTACTTCATCGATGCGGCAACAGGAGTACGAAACTCGAAGTTCATTCTTCTTCGTCAGGATACATATGTTCTCGGCGGAGATTATCTCGGACTTGCTGACGTTGAGATTCCTGAAAAATATTTCAAGATCCGCATGACCCCTTCAGCACAGTAAAGCAAACATACATTCACGAGATGTAAATTTCATGGGGAGTGCGCGAACGTTAAACGCATTCCCTTTTTGTATATTTAAAGAGGTGATTCAATTTGTCAGACAGCAACAGCATGCCATTGTTAGAGCTTCAGCATATAGGCAAAGAGTTTTACGGAAACAGAGTGCTCACCGATATATCATTCGATGTAATGCCCGGAGAAATAATTGGTCTTGTCGGTGAGAACGGTGCAGGCAAATCTACATTGCTTAACATACTTTTCGGAATGCCTGTGATAAGTTCAACAGGAGGTTACGAGGGAGATATTCACATCAGCGGAAAGCCTGTGCATTTCACATCACCGAATCAGGCACTCGCACAAGGGATCGGAATGGTTCATCAGGAGTTTTCATTGATACCTGGCTTCACTGCAACTGAGAATATTCTTCTGAATCGTGAAGTCCTCAACGGCTCATTGATGAGTTACGTCTTCAGCGATAGGGTTTCAACGTTAGATCGTGATGCAATGCTCAGAAGGGCAAGTGATGCACTTAACACGTTAGGCGTAAACATAAGTCCGAGCATGACGGTTAATGAGATGCCTGTGGGGTATAAGCAGTTCATAGAGATTGCAAGAGAGATTGACCGAAAGAATACGCGCTTGTTATTCCTCGATGAACCGACAGCAGTACTAACGGAACAGGAAGCGGAGATATTATTGATTGCACTGAAGAAACTTGCGAAACAGGGAATAGCAATCGTATTTATCTCACACAGGCTCAGTGAAGTTAAAACACTTTGCAGTCGAATTATTGTTCTTCGTGATGGAAGGCTCATAACGGATTCACCAGCAGAGGAACTAACGACCAGACAGATAGCGTCATTAATGGTAGGACGTGAGAGTGAACGAAGAATCGAAGAAGCAGAACTCCCGAATGAGGCAATCGAAGCAAACGAAACTACAGCAACAGTTACGTTAGCGAAGCCCCTCAAGAAAAAGAAGAAACCTAAACCTGCACTCAAAGTCGAACATCTATGGGTAGATATGCCCGGTGAAACAGTCCGTGATGTATCGTTTGAAGTGAAGAAGGGTGAGATATTCGGAATTGGAGGTCTTGCAGGTCATGGGAAGCTCGGCATACCCAACGGCATAATGGGACTGTATCCTTCAGGAGGAAAGGTTCGTCTGTTCGGTAAGAGGCTCGCATTGAACAAACCACGTGCAGCATTAGGCCGAAAAATGGCATTCGTCAGTGAGGACAGAAGAGGTGTAGGTCTCCTTCTTGATGAGCCGTTAGACTGGAACATCACGTTTACGGCAATGCAGACACAGGGAAGATTCCTTCTTGGGATTCCGTTCATCTTCCAGGTACGCAATGAGTACGCAATGAGGAAGGAAACAGAGAAATACATCGAGGCATTAAGCATTAAATGCACAGGGCCAAGTCAGAAGGCAGGAGAACTATCCGGCGGCAATCAGCAGAAACTGTGTTTAGCAAAGGCATTCGTACTGCGTCCTAATATACTTCTCATATGCGAACCAACAAGAGGAATCGACATCGGAGCAAAGACACTCGTACTTGATACACTGAAGAAATACAACAAGGATAACGGTACGACAATTATAATCACGAGTTCGGAACTTGAAGAACTCAGGAGCGTTTGTGATCGTGTTGCCATTGTCGATAAGGGAGAGATTGCCGGTGTACTTCCAGCATCAAGTCCAGCTGAAGAATTCGGAATGCTCATGATGGGCGAAAAACCTCGTATAGAGTTATCAAAAAGTGAATGAGGAGTGTGAAGAATGATAAACAGGTTTATACAGAATGCAGGCTGGCCAAGAATAATAATTGCGCTGTTCCTGCTTGGATTATTCATAGCAGCTCCATTCGTAGGAGTTCGCGTTGATACGTCATTGTCGAATACACTTGTACGTTTCGGCATGAATGGCGTTATGGTACTCGCGATGATACCAATGGTGCAGGCAGGATGCGGATTAAATTTCGGTTTGCCTTTGGGAATCATTGCCGGTCTTCTCGGTGCAACTCTTTCAATTGAATGGAACGTTGAGATATTAGCCCGCCTGATTGAACTCGGAGCACAGTACAAAATTTCATGGCTCAATGAGGCGTTCATTACTACGTGGCGTGAACCGATTGGTTTTGCTTCTGCGATAATAATTGCGATTCCAATTGCGGTAATTCTCGGCTGGTTATACGGAAAATTATTGAACCGCGTCAAAGGCGACGAGATGATGATAGCCACGTATGTTGGATTTTCATCAGTATCATTCATGTGCATTGCGTGGCTGTTACTTCCGTATAAAAATCCCACAATGGTATGGGGATATGCAGGTCGGGGACTGAGAACGACAATAAGCGTTGAAGGTTACTGGCTGCATGTACTGAGTGATGCATTGAGTGTGAACATCAACGGACACTTATACATTCCGACTGGCATGCTGATATTCTTCGCAGTCATGGCCATAATCGTATGGATATTCATGCGCACGAAAACAGGAACAGCAATTACGGCTGTAGGATCAAATCCTGAATTCGCACGTGCATCGGGTGTTAATGTCGATAAAATGCGAACGATAAGCGTCATAATGTCTACGGTGCTGGGTGCAATAGGAATCATAGTGTACGAACAGAGCTTCGGATTCATTCAGTTGTATATGGGGCCGTTCTACATGGCCTTGCCCGCAGTAGCATCAATATTGCTCGGAGGTGCGAGCGTCAACAAAGCAACGATTCTGAATGTCATTGTAGGGACGTTCCTGTTTCAGGGAATACTCACAATGACACCAAGCGTCATTAACAGTTATCTTCAGACGGACATGTCAGAAGTCATAAGATTAATCGTGAGCAACGGAATGATACTCTATGCTCTCACGAGAAAGGTGCGTGCAGGAAGATGATTCGAAAACTCATTGATTTAATCGCAGGAAATGCTGTACCTGCAATCTTCATTATCATATCAGCCTTCGCAATTCCTCTTTCAGGTTTCTCAGCGAGCTATTTAGTTCAGGAACTTTTAACGCGAATCGGACGTAATTCATTTCTTATTCTCTCGTTATTGATTCCAATAATGGCAGGAATGGGATTAAATTTCGGAATGGTACTCGGAGCAATGGCCGGTCAGATAGGATTGCTATTCATATATGACTGGGGAGTAGTCGGAATTCCCGGAATGGTCTTAGCATGTCTAATCGGTACACCTATTGCGATAGTACTCGGTGTATTCTGCGGAGCTGTTTTGAATCGAGCGAAGGGCAGAGAGATGGTTACGTCATATATACTCGGCTTCTTCATCAACGGTGTGTATCAGCTCGTAGTGCTATATCTAATGGGCTGGGTAATCCCTATAACGAATCCAACGCTCTTACTCTCACGCGGTTACGGTGTGAGAAATGCAGTGAGCCTTGTGGGTATTCGTGGAGTACTCGACAATTTGATTCCGGCAGTCATATCGGGCACTACACAGACAGGTCAGTTTCTGAGCACTCAAGGTTCAGGAGCATTCTTAATGTTTCAGCTTCCGTTCTTTGACGGCACAATCAGAATCCCTCTTGCAACATTGCTATTGATTGCATTGTTCTGCATATTCATAGTGTGGTTCAGGAAGACGAAGTTAGGCCAGGACATGCGTGCAATAGGACAGAGTCAGAGTGTTTCAGACAGTTCAGGAATCCCAGTGAACAGGACACGAATAATCGCAATCGTAATTTCAACAGTACTTGCATGCTACGGACAGATAATATACCTTCAGAACATGGGAACGCTTAACACATATAACAGTCATGAACAGGCAGGTATGTTCTCAATAGCGGCCCTGCTGATTGGAGGAGCAAGTGTATCACGTGCAAGCATAGCGAATGTTTTTGTGGGCGTAATACTCTTTCACCTGATGTTCATCGTTGCACCTATGGCAGGAAAGAATTTAATCGGTGAAGCACAAATCGGTGAATACTTCAGAGTGTTCGTTTCATATGGAATCATAGCGATCGCACTTGTACTTCATGCATGGAAGAGAAATCGTGAACGTGAAGCATCAAGAAGAAGTTTACGCGGTAACAGGGGAGGCAGATAATCATGTTCATAGCTTTCTTGAATTTCCTGATGAGATGGTTTCAGAGGCTTGTTGTTCTTGCAGGTTTAATCGCACTCGGAGTATGGCTGTTCTTCATTGGGAGAGAACATCAGATTTTCCTCGACAACAAAGCACTAAGCGGATATAAGGCACTCGCACAAGTGAACGTCAGCGTAGATGGAGGAAAAGTTTCAGAGCTTCTTCCAAGAGACAGGGATGTACGCAAAGTTGTTGGAATGGAATTTGAGTTGAAGGCAGAAGTTTTCAATGACAAAGGTGAAATCGTTGATACTATCACGAAGACAATACGGCCGAAGTGCAGTAAGGACATAATGATAAATCTTCCTGCATTAGCGGCGGGTGATGAAGGCTTCATGCTTCCTGCACCTAAATAGATAAGATGACACAGATAACGAGAGAAGAAGTACTCGCTGAATTTCAATCACTCACTCTCATGGATGATTCTTACATGCGACTGTTCTTTAGGGATAATATTCCATGTGTGCAATTAGTACTTAGGATCATAATGAACAAAGATGACCTGATTGTGAAGAGTGCAAAAGTTCAGCAGGTTATGAGAGGTTCGGAAGGTACGCACTATGTACGTCTTGATGTTTATGCTGTGGACAGTGAGAATAAATATTATGACATTGAGGTACAGAATGATTCATCAGGTGCAAGTCCTCAGCGTGCGAGATATAACAGTGCGATGATTGATGCGAATATTCTGAAGACAGGAGAGCCTTATTCACTGTTGAAGGAACGTGAAAGCGTAGTAATCTTCATCACAGAGAATGATGTTTTAGGAGATGATGAACCTATATACATGATTGAAAGAGTCATAAAGAAGACAGGAAGACGCTTCAATGACGGAACTCATATTGTGTATGTGAATTCATCAAAGCAGAATACATCTACAGCACTCGGAAAGCTGATGCATGATTTCAGATGTGCAAAGGCAGAAGATATGCTTTACCCGTTGTTGTCGGATAGGGCAAGGGCATTCAAGGGAGGTGATACTATGAATGTTCTTGACAGGATGGAACAGGAAGCAGAACTCAGGGGTGAGGCTAAAGGCGAAATGAAAGCCAGTGAAAATATTGCACTCAATCTCATTAAGGCGGGAAAACTTGCACTCGATGAAATAGCAAAGGTATGCAGCCTCACATTACAGCGTGTACAGGAACTCGCAAAGACGACAGTATAACCTGCAAAACATAAAACATTACGGAAGGTTTTAAACTTAGCCTTCCGTTTTCTTTTTCTGATTTGACATTATTCCGCATCAATTGTGAGTGTTACATCAGATTTCCCAAGAAGAGCTTCAAGTTCTGAATCACTTTTGCCGATTATCTTTCCGAGACGAGTATATGCCCATGTATTAGAACCATAGAATATTACGATCTGATTCCCTGAGTAGAGCACAATATCTCCTGCTGAAGTTGTAATGCGTGAATCTTTTCTCGGAAACGTCCTGCCGAGTGAACCAACCTGTTCAAATCCTCCGTACATGTGCATATTCACAGTTAGAGGCAATGAACCTTTCAGAGCATTTACGCTTTCGTTGTCTTCCCATTCAACTGGGATATTAACACCGTCAATCATAATACGCATATCTGTTCCTTCTTTCTGTTCCTCTTCACGATATGAACCCGATGAACCTGATGAACTGCTTCCTCCACAGCCCGAAACGAATAGAATCATCATAATGAATGCCACAATGAAAATTATTACTGTTCTGTGCAAAATATTTTAGTTTCTCCCTTCAGAAAAAAATTAACTTTTGTATTTTATCATGCGAAAATGCAAAGCTGTTCGTTTCACAGATTTAGAAGCAGCAGTGCCAGACACACAGAACCTACGGCATGAACTAACCAGAAGCGAATCGTTACCGATGTTTCATCAAGTCCAAGTTTCTGGAAGTGATGATGCAATGGTGCCATTAAGAATATCTTTCTGTTCAGCTTGTGAATCGTGAATATCTGAATCGCTGAACTCAACATCTCAATGATGAATATGAACCCCACAGGAAGTATCGCGAGTGTCCTCCCGTTGATTACGCACATGGCCGCTAATGCTCCCCCCAGAAAGTGTGAGCCGGTATCTCCCATGAATGTCTTAGCTGGCCTTATGTTGAAGAACATGAACCCTGAGACCATGAAGAAGAGTTGAATCAGAATGTCAGAATTGAAATCATTCATAGGAATCAGAATCATCATCACTGCAATCGAAATCAGAAAACTTCCTGCCGCTAATCCGTCAAGACCATCCGTAATATTCACTGCGTTAATCGTTCCTGCACTCACAAGAAACGTAACAGGAATTGAAATCCACCACCATGAATCGAAAATGCCCGGCCATAATCCCATTTTCCCACATGCAAATACGATTATGCACCACAATCCGCAGAGCACTAACTGTAACTTCAGCTTCGATAGACTTCTGAAACCTTCACTTGTGTGTGAACGGAACTTCATCCAGTCATCAATGAATCCAATCATTCCGCTCAAGAACGGAAAGCTCCAGAAAAGTAATGCGTTCCATGAAGGATTAATGAGCAGTGAGATTATTGCGAGACACAAAAAAACTACTCCTCCCATTGAAGGAGTAGCCGCTTTAATCTCGTTATCGATGTTTATTCCGTACCATTTCTGTTGTTGCGTTATGTGAATGCGTCTCTGAATTCGTATCCATATGTATTGAAGTATGAGACTCAGCGCGAAGAAGATTAAGCCTGTGAAAAATTTTATTCGCATGATAACTCCTTGATGATGTTGAATAAGCCGATACTGTTTGAACCTTTTACGAGAATACCCTTCCATTCAGAGGACGACATTATATTTCGCAGGAGAACTAATGCCTCTCGCCAGTCTGACGCAAAGGTGTATCCTGATTCATCGCCTAATGCATCATGCCATATACTGCCCACAAGAATCACGTGGTCTATATCATCAAGCAGAGGTTTCAATTCAGAATGATATTTAGCGGAATTCTCGCCGAGTTCACGCATTTCACCAAGCACAGCAATTTTGCCGTTCGATTTTATTTTCGCGAATGTCTCAAGTGATGCACTCATTGATGCTGGGTTCGCATTGTACGAATCATCAACTATGAATTTTCCGTCCTCACGAATTATCACTTTTCCGCGTCCATTGAGAGCCTGAAAATCTGCAAGTGCTTCTGATGATTCCTGAAGTGATATTCCGAGTTCATGTGCGGTTGCTGCTGCGAGTGCGAGAGGCATTGCGTTATGTCTTCCCCAGATGTTTGCGGTGTATCGTGCAATCTCCTGCGTCTGTCTCAATGCAAGTACGAATGACAATGCAGGCAGTGTGTATTCTGAGTTGTCGATGCTCAGAACGAAATCTGAATCGCTGCTCTCTCCTACTCCCATTGACTTGACCGTATACTTGAAGGACTCAGTGAGATATTCATTGTCATTATTGAAGATGATTTTATCGATTGATGACGGACGGGTAATTTCAAGTTTCTCTTCTAACACTCCTTCTATGCTCCTGAAGCCTTCAAGGTGAACGGGTGCTATTGCCGTAAGAATTGCGATTGTCGGAGGGAAATATTCACTGAGTTCTTTAATCTCGCCTGGCTTGTTCGCTCCGAATTCAAGAATCAGAATCTCCGTCTCTTTGGGCATGGCCATGATTGTAGCTGTGCATCCGATTAACGTATTCAGACTTCGTTCTGGCGCATGTACCCTGAACTTATCACGTAACACAAGCTGTAATGCTGCTCTCGTTGTCGTCTTGCCCACACTGCCGGTAATCGCTATTATGTCGCTGAGTTCATGAGCATGTAACTTCTTCGAGGCAATGAGTGCTAAATCACGTTCTGGTTCATCAAGTTCAATCACTGGAATGCTAATGCCCTCTGGAGCTTTACCTTTGCGGACGATAAGCAATCCTGCTCCGTTTTCGATTGCCTGTGGAATATATTTATGTCCGTCAGTCTTCTCACCCTCGATAGCGATAAACGCATCACCAGATGTTACATCTCTGCTGTCAGTGGCCAAGTGTGAAGGGAATTCCATATTTGCAAATTCATTCGGAACATCTTCAAATAATTCTTTCAGCGTGAAATTCATCTCGAATCCCTCCATGCTTTTACGGCTTCCGCATCATTAAACGGAATTTTTCTGTCTTTAATCGTGATGAATCTCTCAGGGCCTTTACCCGTTATTACGAGTATGTCTCCTTTCTTCAGTTCATCAAGTCCAATTTTCACGGCTTCGGGTCTGTCAGTGATGATTTTATACGGTATACTTGCACCTGACGCTATAGCCTCTGCAATCAATGCAGGGTCTTCATCGCGTGCATTGTCTGATGTGATGATAATTTCATTCGCAAATTCTGATGCTGCCTTTCCGAGTTCAGGTCGATTCTGCTGGTATCTTCCGCATGACCGAACATCGAGATTATCCGCCTCTCATTTCCCGAAAGCTTTCGTATTGTTCCGAGCACACTTCTCAATGCTGACGGTGTATGAGCAAAATCAACGAACACACATGCACCGTTCGGAAGGTCAATGCGTTCAAGCCTACCGGGTACTTGAGGAACACTCGCAACTCCTTCGATGATTGCACGGTCATCAACTCGTCCTCTCATGGCCGTAACTGCACACAGAGTGTTCATTATGTTGAAGCCTCCCACAAGAGGAGTATGAAGTTTCAGTTGTGAATCGAATCCCTTCATCTCAATCACAAGTTCTGTTCCGTTCAAGCTCGTTTTTGATTCAACAACTCTCGATGATGCTCCCTCATTCATTCCGAAGCCGCGTAAGTTATCGGGAAATTCAGCGAGTAATCTTCTGCCGTATGGGTCATCATGATTCACTGCTCCGATAAAATTCTTCTTCGTGTAATTCGTAAACAGTAACTTCTTGGCCTCAAAGTAATTCTCCATATTTAAATGAAAATCTAAATGTTCGGGATAGAGATTTGTGAACACCGGGACATCATACAATGCGCCTTTCAATCTTCCGAGATACAGGCCATGTGATGAAGTCTCCATTACACACGCAGAGCACCCATTCTTCACCATGTTATGCAGCTGCCTCTGAACGATACAGCTTTCAGGTGTAGTTCTGTCCGCTTCCTTCTCGATTATTCCATCACTCTCAATGATTGTTCCGAGCAATCCTACTCTCATTCCTGCTGACTGCAATATCCTTCTTGTTATGTATGTCGTGGTAGTCTTACCGTTAGTGCCGGTTATGCCGACCATAAGCAATTTACTCGAAGGGTTATCATATACGAATGAAGCAACATCACCGAGAAAATCACGGACATGTTCAACGATTATCTGCGGCAAATCCGAATCAACTTCACGCTCACACAATAACGCACTTGCACCGTTTTCTTCTGCTGTCCTCACGAATTCATGACCGTCTGACTTCTCACCTTTGATACATGCAAAGAGAGTTCCGGGTTTTACGTCTCTGCTGTCCGATATTACATCATTAATTTGTACATAAAAATTGTCCTGAAACTTCACACATGCCTTTACGCTTTCATCTTTGGCACGCATAAACTTCAGGACATCCTCAAACTTTACGCTCAAGATTTAAACCTCCTCATGAGTTTGTATGTCATGAATAATATTCGAGTTCTGCCATTTCTTCAACTATTGATTTGAACACTGGAGCTGCCAGATCGCCACCGTAATATCTTCCTTTTGACGGTTCACCTATGACAATTAGCATCAGATATTTCGGGTCTTCATAAGGCCAGAAACCTATGAATGAACCTACGTATTTTCCCGGCAAATATCCTCCTTTACCCGCAACCTGTGCTGTTCCCGTCTTGCCTGCTACGTTCGTGATTGTCGTTGCCGCTCTCTTGCCTGTACCTTCGAGAATCACATCGCGCATTGCTGAACGTATCCATGCTGTAGTCTCTGGTGTCATTATCTCACGCATAACTTTCGGTTCTCCCCTGTAGACCACTTCACCGAGTGAGTTAACAGCCTCTTTCACTACATACGGGCTCATGAGCTTTCCTCCGTTCACGATTGCCGCCATTGCCGTTATGAGCTGAATGGGAGTAACAGCAAAACCCTGACCGATTGCGATATTTGCGGGAGTAACACCTCTCCAGTTTTCAGGATACGGAAGAATTCCGCGAGCTGCACCGGGAAGTTCGATGTCGCTTTCCTGACCGAAACCCAATGACTTCAGGCTCTCATACATACTGCTTTTGTTCGCACGAATTCCTATCTGAGCCATTCCTACATTCGATGACTTTATGAGGAGATGTGCCGTGTCCACATTCCCCAATGCAACGCGGGCATCTGATTCTCTGATGTAACGATCAGCTACTTTCAGTTTCGCAGGACAGAAGAATATTTCATCCTTCTTCACTATTCCCTTTTCAAGTGCTAATCCCAAATATATCGGCTTGAACGTTGAGCCTGGTTCATATCCTCTGCTTATTACTGCGTTCGAAAGTGCTTCCATTGTGAGGCTTCTTCTGTCTGTCGGATCATATGTCGGATAGCTTGCCATTGCGAAAAGTTCTCCTGTGTTCGGATTCATGCACACTGCTACTGCCCATTTCGCTTCGTTCTCTTCTGCTGTCTTGAACAGATGCTTTTCGACTACATATTGAATCCTGCTGTCCAGTGTCAGTGTTATAACTGGAGTTGTCATTCGCTTCTCTGATTCATTCTCCATCAGCGACGATGCCTGTCCGCTTGGCCGTCTCACAACTAATTTCTGTCCTGGAGGGTTATATAGTGTCGTATCCCATGCCTGTTCTATTCCTGCCTGACCTCTGTTGTCATTGTCGCAGAACCCCAGAACATGAGACATTAATCTTTGATTCGTGTATTTTCGGTAAGGTTCTTCTATCTCTCGTATACCACGCATATCACTCATCAATTTTCGAAACTGTTTCGTCTCTTCATCTGAAACTTTATGCTTCAGCCATATGAAACGTCTCTTTGTTCCTATTGATGCACGTATCTTCTCTATAGTATCTTCTGAAACTAATCCTGAAAGTTTGCCGAGTTCATCTGCGCTTATCATTGAAGGGTCTATTGCAAAGGCTGTAAGTGTTTCTGATATTACTAGTGCATTGCCTTTAACATCCTGAATTATTCCGCGTGTCGAACTTAGGTTCACACGTTTCCAGTACTGATGCTGTGATCTTTCTACTACTCTGGGGTTAGGGTAACAGTGCCGTGCTATTAGTGTGATTCCAATTGTTATGAATAAACCTACAAATATTACCCAAGGGTTGCCTGCCCTGCGAAGATTTTTTGATGATGATGACATTTCAATTCTAATCGCCTAACTCTAATCGCCTAACTCTAATCGCCTAACAACCACGATAAACTTGATCTCCAGCTGAAACGATTTGCGGCAGGTTCATTGCGTCTTGTTGCTGTCAAATTTCTTCTGCTCATACGCATAGGCATTGTTTCGGCCTTCACTACCTTCTGCATTCCGAGACTTTCTTTGCAGTATGAATAGATTCGAATCGGTGCAACTAATGCAGAAAGTTCCTGACGCAGATTCACTTCTTCTTCTGAATATCTTTTAATGGATTGATTCACAGACTCAAGATAATAGGCGAGACGTGCGGCATGGAATCTGAGAATGCCTAGACCCATAATGAGACCTATGATGACACACAAGGTAATAACGAGTCTGATTCCTAATTTAATTTTGCTTTGCTTATTATGTTTCGAGTTACGCACCTTCTTTCGCCCCCATTACGTTTTAAAGATTTTTTATGCGTGAAAGAATTATACAACGCTAAGCAACTTTCTGCAAAAAATACTTAGCATAAACTAAGACGAAATGCCCTTAATTTTGCACTTCTTGCTTTGTAGTTTTTCGCAATCTCTTCTTCGCTGGGAACTAAAGGATGCCTCGTTAATATTTTTCCGCGATTATCATTCTGCCATTCACGGAAGCATCTCTTAATGATTCTGTCTTCAAGTGAATGATACGCTATGAATACTATTATCACATCATGGTCTGAAATTCTGGTAAGTGAATCTAAAAGTCTCTCAAGTTCTCCAGTTTCATCATTAATGTATATTCTGAGTGCCTGAAAAATTCTTCTTGCAGGATGAGTTCCCATTTTCCTTTGGACAGGCTGAGGCAGTGTTTCACGAATCAGTTTCACGAGGTCATTTGTTGTCTCAAGTTTAGTTCTGTTTCTCTTAATGGCTGATGCAATTTGTCTCGCATATCTCTCTTCTCCGTACTCAAAGAATATTTTTGCGAGTGTCCTCTCGTCTGTGCGTTCAAGAATCTCTGAGGCTGTCATTGTGTCTTCAGATTGATTCATGCGCATATCGAGAGGGCCGTCATTGTTGAATGAGAAGCCACGTTCTGGAAGTTCAAGTTGCATGTTCGAAACGCCTAAATCAAAAACATATGCGTCAAAATTTCTGCATTCTTCAAGTTCAGATATACTTCCGAAGTTCGCATGTACTGCTTTGAATCTTGAGCTGTAATCTTTCAGTCTTTCCTGCGAAAATCGTATTGCGTCTTCATCACGGTCAAGGCCAAGTACAAAAGCGTCATTGAATTCATTCAGGAATGCCTCAGAATACCCTCCAAGTCCTAATGTGCCATCGAGAATTTTTCTGTGCGATGAGTGATTGCGAATTAATGTTAGTGTTTCACTGAGCATTACGGGTTCATGATGCATAGTGATAATTGCCACCTTGATATAAAATTATAATGTTTCATGAAAAATTATATCAAGAGGTGAATTCAAGTTATGTCTGAAAAAAACATACCCGATTTTCTTCAAACTCTCCTCGAAAACAACAAAGGGTTCATGAAAGTGAAAGACCTACCTACATACATGAGCTTCGACATGAGACGCAAACTCGGTCTCGTGAGGCAGAAGACACCATCAGCAGTTGCAATCAGAAAAGCAATTGAACCCCAAATTGAAGACAGATTCATATTCAACAAGAACGGCGGAACTCTGTATATACTTGTACCGTGTGATCCGTCCGATTTCGTAATTGCAAGTCTGTCGAGTGATAATCCGATGAGTCCCAAAATGTTACAGCGCAGTCTTCCGTTCTCAAAAACTGATTTCAGGAATATCTTGAATGAACTTGCTGATTCAGGGAAGATTACGACAGTCTACAATGATTATCTTGAACCGAGACTCATTCTGTCAGGCAGCAGCAAAGTGAGAAGTGTTAAGTCGTCTGAGGAATATACACGTGAGAGATTCAAGGAAGCATTTGATGAGCTTGAAAGAGGTCAAACGTTCGTGAATATTCCAGAACTGCGCAAAAAATTGAATTGGCCTCATGATGTGTTCGACGATATGATTCGCAGACTTCGTGATGATGGAATCGTTCAGCTTCACAAGACAGACCTGACGATATTTGAGCCGGAAGACTTCTTTTATGATGAAGACAATGCAAGGCGAGGAATGGTAACGTGGCATGATAGATAATGAATCGATACTCGAACGACTTCGTGAACATAATCCCTTTGCCTCTCAGACATCACCTCTTCCATGGGACAACATGAACCCTGACCTGCAACAGCTGAACCGAGATACTTCCGAAGAGATTGAACAGTTATTGAGGCATAAAAGACGTGAACCTTCTGCACCTATTGCAGGATTGATTGTAGGAGATACAGGCTCAGGTAAAACTCACATGCTGACGAGAATATTGCGTAAGCTCAGAGAGAATAAGAACCCTGCAATATTCGTGATAGTGAAGACATTCCGAGATCCTGAAAGTATAACTCAACATTTGTTGTCTGAAATTTTCATCAGTCTTCGGCACATGCATAGCAATGGACGTTCACAGTTTGATGTTATTGCGGAAGAAGTCATGAATGTATATCAGGAACGCAGACATAATGATGGCTTCAATGACCTAAGCAAAATAGATAAGCGCGTGTATCTTGCACGGGATATGCCGAGACTGGACAGAAATTTTCTGAAGGGTCTTATCCTGTATATTGATACTGATGATGAAGCAGTGAAACTTGATGTTCTTGACTGGCTCGAAAAAGGACTTGATGATGAAGATTCACAGAGGCTCGGACTTCCTCAGAAGGATATAGATTCAATGAGTGATGCGAAACGTGAGAGTGTTGCAGAAAAAACGTTAATCTCTCTTGGCCTCGTTCTTGGTTATGCAAAGATACCAATGGTAATATGCTTTGACCAGCTTGAAGCCATAAGGACACGTGAACTGATTGAAGTATGGGGTGATTTGCTTAGTCTTCTGGTTAATGAACTTCCCGGTATACTTCCGTTATGTTTCATCAAGCCGGAAACATGGAGCAATATCTTTCTTCCCGTTCTTGATTCATCTGTGGTACGCCGTCTCAACAGCAATAATATGGTAATGAAGAATTGCACGCTCAAACAGGCAAGTCAATTGATACATGACAGGATAAATCATGAATTCAAAGATGACGCTGAAGAGATATACCAATGGCTTATGCGTAGAATAGAAAGCAGATTGAAACCAGCAATGTCTCCGGCAGAGATAATAAACTATGTGAATCGATTCATAACGAATACGGATACAGGAGATGATGGGAAAGAAATATACAGGGGTGTCAGTGCTGCTTACGATGACGAATACAAAAAAGTTCAGTCTGAATCTACTGAATGGCCGCCTAACTCCGAACATCTAACTCTCTCATTATCACTCTGGCTTGAAGCTCAAGAAGGCTTTTATGTTGACAAAGGCACAGGAAAATACATAAAGCTACAGGGAATGTATAACGGCAGGAAATATGCGTTTGTGATTCTGACGGCAAGAGGACATTCAACGGTAAGTGCGGGATTGCGTCAGGGAATGAGTTTCATGAATGAATACCCTGAAGGAATATGCTGGTACATCACCGAAGATAAAACGCACAAAAAGACATGGAAACAGGCAAATGAAAATCTCAGAAAGTTTCAGGCTTCCGGCGGACATGTGATAATGCTCGATAAGAATACACGCATAAACTGGTACGCACTAACTGCACTCATCAACAGAACAGATAACGGTGATGTGAATCTCTATCTCTCATCAGGGCCAAGAACTGCCTCACGTAATGACATAAAAACCTTTGTACGCAGCATAAAACTCATTCCTGAAATCTTCAGGGACA
Source organism: uncultured Synergistales bacterium (assembly GCA_905235735.1). Classification (GTDB taxonomy): domain Bacteria; phylum Synergistota; class Synergistia; order Synergistales; family Aminobacteriaceae; genus JAFUXM01. The sequence continues at coordinate 104,233 of CAJOMU010000017.1, forward strand.
AGACAGAGAAAGCAGATGCATCATCAGAGATCAGAATGACGATTGAGCCTGATGTGTTAGGATTGAATCTGAAGAAAATCGTGAACAGTTCACCGATGAATATGCTTACACTTGAGAAGGCAATCGAAATGTTATCCAGGAGGAGAATCATAGTAACGAGAAGCGAACTGTCTGCATTCCTGAAGAATAACGCAGGTGTATTCAGAACCTTCAACTCGAATAATGACGTACTAATCACGTTTGCGAGACGAAATTAAACCATGCAGGGCATAAATCGTGAATGCTATATAGCTGTCAGTGATCTCGCACTCTGTCAGAAATGTCCTGCTCTGCTTGCGTATAAGATTCACATGGGGGAAAGTTCAGTGTGGAGAGTGGGCATAAAGGGAAATGGTGAGGCTTACGGTTCAGTCTTTCATAAGCATATAGCGCGGATATTCTTCGATGGAGCATCAAAACCGAATCATCCGTTACATGATGATATTCGTCATGCAGTCTCAGGAGGAGAGAAAGCACTTGAGAATGTAATCCGCGAAAATATATTCTTGCCGTTCATAGAGAAGAATGCAGATAGATTCAATTCTGAAATTTTAATTGAAATGGCAAAGGGTGTAACTGTGTGGGTAAAAGTAATGTCGGAATTCTTCAGGTGCATTCCCTCACTCATGAGACATACTGAATCTAATATGCTGTCAGTCTTCAAAGAGCCTGAACATAAATTGCAAAGTACGTTTGATTTTGATGACGGAGGCAGACTTGTGATTACTGGGTGCTATGATGCCTTGATGTTCAACCCTGACAGAGCAGAGGCGAGAATATTTGAGTTCAAAAGCTACATGAAGAGTGATATAACAGTTTCGTTGTCGCAAAGCCTGATATATTCGTGGCTTATCTGGAGGAAGACGGGGATAGTTCCGTCAATTGAAATAATATATCTAGGAGAAGAAGACAAGCAGCCGGATATATTTGATTCACGAAGCGTAGTATCTATAATGAGTTCAACACTTCCGAAGTTATTTCAGTCTGCATTCAACATAATGTCTTTAAGGAGGAAACCTGAAACATTGCAGAATATAGATTTATGTCCATCGTGCAGATACAGTAATAAATGCAGAGATGATATGACGAAACTATTCAGAGGTGCATCAGGGAGAAATGGAAGCTCTCTCGCGAATGTTCTGGTCTTCTTCCTGATTGCACTGACGATGACGGCACAGGCATTCTTTTTTCTGGTGAATTCTTCTGAATCTGTTTCTGAGGAACGCGAGATGATGCAGGTACGATTGAAACTTGATGCCCTCGTTGAAGATGCAAAATCAGCATTAGAGACTATCACACCAAGTTTAACCAGTATATCCATATGGGGAAAAAAGAAAACAGTTTACAGTAAGTCTTATGCACTATTTTCTGATACATCAAAAGATACTCCGCCGGGCACTAAGACATGGGAGAACGGAGATGTTGCTATATTTGATTTGTACTACACGCTGATGAATAAGAATGATGATGCAACTACGCTTGGCGATACAACGTTCGTTAATAGAGAAACAAAAGACCTGTACAGAAAAATATATCCTGCATTGGGAAAAAATTATTTTCTCATAAGGGCACGGATAAAACTCCCGCAAGGAAATTATATTATGCGTCAAGTAGTAGTTGAAAAGTCTGGAAGTCATCTTTATACACATTCAAACGAAGAGGTGTTCTACTGGGATGACTATTAAATTTCAATTCGGACACTCTAAACTCTTAAATAATTTCGCAGGTCTCGCCATTCATGATGATGCATTATACTTTCAGGAACTTGATGATAATGCAAACCCAATCCGAAGCATAATTATTCCTCTTGATGAAGGCTGTGTAGTCGACGGAACAATAAAAGACTTTGACATGCTCGAATCCGCATTCGAGAAACTTCACAAGAAAACTGGACGCATAAATGAACTTGTAGCTATCGGCATACCGTCTTATGATGCAGTAATAAGACCTCTGAACTTACCAAGAATGACACTTGATGATATAAAAAGCACACTCGCTCTGAATTTCGATGAATATTTTCCGTTCCAAAGTTCTGAAGCCGTTTTCGATGCACTGATAATACAAACACCTGATGAATCAGAAGAGAACGATAGCATAACAGTACTGACAGCCGCAGCAAAGATTGAAATTATAGAACGCCTTCTTGATATTTCACGCAAAACAGGAATTCCAGCAGGAGCAATTGAACCCATCATCTTCGCAATGACACGTTCAGCTCCAGAAGCACTTGAAGGCATGTCCATATTTGCATCAGCTCATGCAATCGTTACGACATGGAACGGCAACGGAATATATTTCAGGGCTGCCAATAATGCAAGAGGAATACAGGAGATAATGAGCACAGTGCAGTACATAGAGAATCAGTACAGGCGAATTCGTACAGGTCATCTTGTTCTTGCTGGTCTTGATTTCAAGATAAACAGCACATCAGGAATCAAAGTCATCAACATGACCGATAAGTTCTTTGCGGCTAAAGGTCTTGCACTAAGGAACAGGTCATCAATTCCTGCTCTGGACATCAGACCTCAGGAATATATTGAACTTGAAAGACGAAGATATGCGTTTAACCCTACAAGAATGGCCATGTGGATTATGCTTTCATGTTTCTTCATGCTTTCGGCGGGCACAATAGGGTTTGCAATACGGAATATATATACCCTGATTGATGATATTGATAAATTGAGAGACAACGTGAATGAACTCACAAGCAAAAGAATGAGACTTGTGGAGGATAATTCAAGGCTTGAACAGGAGACGAAAAAGACAGAGAAGATAATTGAATTCTTTCGGGATGATATACCTGTGCTTGAAGTGATGAATGCATTGGAGGAAAATGCAGGTACAGGAATTAAATTCGACAACATGGACTTCTCACGTAATCTCACAACCATTAGTGCAGTGATTGACGGTAAAGCAGACGATGAACAGTCAGTGATAAATTTAATGGAAGGATTGAAGGATTCAGGTTTATTCTTAAATGTAATGCTTCCAGTCTCACAGAAGGATATGATGACGAAGAGAATAATATTCAAGCTGGTATTAGCAGTGAGGGATGAAGCATAATGAGAAGACGAAACGCATTCACATTAACTGAACTCCTAATTGCTGTGCTGGTTCTGACAATTGCAGCGGCATATATGACATTAAGCCCTGAGATAGCAAAACTCACAGCAAAAGCTGAAGCAAATAGAATCGTAACGCAGTTATACAGAATAATTGAGGCAGCAAACAGAAAGAATGTATCATTTAAAGTGTTATTCAACGGCAAAAAACAGACAGAATCAGTTCCGGTTCAATGGCAGGTTTACCCATATGAATATGATGAACTGAAACTGACTAAAGGTTTCAGCATTAAGAATCTCAATTACAGTGTTAATGAGAGCCACACTATGATCAGTGTCGGCTCTGGAGAATTTCATCTCGTATATAACGTCAGCATTAACGGTTTTAATCCTCCGGGCATGACTCTTGAGGTAAAAGCTCCTGATGAAAGCGTACATTACATAATAATCTACGTGCCAGGAGGACGAATTAGAACATCAAACACAAAGCCATGAAGCCATAAAGGCAAAAGCATTTTCTGCCGCCTTTCCGAATCAAAGTTGCTATAATAACCGCAAAAAATTAACAGGAAGTGCTTAACTTGCAGAATAACTCACAATTACGAAAGAAATATCCCAGTCCAGTTAGAAAGAAACGAAAACGCAGATCCATAATAGGCACATTATTCTTTCTGTTCATCATCACAGGAATATGTGCAGGATGTTACGCATCATATTATCTCAAAGAACCTCGAAATTTCTGGGAAGGTTTAATCCCCATTCCAGAAGGCAATACAGTGAGTGTCGTAATCGAAAACGGAATGACTGCATCACAGGCAGCAAGAGCATTTGAGTTTCAGGGTGCACTCGAAAAAGGATCGCCTGCTGAACTCTCAAAATGGATGGTGAAGTTCGGCATAGACAAAAAGATTCGTGCAGGACATTACATAGTTGTACCGTCAGACCCTTGGAACTTGGCCAGACAGTTACGCACAGCAAGACCAGCATTGTTGAAGGCACAGATACTTCCGGGAATAGATGCATTCACACTGATTGAATCACTCGAAAGCCAGGACGAAAAATTAACCCGCAAGAATATCTGTGAGGCATTGCTGAGAGATTCAAATTATCCACCGAAAATGCTTGAGCTGATTAAAGACCTTCCCAATGATGAATATACTCGTGTCGCATTCCTCATGCCTGAGACATATATGCTCATAGACAGGACAGCAGATGAAGTTGTGAGCACGTCAGCAAATTCATGGTGGCGTACATGGGGAGAATTCATCACGGAACATAATCTGACATCGAAGGATATATTTGATGCCGCAGTCATTGCCTCAATGGTTGAGCGTGAAGTCCTTCATGATGACGAGAGCAGAAAAATTGCAGGAGTGATTCATAACAGGCTCAGGAAGAATATGCTGTTACAGATAGATGCGACAGTAGTATATGCGTGGCGTTTGAAGGGAAGAAAATTAACCCGCGTACTCTACAGAGACCTTGAGATTGATTCGCCATATAATACATATAAGAATGCAGGATTACCGCCAAGACCTATATGCATACCCGGAGCTGATGCATGGAATGCTGCATTAGACCCGGAAGACAATGAATATCTCTACTATGTTGCAGGGAAGAGCGGTTATCATTATTTTGCGAAGACACACAAGGAACATCAGAAGAATATCAAAGACGCAAGAAAGGAATGAATAATTATTGAGTCGGAGAAAACGTAAAAATAAAGGCAGTTGGACAGATTTTTTTCTGTTCGCGATGATTATATTATGTGTCTATTTCATTCTCTCACTCTTCGACAGTTCACTTGCAGGCGACAGCGGACGTAATCTAGGAAGAACTCTCCGTGCTTCATTCGGAGGAGCAATGATCGTGCTGTTACTGTTCTGGCTGTATATCTGTATTGCATTGTTCATGAAGTTCCGTGTACCATTACTGCCCCGTCAGATTCTCGGAACTCTTCAGCTTTACATCTCATTTGCGTTTATGCTTGGCCTGTTGAAGGAGGCAGGCTTTGATTCAGAAGCGGCATTGTTCACACCTGGTGCGTTTGGTCATGGCATTGCGAAAATTTTTGTGCTGAACATCGGAACATTCATAACATTGATTCTCGTCATAGGCTCATTCATTCTGTCGGCATACTTTTATGGCGCAAAGATACTTCGTGTATCATTGCCTCCGTTACCGTCCTTCAATCTGAAGGAGATGCTTCGAAGACGGGAGAGACCGAGAAGAATTCACAGAAGACGAAAAAGAGAGTTTCCTGAAGACAGACCAGAGCAGATATTGTTCACGAATCCTGAAGATGAGACAGTAAGTGTTTCAAACGGAGACCTAAGTGCGGACTTCTATTTTGACACTGTAGACATTCCGAAGTTCAAGAATTCACAGAGTGAACCTGAACCAGAACTTAAATCTGAAAATCCAAAAGAGAAAACTGAACCTCAAAATCCCGTTGAAGTTTTCGACAACATTCTTGCGATACTGGATACAGCTCCGTCCCCAGAGACGAAGAAAACTCCGAGAAACATAATGCCTCCCCGCAAAATCAGAAGGCCATTGCGAACCTTAACATCTGATGATGCAACAGAACCAGAATTACCGAACAGTGATTCATCTCTGCTTGTTCCAATTGAAATTTTCGGCCCTGCACCTAAACTCTCAATGAAGGATGACAATCTGAAACTCTCAGACACAGATGAAAACGGCAAAACGATAATAGAGACGCTGAAGGAGTTTAAGGTTTATGCAACTATTGCAGACATAGTTGAAGGTGCATCAGTGATTCAGTATAAGCTAGAACTTTCACCGGGCACAAAGGTCAGTGATGTATCTGGTCTCGACGGTGAGCTTGCAATGGCACTGGAAGTTATGTCCGTGAGAATTGAAGCTCCGATACCTGGAACACGTTACGCAGGCATAGAAATTCCCAGAAAGGACAGAAAGGTTATCACGTTCAGAAGCATAATAGAGAGTGAAGAATTCAGGAACAGCACATCAAGACTTCCGTTAGCAATGGGAATTCAGATTGACGGAAAGGTTTTAGTTCATGGCCTCGATGATATGCCTCACATGATAATTGCAGGGAGCAAAGGTTCAGGAAAGAGTATGTTCATAAACTCGTGCATAATGAGTATGTGTTCGGTTAGAAGACCTGAAGACCTGAAACTGATTCTGATTGATACGAGACAGATTGAATTCGCCGCATATGACAGCCTGCCTCATTTGCTTGCGTCTCCTGTGAATGATTCAGACGAGGCATTCAAGGCACTTAGCTGGGCAGTGAGAGAAATGGAGACGAGGACAGAGAACTTTGCGGACAAACGTGCACGCAATATCGAAGCATATAACCGAAAACTTCCGAAATCTAAACGTCTTCCTGAAATTGTGATTGTGATTGATGAGCTTGCAGATTTAATTTACTCTTCAGAACATGACATCGGGAACTTAATCGTAAGGCTTGCACAAAAAGGAGGGTCATGCGGAATTCACATGATAATTGCGACAGAGAGACCATCATCTGAAGTTCTGACAGGCCCGATAAAATCAAACATACCTGTATGCGCGGCATTCACATTGTCATCGAAGAATGAATCACGAAGCGTATTAGGCGTTGAAGATGCACACAAGCTCACAGGAAATGGAGATATGCTCTTCAGGAATACAGGAAGTGCGAGACTAACGAGACTTCAGACAGGATACATCAGTGAGGAAAGAATTTCGGACTTCACAGATTACATTACTGCTCATTCAGCAAAACCAAATAAGCTAGATTTCGATTAAGCACAAAAAAGCGGCTTCCCTCAATCTAAAAGGAAAGAAGGAAGCCGTTGAACTAAATTAAAGAAAAGAAGGTTATCCAATCTCTGCGATCAATTTCTCGACTGCCTCACGTGCATCAGCAGGCAGCTTATCGATTCCGCCTCTTTCAGTCTCTCTTGACTTGATGAAGTTCAATCTGTCCTGGAATCTCTTCTTGAGCTGTGTACGATACTCATCGTTCTTCAGGTCTGCCTCATATCCGGGTACTACCATTGTCTTGATGCCTGAAAGTTTTCCGAACGGAACCCATTCTGCTTTACCCTCAACGATTTTCTCGATGACCATCAGCGTATTTTCTTTGCCTACAGCCTTGCCCATGAAGTTGCCGGTGTTCAGGATGTAGCAGTCAACTCCGTCTGAGATGAGCTGTTTGAATCTCTCATAGTCCATTCCTAACGGGTATGTTCTGAATGGGTTCGCATAAGGCTCGCAGACTAATGCGTCAGGGTCAACGCCTGGTGCTAAGTTCTCTGCACTTGTTCTCTTTGTCGCGAGTGTTGCACCGAGTACTGATGCAAGTGATGGGCCTTCGAGCTTCAGTACAGGAGGCAGTGTTGGGTCTCTCATGAGCCAGAATATTGCGTTAAGAGGCTCACCGATTCTGTCTACTCTGTTCGGAGACCAGAGACGTGATTTGATTGCTCTTCCGTTTCCGTTTCTGATGTCCTCAGTTACGGCGATTAATTTTCCGTCTTTCGTCTTCACACATCCGCAGTTCTGAAGTGTCAGAATGTACTTGTTATCCGGGCATCCGATTGGGTAATCTGCAACCTTATCGAAATATGTCGGTTCAAGTGCAATCGCGTACTTATCCTTGACGTTTACGACAAATGCATCATCATGAAGAACCATGACATCATATTTCCCGTCATGCTTTGCGTGAGTGATTGTTGATTTCCCTGAACCTGAAAGTCCGAATGCCGCAACAACGAATTTCTTTCCGCTTCCGTCCTTGAGCGTGTATCTCTTCAATCCACCATGACATGAAGCATAGCCGTTACGTGCCGCGATTCCCCATGCTAGTGTTAGCGTACCCTTCTTGAGTTCACCGAAGTAACGAAGACCGAGAACGATTGCGCAGTTTTCTTCAGGTGAGAAGAATGCGATTCCGAGAGGGAACTGTTCCTGAAGTTTTGCGTCTCCGTGCGGCCAATCAGGATCAGCTACGAAGAATATATCTCCGTCATGATCTGAAATCTTTCGTGATGCCTCGTATCTGGGCTTGTATGCCTCATTTGCATACTGGAAGTTAATCATCCAGTTGTACAGGTTATTCTCGTAACCTTCTGGAAGGATTATATGTGCGGCTGTCATGAAATCCTCATCGAGACCTACATATGCGTCTGCCTCATAGAGTTTTCTGTAGCGCATATTGAAGACTGCCTCGCGGATTATCTTGCAGTACTTCGTTACGTCTACGTCAGGATAGCCTACGATACGTCTTGCTGCTGCTGTGCGTCCGAAGATTGCGCCGTCATTGAAGAGAAGAACATTTGCACCCATAGGAAGACCCTGCTCTTCGGGTTTGTACACTGGCATTCCGGTTAACTCGATTGTGCCTGGTGAATTCTTTGCGAGGGTGTATGCTTCCTTCAGGTCAGAGACATGATGAACGTTATTACCGTAAAAGAGTGTCTCAATTGTGGTGCGGGGTTGAGCATGATAAACTTTCTTGAAGTTTTCGGGATCATAATATCCGATTGTTGACATGAGAATAAATTTCCCCTTTCATAAAAATTCATGTTGGATTGGCTGTAATTATAGCACCATTGAGACATTTACAGTGTATTTCATCACAATTCTTGCCTGTTATAATACCCTCATCCATATAAATCATTAAAACTTAAAGGAGGAAAGTATATGCTCCTGTTTCTAATCCTTTTGCCCATGTTCGGAGGAGGCATATCATATGTTGCAGGGAGATACAGCAGAACTATTCGTGATTATATCGCTGATGCCGTATGCCTGATTGAACTTGCATGTGTGATTTCATGCTATGGTCTCATTGGAACTGAGCTTTTCATTCCAGGTGTATGTGGTCTAGGAATGAAACTTAAACTCGACGGATTCAGATTCATCTATGCATTAATCATTGCGTTCATGTGGTTTGCAACAACAATCTTCTCACGCGAATATCTTCATCATCATCACAACAGGAATCGCTATTATCTTTATGTCCTAATGACCTTTGGCTCAATCATGGGAGTATTTCTCTCCGCTGACCTCTACACAACGTTCATGTTCTTCGAGATGATGTCATTATTCTCATACGTTATGGTCGTCCAGGATGAGACGCATGAAGCACAGAGAGCCGCACAAACATATCTTGCAATTGCGATTATCGGAGGACTGGTTACGCTCACGGGATTAATATTGCTTTATGCTCAGGCAGGCACACTTGATATTGATGAACTTGCGAAATTCAAACCTGAAGACAAACATGCATTATATATCGCAGGATTTCTTGTGTTCGTTGGATTCGCCGCAAAGGCCGCAATCTTTCCGTCTCATATATGGCTTCCTACAGCACACACAGCAGCTCCAGCCCCTAGCAGTGCATTGCTCTCAGGTCTTCTCACTAAGTCGGGTCTATTCGGAATTCTCGTTCTGAGTTCTGGTATCTTCCTTCATGATTCATACTGGGGATTTATGCTTCTGATCTTGGCCATGATTACTATGGTACTCGGTGCTGTACTCGCAGTCTTCAGCGTGAACATCAAACGTACTCTTGCATGTTCATCAATGAGTCAGCTAGGATTCATATTAACGGGCGTATCTATGCAGTGCTTCTTAGGCGTGAATAATGACTTAGCAGTTCGGGGAACACTGTTATATATGATTGGGCATTCGTTAATCAAGCTCGTACTGTTCTTATGCGCAGGCGTTGTTCACATGAATACTCACAAACTGAATCTCAATGACATTAAAGGCTTCGGAAAAGGGAAACCTGTTCTAATGTTTGCTTTCATAATGGGAGGCTTGGGTTTAATGGGTGCACCTTTCTGGAATGGTTATCTCGGAAAGACCCTCGTACATGAATCAATCGTTGAACATATTCATGAACTCGTACATATTGCACGCGGTTCTGCTGGAACATTATCATTCATGAGCGCATCATCTGAGCTTCTCATGTTCAAAGTCTGCGAATGGCTGTTCTTAATCTCCGGCGGTCTCACTACCGCATACGTCATTAAACTCTTCGTTGCGTTATTCATCATGAAACCATCACCAGACATGCACCAGAAGGATATTTATCTATCATTGCATAACTCATTTGTACTCATGTTCTCAGCTCTCATTCTTCCAGTGATAGGCATATTCACTCACAGCATAGGCGACACAATCAGCATAATGGGAGCATCATTCATGAACGGCCAAGATCATCATCACATAGTGAACTATTTCTCCTTTGAGAACCTTGAAGGATCATTCATCTCAATCTCAATCGGAATAATCGTATACTTCCTGTTCATCAGGCGTGTATTGATTAAGCGTGAGACATATATTGATCTGTGGCCTGAAAAACTCAACATCGAAAACCTGTTCTTCCGTCCCGTTATCGGAAGTATATTGCCTTTCATCGGCGCACTCTTTGCACGACTGGTTGACCTCATAACTGCTGGGCCTGTATCATTAATGCTCTCTCATGCCTCGCGAATCAAATTCATACGTCCTCCTGAAGATAAGGACTTCGGTTATTATCATGATGAGGAAAAAGGCGATACTATCAGCAGTCTTCTTCCTTCGAGTTTAGCTTATGGTCTCGTTACTTTCGCTTTCGGATTATTATTCGTTCTGGCATTCATGATGATGTAAAGCTAGTATTCATGCATGGCCTCCTGTGAAAAAGCAGGGGGTTATTTTTTCGTGAAAGAAAATGCTTGACATAATTCAAAAATGAGATAAAATATCACACGTAAACGAAAAAGAGAGGAGGTGAAACAAAAATGGCAGTTACGGTACAGTTAGACAAGATAGCAGTACGAATGAACCTGAACAACGGCAGAGATTCAGCAGGCAATATCAAAACTGTAGCTCAAAGTCTCGGAAGCCTTGATCCAACAGGTTATGATGCTTCAAAAGTGATGGCAATCACAGACGCTTTAACTCCTTGCCTCACAAAAGGTATCATCAGTGTTCAGGAAGTCAGAACCAGCACACTCATTGATGAATAGTCAGTGAGAGAAGCAGGAACAAAACTAACAGAAAGGAGGTGAGCATAGAAATGGCAGCAGGAACAAAGATAGTGTTCAGTTTTGGGAATGCGTCAGGTAACACGGTAAACTACAGCTACAATTACGGGAATGCAGAAGCAAGCGCATCTACAATCAAGAATTGCATGAACACCATGATAGCGAACGGTTCAATCTTCAGGAATGTCCCGATAAGCATCAAGGGTGCAAAAGCAGTAGTAACGAGTGAGACAGAATTTGATTTGAGCGACTAGTTTATCAAAGAAAATCAGAAGCTCTCAGATGTAAAAGTCTGGGAGCTTTTTTCATGCCTTGCTATAATGTCAGAAATTTCTTACATAGGAGGAATAATAATTATGAGGAAACTTTTTGCTTCACTATTTATCATTGCGCTTATTGTTTCATGTTCATATGCGGAACCAGTCAAGCATGGACAGTGCTACACAGCAAGCGAATTAACCGAACTCAACAAGGAAAATGTTGCAGGCGGTAAAGGCACATTGTACGGTGAGTTTGCATTCACCAGAGACAACGCTCGTGATGAAGACGCAATCAAGGAAATCGGATTCATGACGCTCAAGAAAGGAGACTTTATCGGTACTCATTCTCACGCTGACAATGAAGACGCTTATCTGATTATCTCAGGCAATGGCATATTCACTGACGGTAACGGGAATGCATATGTCGTTCATGAAGGCGATATGACCATAGCAAGACCAGGACAGGCTCACGGATTAGCGAATCTCTATGATGAAGATTTAGTGTTCCTTGACATCATCGCTAAGAATTCAGGCGCAGATCTCAAAGCCATAACCGCAAATCCAACACCGCAGTATTTCCCAGCAGAAAAACTCTTCGTTAAGAATGTCGAACATGCAGGCGGTACTGGTATCGGAACATTGTACGGTCTCTTTGCATTCAGACGTGAACAGGCTGATGTGAATCAGGCAATAAAAGAGATTGGTTTGATGACACTGAAACCAGGCGAGAGTATCGGACTTCATAAACATGCTGACAACGAAGATACGTATATCATTCTCTCAGGTACAGGCACATTCACTGACAGTGAAGGCAATGAATTTATCGTAGGGCCTCAGTCTGTTACTATCGCTGTTGCTGGTGAAGCTCATGCTCTCATGAATACAGGCAAAGAAGATCTCGTGTTCATTGATTTAATTGCAAAGAATGACGCACTCAGGAAAGGAGAATAATTTATCATGGACATAACATATCTGCTCTGGCTTCAGGATTTCAGAATCTCAATCAATGACGCTCTAACGCCCTTCATGGAAGAAATTTCATTCTTCAGTACCCACTATATCATTCTTCTGCCGGCATTCGTTTACTGGTGTCTGAACAAACGAAGCGGCCTGTTCATATTCTTCGCAATGAGAATCGCACAGACCATTAACGCCGCAGTCAAACTCACAGCCTGTGTATATCGTCCGTGGGTACGTGATGCAAGAATCATCCCGGCAGGCAACGCAATAGAAACAGCAGGAGGATATTCATTCCCAAGCGGACATACAATGATGTCAGTCCCTATTTACGGAGGACTTGCAATTTACGCGAAAAAAATCAAATGGCTGTGCTGGCTGTTCATTCTCGCAATTCTAACCGTCATGTTCTCTCGCAATTATCTCGGCGTTCATACTCCGCAGGACGTTCTTGCTGGTCTCGTTCTCGGATGTCTGAGCATATGGATTGCTGATTACACGTTCAAAATCATTGATCGTTCACCTGAAAGTGAGAATAAGATTCTGATTGCTGAAATCATTATTGCACTGGCTGTTTTCGCTTACGTGAACCTGAAATCATATCCAATGGACTACGTTAACGGGAAATTACTCGTTGACCCTAACAGTATGACTATTGATTCATGGGGTGATGTAGGCGGACTTATCATGCTGGCTATCGCAAGATACGTTGAGAAAAAATTCGTGAATTTCTCCGAGACTGGCTTTAACGTTAAAGGTGTAATTCTGTCTGTGATTGGCTTAATTCCGTTAGCTTTCATGATTTACGGACTTAAACCCATTATCGTTGGATTCACTAATGCTCATCTCGGAAGATTGCTCTATGAGACATGCTTAATGTTCTACATCATTGTGATCTGGCCAATCGTGTTAAAACTCTTCTGCAAATAAAAATATATCCCCGTAGCTTTGCGGAAATACAACATAACTGCGGGGAATTTTTTTCTTCACTTTTTTCCTTTTCACAATAACGATTCATCTTTCACAGGACATATCGCAGTCGGTCTCGCTTTCTTCACCGCCTCAACTATCTTCTTTATCCAGCCTCCGTAATACATCTCACACACCGTTGACGATGTTCCCATAAGATTATTCTCATCATCTATGAGTGCCACTCCCCTGCAGCCTCCGTAACAATGCTTCGTGAATCTGCATGTTCCGCACTTACGGTTCACCTTCAGGAAATCACTCGCTCTCATGTCGATTAGCTTCATGTATTCCGGCCTGTCTATGCATTCAGAAAATTTCTTCTCGAACATCGTCGGGTATTCTTCCTGCATCTTTATCCCTGCAAGCAATCCGCACATCATTGGCCTTCCGTCGGGTGAAATATATGAAGTGCTCCTCGCATGGCCGCATAACAGAGTTTCATCGGGATCATATGAATCGTTGTAGCCGATAATCGTATACTTGTCGGGTTCATTCGGATTCGCAATGAAGAATGATGTGAAGAATATACTTATAGGCATTCCGTCTTCATACCAGTGTGGTATATAGTCTAAGTACGCCTGAAATACATCTTTGAGTGATACTTTTCCCTGCGTCTTCTTCCATTCTCCCAAGTTACTCGCAAAGGCCGTCTTCACCTGCACAACTCCGAGTTCCGCAAGATGATTGATACTCGCTCTCAATGTGTGCAGATTCCCTTCGTGAAGCGTCATGTTCGACAAAACATTAAATCCCATATCACGGCATAAAGCAAACGCACGGTTCACAAGTTCTTCTGCTCCGTTTACTCCCCGTAACCAGTCATGCCAGCCGTCTACACCGTCATAGCTCATCAGGAAGAGAGGATGAAGATTGCGATTCTGAAGTTCAGTGAGAAACTTTTTGTTCACTAATGCCCCGTTGGAATATATCTGCGTAACTAATATTCCACGTTCGGTTAATGCATCTACAAGTTCAAGAAAATCTTCGCGGATTAACGGCTCTCCTCCTGTAAGCTGAACCTGCATAACTCCGCATTCCGCTAACTGGTCAATTATATTCATCGCTTCTTCATGTGAAATCTGGTGCGCATTCACATCAGGTGCTGACATGTAACAGTGCTTGCATCTGTAATTGCATTTTCCCGTTACTGACCATTGAACCGAACTTATATATCTCGATGGATATTTCCTGTATTCCTGATTCGGTTTCAGTCCCTCGCCTTGTCTGCATTGCTCGATGTAACCGCGATTCTCCATTTCTGAGACTTCATGCTTCAGGTCATCAGGTATGAATGAAGAAGACAAATCAATTGAACCTCCGCAGAGTTCCACTGCCTGCATCTGTTTCGGCATAAGGAAATTTGCCGTGCCTGTTGTGCTGTCTACTATTGCATACGGGAGCTTTTCCCAGCCTCGAAGCAAATATTTATCTTTCAGTCTGTAATACACTTTGATTTCACGCTCCCAAACTCTCCAAAAGACGTTTGTATATTTCCCACCAGGACTCGCCGCCCGCAACCGTTTTCATGTCTTCGGGGAAGATTTCATCCACTCTGCCGAGAGTGAAACCGTGTGCATCTGCTACCTTTGCCGCTGCATCAGCGAGTGCCTTCTGTGCTTCGTTATTGAGTCCCTTCTCCGCTACTAATGCCTTCAGTCCCTCAAATGATGCTTTCTCAAGCTCCGCCTGTACTGCCTTGTCTGACGTTACTAACTCGAAAAACTTCTTGCTATCTGACATACTGTTTACCTCCCTATTTGTTTCCTGTTGAGAAAAAGCTGCTGCCACCGAAAGAGCAACAGTTCAATACATTTCAGTCTCAAAATCCAAAATTCCCCAAAAGACATTTGTAGTAATCCCACCAGGAATCGCCGCCCGCAACCGCTTTCATTTCTTCCGGCGAGATTTCTTCCATTTCGCCGAGAGTGAAACCGTGTGCATCTGCTACCTTTGCCGCTGCATCAGCGAATACCTTCTGTGCTTCGTCCTTGAGGCCCTTCTCTGCTACTAATGCCTTCAGTGCCTCAAGTGATGCCTTCTCAAGTTCCGCCTCTACTGCCTTATCGCTTG